>JBEVMS010000045.1:0-12710 GCA_040508515.1 Dyella sp. | reverse complement strand
AGCTGGCGGTTGATCCGGGTTGGGGCCACTACGAGATCTACGCCATCGGCCGCGATTTCTATAATCACTACAGTGGCGCCAGCCATGACGTCTACGGCGGCGGTGTGGGCGGCGGCATGATCTTGCCGCTGGTTCCGAAGCTGCTGGACTTCCAGCTGACCGGATTGGAAGGGCGTGGCATCGGTCGTTACGGCACCTCGCTACTGTCGGACGTCACGGTCAACCCGAACGGCGCGCTGGCACCGATCAAGGAGTCGATGGTAGAAGCGGGCCTGACCCTGCACGCCAACGCGAACTGGGATATCTACGGCTTCGCCGGTCGCGAGAAGGAGGACAAGCAGGCGTTCAACTTCAACGGCCTGCCATTTGGTTATGGCAATCCGCTCTACAACAATGCCGGCTGCGATATCGATGGCGCGGCGGCGGCGACTTGCGTGGGTAACACCAAGCAAATCTGGCAGGGCACGCTGGGCTTCTGGTGGAAGTTCTACCAGGGCAGGTACGGCAAGATGCAGTTCGGCGCGCAGTACTCTTATACCAAGCGTGAAGCGTTTGATGGTCTCGGTGGCGCGCCGACTACCGACGACAACATGTTCTTTACGAGTTTCCGCTATACGCCGTTCTAAAAAGCGGCGCAGTGCATACATAAAAGAGGCAGGCCGCATGGCCTGCTTTTTTTATGCGCGCTATTCCGCAGCCCTTGGTGGTAAAGGCTTGTCTTGATGCGGTTTCAGGACGCAGCTGGAAATTTCCGTGTGGAATATCTGCTAGGTCCACGCCCGGTGTCATGGGCTTGTCATGTCTGGGCCATATAACGTCCGCCAAACAAATCAAGCCGAAAAAAGAATCGGCACATGCAGGAACCCCATCTCGTCGTTGGCTCCCAGGGGGCTGGGATGACGAGGCATTTTATTAATCACGGAGAGCACCATGCGTTCGAAATTGCTTGCGGCGGCGATTGCCGCTGGCTTGAGCGTCACGAGTTTGTCCGCCGCTGCCGATCCGCAGCAGGCCACCATCAGTGCCAGCGAGCTGGCGCAGTTGAAGGCGCAGATCTCTGCGCTGCAGGCGAAGGTGGCTTCGCTGGAAGATCGCACCGACGCGCAGTCCGATATCAACGTCTCGCAGGCCAAGACGGTCGAGGCGGTGCAGAAGACCCAGGCGGATACCGATAAGTTCGTTGCCGACGCCAAAGCTGGCAAGCTGGACTACAAGGGCGTGCAGATCACCCTCGGCGGCTTCGTGGAAGCGGCGACGATCTACCGCTCGGTCAACGAGAATGCCGATATGGCGTCCTCCTGGTCCATCCCCTATAAGCAGACGGCTAATTCGCACACCAGCGAGACCCGCCTCAGCGAACGCCAGAGCCGCCTCTCGCTGTTGGCGCAGGGCGATATCACGCCCAATACCCATGTCGCCGGCTATTACGAGATGGACTTCCTGGGGGCCGCGCCGACCGCCAACCAGAACGAGAGCAATTCGTTCACTCCGCGTACCCGCGTGGTCTACGCCACGATCGACTGGGACAATCTGGGCCTGCACCTGCTCGGTGGTGACGCCTGGTCGCTGTTGAGCATGAACAGCAAGGGCATCACACCGCGCACCGAAGTGTTGCCGCCGACGATCGACGCGCAATACCTGCCGGGCTTCACCTGGGCGCGCCAGAACCAGTTGCGTCTCGTGAAGGATTGGAATCAGACCTGGTGGCTGGGCGTGTCGGTGGAAAACCCGCAGACCACGTTCGCTTCCAACCCGGTTCCGGCTGGGCTGACCTACAACGCGCCGGGCGGTTCCGGTTATGCCCCCACCAACAATGTTTCGCTCAACAACGTGCCTGACGTGATCGTCAAGGGCGCGGTGGATCCGGGCTTTGGTCACTATGAACTGTTCGGCATCAGCCGCGAGTTCATGAGCCGCTTCGGCGGTTCCAATACCAGCGTGCATGGTGGCGGCTGGGGTCTGGGCATGATGCTGCCGGTGGTGCCGAAGATCCTCGACTTCCAGTTCTCCGGGATGACCGGCAAGGGCATCGGTCGTTACGGCTCCGCGCAGTTGTCGGACGTGACCTTCAAGCCCGATGGCACCTTGTCGCCGATCAAGGAGACCATGCTGCTTGCTGGCCTGACCGTGCACCCGACCAGCGATTTGGACGTCTATGCATTTGCCGGCCAGGAGCGCCAGCAGAAAGATGCGTTCTTCAGCGCCACGGGCGTGCCGTACGGTTACGGCAACCCGTTGTACGTCAACAGCGGTTGCGATATCGAAGCGTCGCCGCTGGCTTGCGCCGGCAACACGCGCAAGATCGAGCAGCAGACGCTCGGTTTCTGGTGGCGCTTCTACCAGGGCAAGTTCGGTCGCGTGCAGTTCGGCGCGCAGTACTCGCACACCACCCGCGACGCTTTCGCGGGCGTCGGTGGCGAGCCGTCGGCCAGCGACAACATGTTCTTTACCAGCTTGCGTTACTACCCGTTCTAATCAACGGAGTCTTGCTGGCAAACGTTTATCGCAATGGAGTTCAACCCAAGGATGGAAAACGGCGGGCCACGTGCCCGCCGTTTGCTTTTTGCGCGGATGCATCGTGCATAAGCATCGCTGCTGTGGGTCAGAACGCCGCTGGCCGGACACGCTCAGCGTGCTTGAGCGATGGGCTCGCCCTTCGCGGGTGGCGCCTGCGTGGTGGCTGGGGTCATCGCGCCGTCCCAGCCGCCGCCCAGAGCGCGGATCAAGTCGACACTGGCTTGCAACTGGCGCGTGCGCACCTGTTCGGTATTGCGTTCGGCGACCAAGGTGGCGGTTTGCGCGGTGACCACTTCCAGATAGTTGACGATGCCTTCGCGGTAACGATGGGTGGCGATGTCCTGCGCCTGCTGCGCGGCGGCGGCGGCATCGCTTTCCTGCTGGGCTTCGCGGCCCAGGTGATTGAGCAAGCTCAGGTTGTCCTCCACATGTTGGAAGGCACTTAAGACCAGGCTGCGGTATTCGCTTGCGGCGATGTCCAGGTTGGCCTTGGCTTGGCGCTCCTGCGCTTTGCGCAGGCCACCATCGAACAACGGCAACGCGGCCAACGGACCGAGCGCCCAGAACTGGTTGGCGGCAGTCAGCAGGTTGCCGTTGTTGGTGTTTTGCCAGCCGGCCATCGCGTTGATGCTGAGCGAGGGGAAAAACGCCGCACGCGCCACGCCGATTTCGGCATTGGCGGCAAACGTGCGTCGCTCAGCCGCGGCGATATCCGGCCGGCGCTGCAGCAAGGTCGAGGGCACGCTCAGCGGAATGGCCGGCACCTGCAAGGACACCGGCGCGACCGGCAACGAAAAGCTGGAGGCGGGTTGACCGATCAGGCTGGCGATGGCGTGCTCGGCCAGTGCGCGCTGGGCGCTCACTTCCGATGCTTGCGCTTGGGCATCGTCCAATTGCGCCTTGGCACGGGCAACGTCCAGTTGCGAGGCGATTTCTCCGGCGAAACGCGCCTGCGTGAGCGTCAGCGCCTGCTGGTAGGCCTGGATCGAGTCATCGAGAATTTTGGCCTGGATGTCGTAACCCTGCAGCTGGATATACACATCGGCCAGTTGCGCTTGCAGGCTCAGCGTGACCGAGGCCGTATCGGCCTCGGCGGCCTCGGCCTGCGCACGGCCGGCGGCGACCTCATTGCGTACGCGGCCCCACAGGTCCAACTCGTAGCCGGCGCTGAAGCTCAGATCGTTATCGTCGCTTTCGTTGGGCTGGTTGCGGCCGCGGAAGACGCGATTGACCGACTGCCGATCATGCCCGGGGCTGGCTTCAACACCCGCGTGCGGAAACAGGCCCGAGCTCAGCTGGCTTTCAAAGGCGCGGGCGCTGTCGTAGCGCGCCAGCATGGTGGCGAGTGTCGGATTGGCCTGGTTAAGTTGGGCTTCCAATCCATTCAGCACGCTATTGCCGTAAATGGTCCACCACTCGCCGCGTGGCAGTTGATCGCTGGGTTGCGCCGCTTGCCAAATGCCGCTGTTTTCCTTGAACGCGACGGGTATGGCGACCGCTGGCTTGTGATACGTCGGTGCCAATGAGCATCCGCCAAGCGCCATCAACAGGGTGGCGCTTAGCAGTCTATACGTCCATACATTGCGCTTTATCGCATGCAAAGTGGCTGGCATGGTCTTAACCCATCTTCTTGGCGGTGGGGTTGGCGTCTGACGTGGACGCAATGCGCACCTTGTTGCCTTGCGCCAGGGAATCGGGTGGGTGATCGATGATCTTGTCGCCGGGCATGATGCCTTGATCGATCTTCAGCACGTTACCCAGATCCTGCACGATGTGGATCGAACGCAGCTGGACCCGGTCGTCGGGGCCGACCACCGCCACCTGCGCACCTTGCGCGCGAAAAATCAGCGCGGTGGCAGGCACCGTGATGAGCTTGGGATTGTTGGTCAGAGGAACCGCCACTTGGGCGTAATCGCCAGGCAGCAGGTCGGCGTCGGTGTTGTCCACTTCAAACTGTACCAACTGGCTGCCCGAATGCGGGTCGACCGCGCCGGCGCTACCCATCTCGATGGCGCGATAGGTTTTTCCGGGATGCTCCAGCACGGTCAGCTTGACTGGCAGGCCCGGCGTGATCGATCCGGCATAGCCTTGCGGTACCTCCACGTAGAGCCGCATGCGGCGCGTATCGGCCAAATTGAACAAGGTGGAGCCGGTGCCGCCATTGGCGCTGACCAGGTTGCCCACGTCGGTCTGGCGATTGGTGATCGTGCCACTGAAGGGCGCCACTACTTGCTTGAACGATTCCTGCGCGGCGAGGCGATCAACATCGGCCTGCGCGGATTGCACGTTGGCCTGGGCGACCTGGGCCTGCGCGGTTTTTTCGTCGGCCTCCTGCTTGGACACCGAGTTGGACGCGAGCAGGTTGTTCCAGCGCTTGGCGGTGATCTGTGCCAGTTGCGCATCGGCCTTGGTGCGCGCAAGGCCGGCCTTGGCCTGGGCGAACTGCTGATCAAGTTCCGGCGTTTCGATCGTGCCCAACAAGTCGCCCGCGTTGACCTTGGCGCCGATGTCGGTCTTCCAGCTTTTCAGGTAGCCGCTGACCTGGGCGCGAATCGGCGTGTCGATCCAGGCCTGCAACTGGCCGGGCAGGCTGATGTCGTGCAGGCCGCTTGGCGCGTTCGGGCCGATCAGGGCAACGGTGGGGATCTCCTGATCGGCCGTCCACTGCACCAGTTGGTTGTAGTCGTGGGCGCGCAGCGCGATCCCGGCGGCAACCGCGACGATCGCCACTACCAGGGCGCCGACGATGACCGGCTTCAGACGTGGCCTGTGGTGGGGCATCGGGGCCGCGGCTTCGTTATGCGACATGGGGAGTTTCTCCGAGCAGGGGAAGCGAGGACGAATGGGATTGATCACGGCCGTGGACCAGGCTGAAGATCACTGGCACGAACAACAGCGTGGCGCAGGTGGCGAACAGCAGGCCACCGATCACCGCGCGGCCCAGGGGCGAGTTCTGCTCCTGACTCAGTGCCATCGGCAACATGCCGATGATCATCGCCAGCGCGGTCATGCAGACCGGACGGAAGCGGGTGAAGCCGGCTTCGAGCGCGGCCTTGACGGCATCGCCGTGCACGTCCAGCCGCTCGCGGCAAAAACTCACCACCAGAATCGAGTTGGCGGTGGCCACGCCCATGCACATGATCGCGCCGGTCAGTGCGGGCACCGACAACGTGGTGTGGCTGACGAACAGCATCCACACGATGCCGGCCAACGCGGCGGGCAGCGCAGTGATGATCACGAACGGGTCGAGCCAGGATTGGAAGTTCACCACGATCAGCAGGTAGATCATCACGATCGCGCCGAGCAAGCCGAACAACAGGCCGCTGAAGGCTTCGTTCATGGTGCCGACCTGGCCATGCATGGTCACCAGGGTGCCGCGTGGGCGGCTCTTGGCGAACTGCGCCAGCACTTTGTTGATGTCACTGGAGACGCCGCCCAGATCGCGGCCCTGCACGGTGGCGTAGATATCGAACACCGGCATGATGTTGTAGTGCGAAACCACCGCCGAGCTTGATTCGCGACTGAACGTGGCGATGCCACCCAAGACCTGCTGCGCACCCGTTTTGGACGAAGTCACCGGCAGGTTGGCCAGTTCGGCCATGGTGTCCATCTCATACTGCGGGGTCTGCGCCACGATCGGGTAGGACACGCCGTTCTTCGGATTGAGCCAGAACGCCGGCGCCACCTGCGAACTGCCGGCCAGCGATGCCACCATCGAATTGGTCACGTCGCCCTCGGTGATGCCCAGCTCACTGGCGCGCACCCGGTCGACGTGCACACCAAGTTCCGGATAGCTGTTGCTCTGTTGCAGGCGTACGTCGGCGATGCCGGGAATCGCCTTCATGCGATTCATGATCGCGGTGGCATACGCCTGGTTGGCTTGCATGTTGCGTCCGGCGATTGCTACATCCAGTGGCGCGGGTGCGCCGAAATTGAGGATCTGGCTGGTGATGTCCGCCGGCAGGAACGAAAACTGCGAGCCAGGAAATTCGCGGGGCAAACGTTCACGCAGCTTCTTGATGTAGTCCGCCGTGGGGCGATGCCCTTCATTGAGCGCGATCTGGATATCGCCGTCCTGCGGGCCGACGGTGCCGGTGTTGCTGTAGACCATATCCACGCTGCTGGCCGGCAGGCCGATATTGTCCACGATGGTGGTCAGATCCTTGGGTGGAATCACCTGGCGGATGGCGTTTTCCACGCGGTCGAATTCGGCGGCGGTTTCTTCCACACGCGTACCCGTCGGCGCGCGCACATGCAGCGCGATAGCGCCGCCGTCTACATCGGGGAAAAAATCGCGGCCCAGGAATGGCACCAGCGCGAACGACGCCAGCACGAAGGCGAGAAAACCGATGATGAAGGGCCGACGATTTTCCAAGGCCACCGTCAGGATCGCGTAGTAGCCGTCGCGAAACGTGGTGAAGCGACGTTCAAAGCCTTTCTGGAAGGCCACGGCGCCACGCATCAACGCACCGTGCGTGGGCCGATGCTGGTCGCCCTCGTGATGGTTGATGAACGCATCTTCCGGGTGATTGCCCACGCCACGCTCGGTAACGTGCGGCTTGAGCAAATACATCGCCAGCGTCGGCACCAGCGTGCGCGAGAGGATGAACGAGGACACCATCGAAAAGATCACCGCCATCGCCATCGGGCGGAACAGGAATCCGGCGATACCGTCCAAGGTGAACATCGGCACGAACACGATGCAGATGCATAGCAGCGAGACGAAGGCCGGGCCGACGATCTGCTTGGCACCGTCCATGATCGCGGTGCGCACGTCCTTGCCCTGTTCGA
This sequence comes from Dyella sp., assembly GCA_040508515.1. GTDB lineage: Bacteria > Pseudomonadota > Gammaproteobacteria > Xanthomonadales > Rhodanobacteraceae > JBEVMS01. The sequence continues at coordinate 5,402 of JBEVMS010000045.1, read as the reverse complement.
GATGCCAGTTGATGTTTTCGATGGTCACCGTGGCGTCGTCGACCAGGATGCCTACCGCCAGCGCCAGGCCGCCGAGGGTCATCACGTTCATGGTCTGCCCGAAGGCCGAGAGCAGCGCGATCGCCGAAAGAATCGCCAGTGGAATCGACACCGCGATGATCACGGTCGAGCGCCAGCTGCCCAGAAAGATCAGGATCAGCACCGAGGTCAGCAAGGCGGCGATGATGCCCTCTCGCGCCACCGAGACGACCGCCGCCTTGACGAACACCGATTGGTCGTTCATCGGGTTGATCTTCAAGTCGCGGGGCGAGGTTTCCTTGATCAGCGGCAGCAGCGCGCGCGCGCCGGATACCACCGACAGCGTGGAAGCGTCACCGCTCTTGAGAATCTGCATCAACACCGCGCGCTTGCCGTCCACGCGCGCCACGTTCTGTTGCGGCGGCGCGCCATCGCGTACGTGCGCTACGTCGCCCACCGTGATCACCGTGCCGTTGATGGTCTTTACCGGCAAGTCGTTGAGCGCGTCGATCGCCTGCGGGCTGTTGTTGAGCTTGACCGTGTACTCGAACGTGCCGATCTTGGCTGTGCCCACCGGAACGATCTGGTTCTGCGCGCTCAGCGCATTGGCGACGTCCTGTGCCGACAAGCCCTTGGCCGCCAGCACGTGCGGGTCCAGATCCAGCGTCACCTGGCGCACCTTGCCGCCGTAGGGCGAGGGAATCGCCACCCCCGGCACCGAAACCAGCGTGGGCTGGATGAAGTTGGACGCCTGATCACGAATCTGCGATTCGTTGAGCGTCTTGCTCGACAGGGCCAGCTCAAGCACCGGCACGGTCGAGGCGTTGTAGTTGAGGATCAGCGGCGGCGTGATGCCGGGCGGCATCTGCTTGAGCACCGATTGGGAGATCGCGGTGACCTGCGCGGTGGCGGTGCGCACGTCGGTGCCGGGCTGGAAGAAGATCTTCACCACGCCGACGCCCGGCAGCGACTGCGACTCGATGTGCGCGATATTGTTGACCGTGGTGGTCAGGTTGCGCTCGTAGTAGTAGATCACGCGACCGGACATCTGGTCCGGTGGCAAGCCGGTGTAGTTCCACACCACGCTGATTACGGGAATACCGATATTGGGAAAGATATCGGTCGGGGTGCGCAGCGCGGCCAGCGGGCCGGCGATAAGAATGGCCAGCGCCAATACGATAAACGTGTAGGGGCGGGCGAGAGCGATCCGGACAAGACCAAGCATGCGGGAGAGATTCCGTGAGCCTCGGTGGCAGCCGCCCAACGAGGCGACCGATGACGCGCCGCATCGTGCTTTGCCGTCGTGTCCGACGTTGCATGCAGCGTCCGACACGGCCCGATTCATGCAACGCAGCCAGTGCATTGGCGTGGATCAGCACTTTGCTTGCGTGGTCACATCATCGCCGCGGCACCTTATCGAAACCTTTTGGCGGCTTAAGGGCATGCAACGCGGTTGGCGCTGGATCGGCGGGGCGCCGTAATTATCGGCAACGCGCGGCGAGCGCGTTCGCAGGGCGCGTCTTTACAAGGGACCAGCTTGGATTGTCACCCGACGCGGCAGGCAGCGCCGCCGCGAGGGTCAGTCGATACCGTTTTGCGCCGGTAGCACGATGCGCACGCACAGGCCGCCCAGCAAGGAATCGCGCAGTTCGATTCTGGCGTGATGCAGCTCGGCGGCGCGGCGCACGATGCTCAGACCCAGCCCATAACCTTCGCCGTGGTCCGCCTGGCCGCGGCGGAAGCGCTCGAACATCGCTTGCCGGCGCTCGGGCGGAATGCCCGGCCCGTTGTCGCTGATTTCCAGCACCAGGGCGTCGGTCTGTCGCACCAGCGAGATGTCCACCTGGCCGCCCGGCGCGACATAGCGTAGGGCGTTCTCGACCAAGTTGCGCAGCATCGCGGTCAAGGCCACTTCATGGCCGAGCAGGCGCAGTGGCCCCCGGTCGTGGTTGAGGCTCAGCGCGACGCCTTTTTCGCCGATGAGCGGCGCGAGTTCTTCGATGACCTCAGTCGTCACGCTGATCAGATCCAACGGCACGCGTTGCTCCGAGGCGGCGCCAGCTTCCAGTCGCGCCATCGCCAGCAAGTGCTCGATCCGTCGCGCCAGCCGAGCCAGGCTGCTTTGCGCACTCTTGAGCGCGAAGGGGATTTCGCCAGGATCGGCGGCGCTTGATGCGCTTTCCAGATGGATCATGGTGGCGGCCAGCGGCGTGCGCAGTTCGTGCGCGACATCGGCGTTGTAGCGGTGCTCGCGCTCCAAGGCGTCTTCCAGTCGCTCCAGTTGTTGATTGAGCGTATCGATCAGCGGCACCAGTTCCGGCGGCGATTCGTCGATTTCCACCAATTGGCGGCTGCCCGGCGTGCGCTCGGCCAGCAGGCGCGTCAGCGCATCCAGCGGCGCCATGCCGCGGCGAACCGCCCAGCGCACCAGCAACGCCAGCAGCGGCAGACCAAGCAGCAACGGCAAGCTGTGTTCGACCATCAGGCCGCGGGCGATGTCCTGGCGCACCTCGTAGCGCTCGCCGATCCGAATCAGCAGGTCAGCTTGGTTGCGCAAGGTAAACATTCGCCAGCGCTCGCCGTTGAACGTGAGGGTGTCAAAACCGCGATAGCCTCGTGGCGGCGGTGCCAGCCCGGCCAGATTGGAGGTGACCAGGATCGGCTGACGATTCTTGCCGTAGGTTTGGAAGCCCACTTCGGTTTCGAAGTCGCGTCGATGCACCGAAATAATGCGGGCCAGCTTTTCGGGCGTACTCGGTGGCGCCACCACGCTGTCGCCAATCTTCGGCAGCTTTTCGATATGCTCGATGAGCACGTCCAGCGTGCGCGCTGCCTGGGCCAGTCGCGCGTCGGAAAGTTCGTTCATCTCGTTGACGGTGCGCTCGTAGCTGATCACGCCCATCGGCACCAACACCAGCACCTGCACGGCGATGATCAGCCAGGTGACGCGTGCATGCAGACTGAGCGGTTTCATCGCGGTTCTCGCGGCAGCAAGTAGCCGACGCCGCGCACGGTCTGGATTACTTCCGGGCTGAGTTTGCGACGCAGCCAATGCACTTGTACTTCAAGCGCGTTGCTTTCGACGTTGGTGTCCAATCCGTAGAGCGCGTTTTCCAGACTCTCACGACGCACGATGCGGCCGGCGCGTTCCATCAGCACGCGCAGCAGGGCGAACTCGCGGCGCGTCAACAGTACTTGCTGGCCCCGGAACGCCACTTCCGAAGTGGCCAGATTGAGCTGGAGGCCGCCGGCTTCGATAAGGCTGTCGGCCAGGCCTTGCGCGCGCCGGGTCAGCGAGCGGATGCGCGCGGCGAGCTCTTCCAGGTGGAAGGGTTTGGTCAGGTAATCGTCCGCGCCCAGGTCCAGCCCGCGAATGCGTGCTTCCAGACCGTCGCGCGCGGTCATCACCAGCACCGGCGTCTTGACCCCGCTGCGGCGTGCCTCGGCCAGCACCTCAAGCCCGTCCTTGTCCGGTAGGCCAAGGTCCAGCAGCACGAGGTCGGCGGACTCGTCGCGCATCGCGATCGCGCCCTCAGTGCCCTTACGCAACCAGGTCACCGCGTAGGAACGCTGCATCAGCGCACGCTGGATCGCCTCACCCAATTGCTCGTCGTCTTCGATCAGCAAGATGTGCATGAAGCTACCTGGATGCGTGAAGGCGCGCGCGCGGGCCGATGCTGTTTGCGTGTGCACATTGTATCGATTGTCCGGCAAGCGCCTTACAGCCAGCTTAAGGCGCTTCAAGCACACGCCGGACACGCGCGGCCCTGCGAAGATCCTGAGCGTGCGCGGTGGCCACTGTGCTGCCGGGCGCCCGCCCGCATGTCGGTCAACAGGCACCGCGGTGGGTGGCTGGTGATCGTCATGCTGCTGCCGTGGCCACCTGCCGCCATCGCGCAATCAGGCGGCCGTCTTGTCCTTGTAGCGGCACAAGTCGCGGATCACGCACTGCGGGCACGCCGGCTTGCGCGCCTTGCACACGTAGCGCCCGTGCAGGATCAGCCAGTGATGCGCATCGAGCTTGAACTCGGCTGGGATGGCTTTCTCCAGCTTGTCCTCCACCGCGCGCACGTCCTTGCCCGGTGCCAGGCCGGTACGGTTGCCGACGCGGAAGATATGCGTGTCCACCGCGATGGTCGGCTGGCCGAACGCGGTGTTGAGTACCACATTGGCGGTCTTGCGGCCTACGCCAGGCAGCGCCTCAAGCGCCTCGCGCGTGTGCGGCACCTCGCCGCCATGCTGGGCCAGCAGGAGCTGGCATAGCGCGATGACATTCTTGGCCTTGGCGTTGAACAGGCCGATGGTGCTGATGTAGCGCTTCAGGCCTTCCTCGCCCAGCGCCAGGATCGCCGTCGGCGTATTGGCCACCGGATACAGCCGCGCGGTGGCCTTGTTGACGCCCACATCGGTGGCCTGCGCCGACAACAGCACCGCGATCAGCAGCTCGAACGGCGTGCTGTAGTTCAGTTCGGTGGTCGGGTGCGGGTCCAGCGTGCGTAAGCGGGTGAACAGTTCGACGACATCGGCACGCTTCATGGACTTCCTTCGGATTTCTTTGCCTGGGCGCGTGCCAGCGCGGCCAGCACCGGGTTGCGGCTGATATCGGCGGCAACCTCGGCCTTGCGCGCCACCAGCTCGCGTTCGCGTTCGGCCTGCTGGCGCGCCAGCCGTGCCTCGCGGCGCTGAAAATGCGCGCGCGCGCGGTCGGCCTGTTCAATGCTGTCGCGCTGTGCCGCCGGCATCGGAATCAGCTCGATGCAATCGACCGGGCAGGCCGGCCCGCACAGCTCGCAGCCGGTGCAATCGTCAGCGATTACCGTATGCATCAGTTTGGCCGCGCCGAGGATCGCATCGACCGGGCAGACCTGGATGCACTTGGTGCAACCGATGCAGTCCGCCTCGACGATGCGCGCCAGCGTGCGCGGCTTTTCCATGCCGTGCGCGAGGTTGAGCGGTAACGCCGGCACGTTCAGCAGCGCGGCCAACCGCGCGATGCCGGCTGCGCCACCGGGCGGGCACTGGTTGATCGGCGCCGCGCCGGCCGCGATCGCCTCGGCGTACGGACGGCAGCCGTGGTAACCGCATTGCTCGCATTGAGTTTGCGGCAGCAGGGCGTCGATGCGCCCGGCCAGACTTTGGTCGGCGGCGCTCATCCGGCGCCGCCCCTGGCGCCCGCGCAAGGCCGCTGCGCGGCCGATTGCCGCCGCTAGGGTTGGAAAAGCTGCCGATCGCACATAAATAGGTCACCATTGCCGATCGGTCCGATTGTACCGGGCCGGCGATTTGCGGTGATCGGCGCGGCTAGCCACAATGCCGATCCACTACCCTTACGTATCAGCCTCTTCACCCAAGGAACGCTTTCATGCCCGCAGTCGATCCGATCC
>JBEVMS010000044.1:0-6195 GCA_040508515.1 Dyella sp. | reverse complement strand
GATCTACGACGTTGAAGTCGTTGAGACTTTCAAAGGAAAGCCACCTCACAGAATCAAGCTGCTGTCTGAAAACACCAGCGCAAGGTTTCCAATGGACAAGGGCAAGGCTTATCTCCTCTTTGTCAGCCAGTCTTCAACGGTCGAGATGGCAGGCAAAGAGAAACTTCCACAGAACTACGTGGACAACTGTGGAAACTCTGGCGCCGTCAAAGATATTGAGAAGACCGTCAGGATGGTCAGAGGTCTTTCAGGTAATTAAGAGTGTCTGCGATCCCCCGTGACCCATCCAGGTGACTACGCTCCCCATAGACACCCATGCAGACACCTCGCGTCACTAATATGTCAGCTGTCCCGACATGTGGACTGACAAGTGACGGCGCCCAGGATGGAGCGCTTCAAAACACGCCGCACCCCCGCTACAGCACTTCGCGTACAACACGATCGCCCGCGCGGCATGACGATGGCCCGTCGCTCCATAGCCACACCTGGGTCACAACGCCCTCAAATATGATCGACGGACTCCATGCGATGGACGCGCGCCGTGCACGCGCCCATCGCGACTGAGACTTACGACGACGCCAGCGCTTTGTCCACGATCTGCTGCGCCTGCGCCAGGATCAGCTCCAAGTGCTCCTTGCCCTTGAAGCTCTCGCCGTAGATTTTGTAGATGTCTTCGGTGCCGGAGGGGCGCGCGGCGAACCAGCCGTTTGCGGCCACCACTTTGATGCCGCCGATCGCGGCGTCGTTGGCCGGCGCGCGATTGAGCACCTGTTCGATCGGCTCGCCGGCCAGCTCGGTGCTACCCAGCTGTTCGGGCGACAGCTTGGCCAGCTTGGCCTTCTGCGCGGGCGTGGCGACCGCGTCGACGCGGCTGGACAGCGGCTCGCCCAGCTCGGCGGCCAGCGTGCGGTAGTACTCGCCCGGGTCCTTGCCGCTGCGCGCGGTGATCTCGCCGGCCAGCAAGGCGGCGGCGATGCCGTCTTTGTCGGTGGTCCAGGTGGTGCCGTCCTTGCGCAGGAAGGTGGCGCCGGCGCTTTCTTCGCCGCCAAAACCCAGCGAACCATCGCGCAAGCCATCGACAAACCACTTGAAGCCGACCGGCGCTTCGTAGAGGCGACGCCCGAGCTTGGCCGCGATCCGATCGATCAGCGCGGTGCTGACCAGGGTCTTGCCCACAGCTGCCTCGGCGCGCCAGCCAGCGCGGTTCTGGAACAGGTAATCGACCATCGCCGACAGGTAGTGATTGGCCGGCAGCAGGCCGCTGGAGGCGGTGACCACGCCGTGACGGTCGTGGTCCGTATCGCAGGCGAAGGCCACGTCGAACTGATCCTTCAATCCAATCAGGCCGCGCATTGCATACGGCGAGGAGGGGTCCATGCGGATCTTGCCGTCCCAGTCCACGCTCATGAAGGCGAACTGCGGATCGACCTGCTCGCTGATCACTTTCAGATCGAGTTTGTACAGCGCGGCGATCGAATCCCAATAAGTGACGCCCGCGCCACCCAACGGATCAACGCCCATGCGCACGCCTGCGCCGCGGATCACGTCGAAGTCGATCACGCTGGCCAGATCGTCGATGTAGTTGCCGCGGAAGTCGTATTCGTAGGTGCTGATCGCCTTGCGCGCCTGCTCGAACGGCATCCGATTGATGCCCTTCAGCCCGTCCGCCAGCAACTCGTTGGCGCGCTGTTCGATCCAGCCGGTGATTTCGGTATCGGCCGGACCGCCGTGCGGCGGGTTGTATTTGAAACCGCCGAATTCGGGCGGATTGTGCGACGGCGTGATCACGATGCCATCGGCGAAACCACGGCTGCGACCTAGGTTGAAGCTGATGATCGCCTGCGACAGCGCCGGGGTCGGCGTGTAGTCGCCATCGCGGTCGACGAAGGTGGTCACGCCGTTGGCGGCCAGCACTTCCAGCGTGGTTTCAAACGCCGGACGCGACAGCGCGTGGGTATCGATCGCCAGGAACATCGGCCCCAAGATGCCCTTGCCGCGCCGGTATTCGCAGATCGCCTGGGTTATCGCCACCACATGCCATTCGTTGAAGCTGCGCTCCAACGAGATGCCACGATGGCCGGAGGTGCCAAAGGCCACGCGCTGCGTCGGCACATTCGGATCGGGGCGCAGATCGACATAGGCCGCCAGTAGAGCCGGCACATCCAACAGCAACGAGGCGGGGGCCGGCTTGCCGGCGAGCGGACTGATCATCAAAGAATCTCCAACATGGGCGAGCAAGCCGAACTAGATCGGCCACTCCAACGAAAATTGAGGCTGCGGCGTCTGCCAGACGTCGGCGACGGCGGAACACAATGACAACGGACTTTAAGCGATGCCGGCTCGGGTGAGAACCTAGCCTCGTTCAGCTTCTCCGCCGAGCAGCGCTTCCAACGGCGGCCGTCTGCGCCACCGGGCATGGGCGGATTTTCTGTTGCACGACATCCTGCACGTGAGACCGAGCACCCGGACGTTCCCCGAACGGGCCGCCGATAGCGCCCGCTCCCTGCGACGATTTGCGCCACTGACCACGATGGCTAACACCGCTTGCGCAGTCGCAGCGACTTTGTCAGCGGCGCGGATCACTTGGTATGGCTGCTTCCATGCGCGCCAAGAAAGCTGCGCGCGGGGCCAGGTGCTGGGCGTCAGTGCCCTGCTCGCTGCGACGTATTAAGCCGCTGACGGAGTGGGCTCCACCACGCAACTCCTTTATTCTGGCAAGAGAGTTACATAACGCTACCCGTACCGCCGTGCGGAGCGCTCATCCCTCGAAGGCACGCTGATGCGCAAAAACTTGTGGAAACTGGCATGGGCGGCGCTGATGCTGGCGCTTAGCAGCCCGCTATTAGCCGACGACACGGTGCGGGTGTTGTACGCCGGCTCGCTGGTGCACGTGATGGAGCGCCAGTTGAGCCCGGCCTTCGAAAAAGCCAGCGGGCTGCGTTTTGAAGGCTACGCCGGCGGCTCCAACGCGCTGGCCAAGCAGATCAAGGGCAAACTGCGTCGCGCCGATGTGTTCATCAGCGCCAGTCCGGCCGTGAATGCGGAACTTAGCGGCACGGCCAACGGCGACTGGATCGTCTGGTACGCCAACTTCGCGCAATCACCGCTGGAAATTGGCTACAACCCCAACAGCCGTTTCGCTGCAGCGATCCAACACCAGCGCTGGGATCAGGCGCTGACGCAAGCGGGCATCCGCATCGGACGCACCGATCCGCGGCTCGATCCCAAGGGGCAATTCGTCGTGCAATTGCTGGCCCAGGCGCAAACGGTTTATCGCGATCCCACTTTGTCTCAACGCATGTTGGGCGAGCCGGAAAATCCGCGCCAGGTGTTGCCGGAAGAAACCTTGGTCGGGCGGCTGCAATCGGGTCAGCTCGACGCCGGCTTTTTCTATTCCACCGAAACGCACAGTCTGAAAATTCCCGCCGTGGCGCTGCCGGCGCCGTTCGACATCAAGGCGCAGTACACCGTGGCGCTGCTGCGCGGCGCACCTAATCCAGCCGGCGCGGAACGCTTCGTGGCGTTTTTGCTGAGTGCGCCGGGCCAGACAATTTTGCGTTCGGCAGGCCTGCAAGTGATCGCGCCGGCCCGCTTCAACGGTGACGCGGATCAGCTGCCGGCCAGCCTCAAGCCCTTGCTGCGCGCCGCCCCATGACCTCGCCACGACTGTCGTACCGTTTGCTCCCGCAGCCGCTGCCGTGGCTGGCCGGGCTGCTCTTGGTGTATCTGATCGCACCACTGGTGGCGGTGCTGTGGCCCGTGGCGCACGCCGACTGGAGCCAGCTGGGCAACGATCAGATCTGGCGCGCCACCGCCACCTCGTTCGCCAGCGCCAGCGTGGCGACCGTGCTGATTGCGCTGGGCGGTGTGCCGCTGGGTTACTACCTGGCGCAGCGCTCCGGACGCGCCGGCCGGCTGCTGGGTTTTATCGTGCAGTTGCCGCTGGCCTTGCCGCCGCTGACCTCGGGCATCCTGCTGCTGTTTCTGCTCGGTCCCTACAGCCCGCTTGGCGGTTTGCTGGGGCGTGCCGGGATCGAGCTGACCGATTCGTTCGCCGGCATCGTGCTGGCCGAAGCCTTTGTTGCCGCGCCATTCCTGATCATCGCCGCGCGCTCGGCGTTCGCCGCGATCGATCCGGAGCTGATCGCGGTGGCTGCCACCCTGGGACGCGGTCCCTGGGCCTGTTTCGTCACCGTTTCGCTGCCGCTGGCGTGGCCGGCGATCGTGGCCGGGCTGCTGCTGTCGTGGCTGCGCGCGTTCGGCGAATTCGGCGCCACCGTGATGATGGCGTATCACCCGTATTCGCTGCCGGTGTACACCTTCGTCTCCTTTGGCAGCGACGGCTTGCAGGCAATGCTGCCGCTGCTGCTGCCGACGCTGGCGTGCGCGCTGCTGATCGTGGTCGCCGCGCAGTTTCTGTTGCGCCCTCGCCGCGCCCGCGCGCTGGTCGACCCGCACACACCGCTGCCGGTGCCATTGCCACGCCGCGCCGTCACCACGCAGGCCCCGCCGCTGCAATTCACCTTCGTGCGGCATCTGCCCGGATTCTCGCTGGACATCCATTGCCGCACGCAGGCGCGGCGCATCGCCGTGCTGGGCCGCTCCGGCTCCGGCAAGTCGATGACGCTGCGCCTGCTCGCCGGGCTGGAGCCGGCCGCGCAAGCGCATTGCCAACTGGGCCAACAGCGCCTGGACACCCTGCCGACCGCTGCGCGCGCGATCGCCTACGTGCCGCAGCGTTATGGTCTGTTCCCGCACCTGCGCGTCAACGAGCAATACCGCTTCGGCGTCGGTGCCGATGTGCAGCAGGCGCGTGCGTGGAGCGAGCAACTGGGCCTGGATGCATTGGGCGGACGCTACCCGGCGGAGTTGTCGATGGGCCAGCAGCAGCGGGTCGCGCTGGTACGTGCGCTGGCGCGGCCGAGCCGGTTGATCCTGCTGGATGAGCCGTTCTCCGCGCTGGATACCCCGCTGCGCGCACAGCTGCGGCTATCGTTGCGGCAGTTGCAGCGGCAGGTCGATGCAACCTGGCTTCTGGTCACCCACGACCCGCAGGACGCCGCGCTGCTGGCGGACGAAATCATCGTGATGGAAGCCGGACGCATCCTGCAGCAAGGCCCGACGCGCACGCTGTTCGAACACCCCGGCTCGGAGCAGGTGGCGCGTTTGTTAGGCCAGTCCCATGTGTTTGCCGCGCAACGCCAGGCCAACGGCTGCTTGGCCATCGGCGCGCAACCGACCGCTGTGCCCGCGCCCTCCGACGGCGGCGATGCGTGGCTGCTGCGGCTGCATCCGCGCGCGATCGTGCTTGATCCGCAGGGCGCCTACGAAGCGTTGGTCGAAGATCATCTGGACACCGGCGAAACCGAGTTGCTGCAATTGCGCTGGGGCGCGCTGCTATTAGATGCCGCCTATGCCGGTTCGCCACCAACGATCGGTAGCGCCTGCCGCTTTGACTTGGCGATTGAAGCGCGCGATATCTGGTCAGCCTCAACGTAAGACCTTGGACTTCTGGACGGCTATTCGCGCTCGAAGCGCTCAAGCTCGTCCAGTTGCGCCTGCAATGTGCGAATCGCCGGACTTTCGGAACGGCGAATATAGGCCTGCCAACGCTCACGACCGGGCCGCGCGGCCCAGCGCTTGAAGCCCAGCACCGCCAATACACCAGCCACGCCAATTGCCAGATTGAGCAGCAGCCACGCCGGGCTCGGCAACCCAAGCGCGAAAATCGCCGCTCCCCCGTTAGGCGCCGCCTTGGCGCCTGCCAGCACCAGCACAGCAATCCATAACAACCACCAAGGCTGACCCAACCAGGGCCGGCTGCGCCGATAACTGCGTTGCAACTGCAAGAGTTTCTGCTGGATCACCAGCACCGGCGCGCCAGGTTCGATACGGCCCAGTCGCCCCAGCATCAGCACGCCGACACCAATCAATGCATACCCATACAGTGTGATTGCGCTGCCGGCCACCACTACCATCGGCTGATTCAGATGATGCGGCCAGAACGGCAGACTCCAGCCAATCAGCAGCACGCCCACTACGATCTGCACCACTTGCGCACCGCCCAGTCCCAGCAGGTGTCGACGCACCAAGCGCAGTTTGCTTTCGCGCAGCCAAGCTTGCTGCAGCGGTTGCTGCGCGATCACTCGCTGCTCCAGCGTTTGCCACGCCTGCTTGAAATCATCCAGTTCCATC
>JBEVMS010000041.1:0-5748 GCA_040508515.1 Dyella sp. | reverse complement strand
TGTAAAGTGATGAGCTAAAGCGAAAATTCGGCCTTGAACCGATTGCCTCTCTACTTATCAAGCGAACATTGTCGAGAACAGCTGAGTTAGGTGCCAAGATTCCGCAGTATTTTAGGACTCAGCCCCGAGTCTTGGGCAACCGCAGCTCTTGAGAAGGTGTACACAATCGTTCTAAAGATTGCCTGTCTCGTTGCATTGCTCTAAAAAAAGCCGCCCACGTGCGGACTTTTTTTGTACGCGACGTTACCCGTCGGCAACTGTCCGCGAGTCCCAGTATCCACGCATCGCCCATCATGATTTGTGATCGTGCGGTTAGCCACCTAGACTCCAGGGAGTATCTCGCCTTATCTCGGCTCGCTAGTGTTGCCGATTCGGCGAGACATGCTTGTCCACCTCGGGGAATACATCATGCGCAGGAACGCCGATCGCCGGCTCTTATCGCTACGGCGGATGCTGTGGGCGCTAGCCGTCACTCCGATGCTCGTCGCTGGCGTCGCCGCGCAGGAGGTTAGCTTTCGGCAGGCGCCGGCCGCTGAGGCGGCGGTTCGCAATCCATTGGCCGGTGACGCCGATGCCGCGCGCGAGGGGGCGACGCTGTACCAGCAGCATTGCGCAAGTTGCCACGGCATCAGCGCGCAAGGCAGCGGCAACATCCCTTCGCTCACTAGCGCCAGCGTCAGCCGGGCCAGCGATGGCGCCTTGTTCTGGTTCATCACCCACGGCAGCCCCACCAGCGGCATGCCACCCTGGATCGGCTTGCCCGAAACGCAGCGCTGGCAACTGGTCAGCCTGCTGAAATCGTCTGATCAGTCCCGCTTGCTGGCTGCGGCGGCCAAAGCTACGCCCAGCGCCGATAGCGGCGCGATTAGAGCGCCCAAACCACCCGCGCCGTTCACCGATTTCCGCTACCAATCGCCCGGAACTGCCCGCCATATCACCGTCGCCGACCTGCCCGCGCCGTATGCCACCAACTCGGCCGGCAATGGGCCGGAGCTGGTATCGCGACCGGCCGGCGCATGGCCCAAGACCCTGCCTGGCTTCAAGGTGACGCTCTACGCCGAGGGCCTGCGCAATCCCCGCCGCATGATCACCGCGCCCAACGGCGACATCTTCGTCGCCGAGCCCCGCGCCGGCCAGCTCAGCGTGTTCCGTGGACTCGATGCCGAGGGCAAGCCGATCGAACACAAGGTGTTCATCAAAGGCCTCAATGGGCCGTACGGTTTAGCCTTCTATCCTTCCGGACCCAATCCGCAGTGGCTGTATATCGGAAACACCAATGCGGTGGTGCGCGTCCCCTATCATACGGGCGACCTGACCGCGCGCGGCAAGCCCGAACATCTGGCCGACCTGCCCGGTGGGCGCGGTCACTCCACGCGCGATCTGCGCTTCTCGCTGGACGGCAAGCGTCTGTTCGTAGCGGTCGGCTCCGCCTCCAACGTGGACGACCCTGACACCACCCCGACGGAAAAAAATCGCGCCGATATCCTGGTGTTCAATCCCGATGGCACGGGCATGCAGGTCTACGCCTGGGGCATTCGCAATCCGTCGGGGCTGGAGGTGCATCCCACCACCGGCCAATTGTGGTGCACGGTGAACGAGCGCGATGGCCTGGGTGACAACCTGGTGCCCGACTACATCACGCATGTGCAGGAAGGTGGCTTCTATGGCTGGCCGTGGTGGTACATCGGCGCACATCAAGACCCGCGCCATGCGGGCAAGCGTCCGGATTTGGCCAGCAAGGCCATCGTGCCCGATGTACTGCTGCAGCCGCATAACGCTTCGTTGCAACTGCTGTTCTATCAAGGCCAACAATTCCCCACCGAATACCGCGGCGATATTTTCGCCGCTCAACACGGATCATGGAACAAAGCCGTCCGCGCCGGCTATGAGGTGATCCGCGTGCCGATGGACACCAACGGACGCGCACGTGGCGGCTACCAGGATTTCGTCACCGGCTTCGTGCTGCCCGATGGCCAAGTCTGGGGTCGCCCTGCCGGCGTCACGGTGGCCGCCGATGGCGCGCTTTTGATTAGTGACGACGGCTCCAATAGCATCTGGCGGGTAAGTTACGTCGGCCAGTGAGCGCGCATCCGCCGTTGCGTGACGTGAGCATCAAGTCGTGTCACGCCCTAGTGGCACCCTCGCGCAAACTGGAATCAGCACCGAATCCGCAGGAATTTTCTTATGCGTTACCTTGCTTTCAAGAACGCCGATCACATCACCGGGCTAGGCGTCAAAGACACTCAGGGCGGCTATCGGGGATTGCTCCAACATCAACCCGGTTACCCCGGCAACCTCGACACGCTGGTGACGCTGGGCGCCGACGCACTGGAACATGCGGGCCATCGGCTGTTGAAGACCGGCGCGCCGATCGACCTGGCCGCGATCCGCTACCTGCCGCCGCTACGGCGTCCATCCAAGATCATTTGCGTTGGCCTCAATTACCGCGCGCATACGGCGGAAATCGGCTTCGAGCCACAGAGTTATCCGGCCATTTTCGCGCGCTTCCCCAGTAGCCTGATCGGTCATCAACAACCGATTCTGCGACCGCGCGAATCCATGCAGCTCGATTACGAAGGTGAACTGGTCGCGGTGATCGGCCGCGGCGGTCGCCGCATTGCCCGTGCGCAGGCGCTCGATCACGTGGTCGGCTACGCGCTGTTCAACGATGCCTCGCTGCGCGACTACCAATTCAAATCGCCGCAGTGGACGATGGGCAAGAACTTCGACGCCACCGGCGCGTTCGGCCCCGAACTGGTCAGCGCCGACGAACTTCCGCCCGGTTGCCACGGCCTGCGCATCCAGACCCGGCTCAACGGCCAAGTGATGCAAAGCGCCTCCACCGCCGACATGATCGTCGATATCGCCACGCTCATCGAAACCCTCAGCGAAGTGTTCACCCTGCAACCGGGCGACCTGATCGTCAGCGGCACCCCCGCCGGCGTCGGCGCCGGCCGTACCCCACCCCTCTGGATGCAGCCAGGCGACGTCTGCGAAGTGGAAGTGGAAGGCCTCGGCATCCTGCAAAACCCGATTGCGCAAGAGGGTGTGTAGCGGAGGATGCCTCCAGCCTCGGGGCAACCCTGTCTGAATCGCAAACCGTTCGATCGACGGCACGCACTCTGTTTACAGTCGGATAGTGCACTTGGAGCGGAGGTCCATACCCCCGAGTCACACTCAGATATCTTGCACAAACGTATTCACTTGCGTGCTTCGACTCAGCAGCGTCATCCCCTGCGGGCGGGTCGAGCGGCGCGGCAACCGTGGGCGCGGTGGCCCGGATGCTGATCAAGCAGTTTGCGGGTGACGCCGTTGGTCCAGCCGAAGCCGTCTTGCAGCGGGTATTCGCCGCCACTGCCGCCGCCTTTGCCATCGGAAGCAACATCCAGCAGATATTTTTCGACCAGCTTGGATTCGCGCTCGTAGAGATTGCCAACGGTTTCCAGCCAGCGCTGCGCAATCTCGTGGGCGAGCTGCGGCTGGTGGTAGCGGCGTAGGCCGCGGATAGCCATCCATTGCAGCGGTGCCCAGCCATTGGGCTGGTCCCACTGTTGTTCGCTGAATAGCTCCGTGGTAGCCAAGCCCCCCTTCGCCAATAGGCGCCGTTGCATGGCTAGCCCGACCCGATGCGCTTGTTCATGACTGGCCACGCCCACGTACAACGGCAGCACGACTGCGGCGGTCAGTTGCTCGCGCTGACGCTGATGCTGCCAGTCGTAGTCGACGAAAATCCCTTGCGCCGCGTTCCACAGGTAACGATCGATCGCCTGTTTGCGTGCGTGGGCGCGTTGCTGGAACTGCTCGGCACACAACACGTCACCGCTGGCATGGCTCAACAGCGCGATTTGGGTTTCGAGCTTATGCAGCAGGCTGTTGAGATCGATCGGTACGATCGCGGTGGTGCGGATGCTGGACAGATCGCCACCCGCCTCCAGCCAACGCGAACTGTAATCCCAACCCGAAGCCGCACCGGCGCGCAGATCGCGGTACACCTCGGCCGCAGGCCGGTTTGAACGCTGCGCGGTGGCGATATCTTCCCGGTAAGCCTCTTCGCGCGGCGTATCGCGCTGGTCCCAATAACGATTGAGCAAGGCGCCGTCAGGCATGCACACCACCGTTCCCTTCGCCTGACCCGGCGCGATGCTTTCCGCGCCATCCATCCAGTAGCCATACTCGCGCCGCAGTTGCGGGAGATAATGCAAGGCGCGCCTGATACCGTGAGCCTCAAACAGCTCCACCATCAGCGCGAACATCGGTGGCTGCGAGCGGCTCAGGTAATAACTGCGATTGCCGTTGGGAATGTGCCCGTAGGTATCGATCAGAAAGGCGAAGTTGTCCGCCATCGAGCGCAACAAATGCGGTCGACCGCTTTCAGCCAAGCCCAACATGGTGAAGTAGGAATCCCAATAGTACATTTCGCTGAAGCGCCCGCCCGGCACGACGTACTCATGAGGCAGGGGCAACAGCGAACTGCGGCCTGCGTGCTCGATCGGGCGGCGTGTCAGCACATCCCACAAACCATCGATATGCTCGCGCAGCGACTGATTGGGATCGGACACGTAATCGCTGGCCGTTACCGGCTGGTGCATGAAGTGCTCGGCCACGAAGGCCTTCAACACGAAGCCGGGCTCGCTTTTGAACGCGCGATAGCAGCGCAGGATTTCAGCGGGGTCATGTCGCGGAATGCAGTCGACGAAACTCTTGCTGTCGTCGAATACACCGGCGCTCTGCACCGCCACGAAAAGTTCCTGATAACGATCGACCGGGCTCAGCACATCGGCCGCCGCCACATGCTCCACGCCTAGGGACTTGCCACCTTGAGCCAATACTTGTTGGATACTTTGATGCCTATTCATCGCTAGGCATCATTCCACAAGCCGATGCCATTTTGGTGAAGCCTCGCGCGATGCCAACCGCCGAACTTGAAACGCATTGACGCTCCCCACGAACATGTGGAGCCATCGCGAAAGATGCTGCGGTTGCGAGCGTCATCACGCAGGCAGACTCCCGGCGCACCTTCGACGACTGACGTCGCCAGCCCGCGCTCGATTCGGCAGCACAGCCCAGACCTAGGGCATGACCCGGCGGCTGGCACGCTCCCCTGCGGCCACCAGCATCCGGGTAAATATTCATAGACCCGCCTCGACATTCGATAACCCGATCTGCGCTCGCTCGTGAGTCGCTAGAGCGTGACGCTGACGATGCGCCGTCACCCGCGCATGGCGCGTGCGGGGCGCCTTCGCCCCTTCGCCGGTGGCGTTTGTATACCTAGCACCGAGCCGGCTGATGTCAAGAGCACGTGGAAAAATTCAGGCCAAACGTATCGGCTCGAAGCCCCATCACAACGACCATATCACAATGCGATTGGACTTCCAGACGTCCATATGCATTTTCCGTTACGCGCGACCGCGCCACGAATGCCGCTCGGCATCATCGCCATCCGGGCGCACTACATGCGCCCGGACTCATTCATGCAGCGACGCGACCACTGAGCGCCGTCAAGGCGTGCGCCCAGTAGCACGATCACGCCCAAAGTTTGCCGCGCCGTTCCGTCCACATCCCACGACGGACACCCGACGAACGGAGCCATGCGCTCCACGCTATCCCAGCGTCACCGCTCACGGCACCTTGGCCAAACCGTGGCACGCCACATCGCCGCAGGCCTGCCAACCGCCGCCCAAGGCCTTGTACAACGTCACCGCACGCGTGTTGATGGCCGCCTCGGCTTGCGCGAGATCATCATCGGCC
>JBEVMS010000033.1:0-14595 GCA_040508515.1 Dyella sp. | reverse complement strand
GCCATCCGGATCTGCTTAACGGTTCGCGGCGCGCCCGCGTGGCGCGTGGCTCCGGCACCCAGCCGGCCGACGTCAACCGGTTGCTCAAGCAGTACATGCAGATGGAAAAGATGATGTCCAAGCTGTCCAAGGGCGGCACCAAGGGTCTGTTGCGACAGATGCGCGGTGCCATGAAGGGCATGGGCGGGATGGGCGGTGGCATGCCGCCGATGCGCTGAGCCGTCGGCGGCTTGCTAAGTGTGTGCGACGGGAATCGGGCCTGGCGCCACTCCTGACTGGTTAGCCACCTGTTTCGCACCCGTATTCGTTACATCAGCCCGAAGCTCTTCCTTTTTTCTCATTTTTCGTTAGAATGCCGGGTTTACCGCGCCCGCATCGCGTGCGCCTGCCGGTGTCACGGCAACTCTGGAGCTTTTACTTATGGTCAAGATTCGTCTTTCGCGCGGTGGCGCCAAGGGCCGTCCGTTCTACCACGTCGTTGTTACCGACCAGCGCAACAAGCGCGACGGTCGCAACATCGAGAACGTGGGCTTCTACAACCCGGTTGCCTCCGGTAAGGACAAGCGTCTCGAGCTGAACGTCGAGCGCGTCAAGGAGTGGGTGTCCAAGGGTGCGCAGCTGACCGATAAGGTCGCGGCCCTGGTCAAGGAAGCCGGCAAGCAGCAGGCTGCCTGAGTATGAGTGCAGCCGGCCGACGCGTCCTGGTCGGACGCATCGTCGGGCTGTATGGCGTGCAGGGCTGGCTCAAGATCGAGTCCTGGACCGAGCCCCGCACGCGGATCTTCGATTACCAGCCCTGGCAGCTCGATACGGCGCCGGATGCGGTCAGTCAGATCAAGGGCATCAAAGGTCGTCCGCAAGGCAAGGGGCTAGTGGCCTACTTTCCCGAGGTGGACGATCGCGATAAGGCGGCGTTGCTGGTGGGCAAAGACATTTATGTCGCTCGCGAGCTACTGCCGCCGCCCGGCAAGAACGAGTATTACTGGGTCGACCTCGAAGGGCTTGAGGTCGTCACCACGGAGGGCGTCGAGCTGGGCCGCGTCAGTCATCTGTTTGCGACCGGGGCCAACGACGTGGTGGTGGTGAAGGATGCGACGCGCGAGCGCTTGGTGCCCTTTATCCAAGGCAGTTATGTGCGTTCGGTGGATTTATCCGGCGGGCGCATGGTGGTCGACTGGGATCCCGAGTTCTGAATGACTTCGGTCGGCAGGACAGGTCGCTTAGAGGATTCTGATGCGCATCGATGTCGTTACGCTGTTTCCCGACTTCGTGCGTCAGTCTGCCGCGGTAGGTGTGGTGGGGCGGGCTCAGCAGCGTGGGCTGCTGCAGGTTGAGGCCTGGAACCCGCGCGATTACGCCACCGACAATTACCGTACCGTGGACGGTCGCACCTTTGGCGGTGGACCGGGCATGGTGATGTTGATCGAACCGTTGCGCGCCACCTTGCAGGCGGTGCGGGCGGCGGCGCCGGAAGCGGCGCATGTGATTTACCTCAGTCCGCAGGGAGCGCGGCTGACGCAGGGTAGGGTGGAAGCGTTGGCCAAGCGGCCGCGCATCACCTTGCTCTGCGGGCGTTACGAAGGTGTGGATGAGCGTCTGCTGACGCACGAGGTCGACGAAGAGCTCTCAATCGGCGATTATGTGCTGTCCGGTGGCGAGTTGGCCGCCGCGGTGATTATCGACGCGGTGGGTCGATTGCAGGACGGCGCGTTGAACGACGCGCAGTCGGCGCAGCAGGATTCGTTCTCGAACGGGCTGCTGGATTGTCCGCACTACACGCGACCGGTGCACGATGCGCTGGGCGACGTACCGGATGTCTTGCTATCCGGCGACCACGCGGCGATTCGCCGTTGGCGCTTGAAGCAGGCACTGGGACGGACCTGGCTGCGTCGTCCGGATCTTTTAGCGCAGCGCGCGCTGGACACTGAGTCCCGAGCGTTGCTGGATGAATTCCGCCGCGAACATGCGCGGCTACACGATGCGGCCGCAAAGTGACCGCAGCATTGAAAAATCGACGGGTGTGCCATGAACAAGATCATTGAACAGTTCGAAGCCGAGCAGATCACCCGCCAGCTGCCGGATTTCGGCCCTGGCGACACGGTGGTGGTCAACGTAAAGGTGAAGGAAGGCAATCGCGAGCGCGTGCAGGCTTTCGAGGGCGTGGTTATCGCCAAGCGCAGCCGCGGTCTGCATTCGGCCTTCACCGTGCGCAAGATTTCGCACGGCACCGGTGTGGAGCGCGTGTTCCAGGCGCATAGCCAGGCGATCGACTCGGTTGAAGTCAAGCGCAAGGGCAAGGTGCGTGGCGCCAAGCTGTACTACCTGCGTGGTCTGGAAGGCAAAGCGGCGCGCATCAAGGAAGACATCGCCGCGGTCAAGGCTGCCAAGACCGCCAAGGCTGCTGCTGCCGCTGCTGCCAAGTAAGTCTTTCAGCGTACAAAACCCCGCGATGCCTGGCGTCGCGGGGTTTTTTGTGGGCACGATTTGATGCAATCCGAGCAGGTGCCGCAAGTCCCGGTTAAGTCTTGGGCAACGATCTCAAGGCGCGTGGGGCTGACTTGAGATCGACCAAAATTTCTTAAGTGGATTGCCCCCAGCGTCGGCTGCAGATTCATTGGAAGGTAGTTTGCTTACGCCTTTGAGGGCACGCGGCAGCACCCGCCGGCGCAAAAGGGTGGCTCACGCGGGGTGCATGACGTTGCCGGTTCCGGCCAGGGTCAGGCGCTGAGGTTGCTGCAGGAAATTGCCCTGCACGAAATCCACGCCGCAAGCGAACAGCAGCGACGTGCTGGCGGCGTCCTCGACCCACTCAGCGACGGTCTGTCGCTTCAGCTCATGCGCGTCGCGACAGATTTCCGCGATACGCTTCTGATTTTCCGGATGTTGCGGCAGATCCGCCATGAAGCTGCGGTCGATCTTCAGATAATCCGCATCGATATGGGTCAGCAATTGGAACGAATTGAGCCCCGAGCCGAATTGTTCCAGGGCGAACTGGCCGCCAAGCGCTTTCCAGGCGTTGACGAAATCCTGCGCCGGCCGCAGCGTGGTCATGACCTTGCTTTCGGGCATTTCCAGCACGATCCGGCCGCGCTTGAGGGAGGCGGCTTTTAGGCGAGCGGCAAGCCATGGCAGTAGCTCGCGATCATGCAGCGAGCTGGCGGTCAGTTTGACGAAGAAGGTAGTCTCGCCAGCGTAGCTTTCGCGTGTGCGTAGCGCGTCGATGGCGTGACCGAGCACCCAGCGGTCAATCCGCGGCATCAGGCCATGTTTGTCGGCGATGGGTAGAAAAAATCCCGGTAGCACCTCGCCTTGTGGGCCTTCCAGGCGCAGCAGCACTTCGGAGCAATCGACCTCGGCTTCCTGCAGGCTGATGATTTGTTGGTGATAAAGCACGAAAGCGTCGCGTTCCAGCGCTTGGCGCAACAACTGCAGCCAATACTGTTCGCGTTCGGCATCGGCTTTTTCGCGCGCGGCCGGATCGTGCAGTTCACTGCGGTTGCCGCCCAGGCTCTGGGCGTTGCGCAGGGTGCCGCTGGCCTGGCTTAGCAACAGCTCGCTGTTGGCGTTTTTCTCGCCCAGCAAGCTGCCGCCGAGACTGGCGGTGAGCGCAATCGACTGGCTTCCCAGATCGAATATCTCGCGTGCAATCGTCTCGCGCAATGCCTCGACCAGTGCTTTGAGTTCATCGTCGCTGTGCCCGCGCAGCACCAGTCCCAGCATGTGGTCGGCCAGCAAGCCGGCGGTGTCCGTGTCGGTCAGCCGGGCGGTGATGCGGGTAGCGAATTGCGCCAGTAGCTGGTCGGCGTTGCCAAGCCCGATGCGGGCGACAACATCGGCCCAGTTGTCAGGTTCGATCAGCAGCAGCACCTGATTCTTTTGGCCCTGCGAGGCAGCGGCGACTGCCTCGTCGATGAGCTCCAACGTGCGTTGACGGTTGTAAAGACCGGTGGCTCGGTCACGTTGCAACTGCTCTATCACGGCCGGTTCGAGCAGTTGGCGACGGAACACGAGCTGCAAACAAGGTTCGCTTTCGAAGGTGGCGTGGGCAAATTCCACCATCGTTTTGAAGCTGACGCCATCGGCGCGGCGCGCCTGCGTCTCAAGCCTGGTTGGTGGCTTTTCACCGCGAGACAGGCTTTTCAACAAGGCCTTGAACGTATCGGCGTCGGTCGAGCTGATCAGGTCCAGCACCGGCAAGCCAAGGATATCGTCGAAGCTGCTGAAGCCGAATGCTTGCAGATAGGCCGGATTGGCGCGCACGTGCATACCTTCATGCACGTATGCGATGGCGTCGGTGGAGGAGTCCAACAGCGCCTCGCAGCGGCGCTCGGTTTCGCGTAGTGACGTCTCCAGGCGGCGTACCTGCCGGCGTGCATGTAACGCCTCGAATTCGCGCTGGATGATCGCCAGCAACTGCTTGGGCTGGTTGCGCAAGCCGATTCCGTGGACGCCAGCGCTGAACAGCTCCACGACGCGGCGCTCCTCCAGTTGCGGCAACAGCGCAATCAGCGCTTGATCGCGCCCTTGTGCGTCCAGCAGATGCGTCACCTGCGGCGCTTCGATGCCAGGCAGACTGGCGTCGAGCAGAACAAGATCGGGTTGTAGCTCTTCCAGTACCGCGTGGATTTCCGCCAGCGTGGTGGCGCGCGCCGGGCGCACCGCGATGCCGCTGTTGCGCAGCATGCTGATGATTTGTTCGGCATCCTCCACCGAGTCTTCGATGAAGAGAATCTTGATGACGTAGTCTAAATTCATGGGGCGCCGGGCAGTACGCGACTCGGTGGCTGGATCAAGAGAGCAGAACGGACTCTCTGCGCTAGAGCCGGTGTGCACAGCGTTGATGCCAGGAGCTGTCCAGGCGTTGTACCGCAATCACCCATCAGCCGCCAGCCTGGATGTGTCAACACCGCCTTACAGCGGCCGCTTTGCAGCATCGCCACGTACCTCACGCACCAGCTTGGGTACCAGATAGCCGGGCAGGCGCTGACGCAGTTGCTCGACCAAGGCCCGTGCCTGCGCGTCGTCGACTTCGAAATGGGCCGCGCCCTGCACGCGATCGAGTTGGTAGAGGTAATAAGGCACCACGCCGGCGGCGAACAGCCGCTCTGATAACGCCTCCAGTGCTTGCGCGCTGTCGTTGACCCCGCGCAGCAGCACCGCCTGGTTGAGCACGATGGCGCCGGCGGCGCGCAGGCGGGCGCAGGCGGCGTCGACGCTAGCATCGAGTTCATTGGCATGATTGATATGCAGCACCACCACCTTTTGCAGCGGCAAGGCGCTCAGCCATGCGACGAAAGCCGCGTCGACGCGTTCGGGCAGCACCACCGGCAGGCGCGTGTGGATGCGCAGGCGGGTGACCTGCGGCAGCTCGGACAGCCCGGCACTCAACTCAGCCAGCTTGGCGGTGGTCAGCGCCAGCGGATCGCCGCCGGAGAGGATCAGTTCGCGGATTGAGGGGTCTTCCCGCAGATGCGCGAGCGCATGACGCCATTGGCCGGCGGCGGCGATTTCCTCGCCGTAGGGAAAGTGCCGACGAAAACAATAGCGGCAGTTGATCGCGCAACTGCCGCTGGCGATCAGCAGGGCGCGGCCGTGGTACTTGTGCAGCACGCCCTGGGCGACACGCGCGTTGATGTCGCCGACTGCATCACTGACAAAGCCCGGCACCTGCTCCAACTCGGCCAACTGCGGCAGCACTTGCAGCAGCAGCGGGTCGTGGCGGTCGCCGTGACGCATCCGCGCGACGAAGCCGCGCGGCACGCGCAGCGCGAACCCGGCATCGTTTGGCGGCAGTTGCGCGGCCAACTCTGTCAAGCCCAGCAGATCCAGCAGCTCGGCCGGATCGGTCACCGATTCGCGCCACAGCTGACGCCAATCGGTAGTGTCGTCGGCGGCGGGTGAGGTTATGCGGCTGGTGGTGCTTGCGGTTATCATGGTCGGCCTAGGAGCGGGCATTAAGGCCCGTGGACATCCCTTATTTTAGCTGCCCTGCGGGGCGGATTTACCTCTGGAGCAGATTGCGTATGGCGACCCTTGGCCTCAATGATGTCAAAACGGGCAAGAAGATCCTTCACAACGGCGATCCCTGGATCATCACCGAAGCGGACTTCATCAAGCCAGGCAAGGGCCAGGCGTTCACCCGGATCCGTATCCGCAACCTCAAGGACGGCCGCACCACCGAGCAGACGCTGAAGTCGAGCGACTCGTTCGAGGAAGCCGATGCCGTCGATACCGATGCCAGCTTCTCGTACGTGGAAGGTACCGGCAGCGAGCGCGAGTGGATCTTCATGCATACGGAGACCTTCGAGCAGTACCGCGCCAACCTCTCGGCCATGGGCGATGCCTGGAAGTGGCTCAAGGGCGACGAGGAATGCGTCGTCACCTTGTTCAACGGCAACATCATCGCCGTACAGGCGCCGAAGTTCGTCGAGCTGAAGATCGCCGAGACCGACCCTGGCGTGCGCGGCGATACCTCCGGCGGCGGCGGCAAGCCGGCCACGCTGGAGACTGGCGCCGTGGTCCGCGTGCCGCTGTTCGTCAATCAGGGCGAGCTGATCAAGGTCGACACCCGCACCGGCGAATACGACAGCCGCGTCAAGTAAGCGCGAGGTTCCGCTACGTCGGGGCCTGCAAGGTCGATGGGGCGGGCGCCGCAAGGCGTGCCGCCCTTGTCGTATCCCCCTTTTGGAAAAAGCGAGCACACGATGAGCGAAAACTTTCCACAGCCGGTCGATTTGGTCATCGAGGCACGCTGGGTGGTACCGGTGGAGCCGCACGCGGTGGTTCTGGAACACCACGCGGTGGCGGTCAAGGGCGATCGCATCGTGGCGTTGCTGCCGATCACCGAAGCGCGCGCGCGTTACGCGCCGCGCGAACGCGTGGTGCTGGCCGAGCACGCGCTGATTCCCGGCTTGATCAACAGCCATACGCACAACCCGATGACCTTGCTGCGTGGGCTGGCCGACGATCTGCCGCTGATGACCTGGTTGCAGGAACACATCTGGCCGGCCGAGGGCAAGGTCATCGGTCCGGAATTCGTGCGCGACGGCGTCGAGCTGGCGGTGGCCGAGATGCTGCGCGGCGGCACCACCTGCGCCAACGAAAATTATTTTTTCCCCGATGTGATCGGCGCCACCTACCGCCAGTTGGGTTTTCGCGCGGTGGTCGGGTTGCCGGTGATCGAATTTCCCACCGCCTGGGCGAAAAGCCAGGACGATTATTTCGAGCGCGCCGGCGAAGTCCACGACAGCTTCCTCGGCGATAGCCTGATCAGCACAGCGTTCGCGCCGCACGCGCCTTACACAGTGTCCGACGACAGCTTTGAACGCATCCGCGTATTGGCCGACCAGCTCGATATTCCGGTGCATCTGCATACGCACGAGACGGCGCACGAAGTCGAGGAAGAAAAGAAAAAGAGCGGCCTGCGCCCGTTCCAGCGCCTGCAACGGTTGGGTCTGGTCAACGATCGGCTGATCGCGGTGCACATGACCCAACTGACCGACGGCGAGATCGCCGCCTGCGCCGAGGCCGGTGTGTCGGTGGTGCACTGCCCGGAGTCGAATCTCAAGCTGGCTTCCGGTTTTTCGCCGGCGGAAAAGCTGCGTCTGGCCGGGGTCAACGTGGCTATCGGCACCGACGGCTGCGCCTCCAACAACGATCTGGACATGTTCGGCGAGATGCGCACCGCCGCGTTGCTGGCCAAGGCGGTGGCCGATAACGCGGCCGCGTTCGATGCGGCCTATACCTTGCGCGCGGCTACGCTCAACGGCGCGCGGGCGATCGGGCTGGAAGATCGCATCGGCTCGATCGAAGTGGGCAAGCAGGCCGATCTGGCCGCGATCAAGCTGGACGAGCTGGAAACCCAGCCGATGTATCACCTGATCTCGCAACTGGTCTATGCCACCGGCCGCCAGCAGGTCAGCGACGTGTGGATCGCCGGCCGCCGCAAGCTGGCGGGGCGCGTGTTGCTGGACATGGATACGCAGGCAATCGTCGCCAAGGCGCGCGCCTGGCGCGAGCGCATCGCCACGTACGCCTGAGCGCGGCGAGTGGGCTGCGCCGGACGCCGCATGACGGCCTGGCGCAGCGTGCAGTCACACCAGGATTGGCTGGACGGGCTGCGCGCAGGCGGTCGGCGTGAGCGGCGATCTACCTGATGACGACCATGACGGCGCCTACTTTTCTGCGCGCCGAGTATTTGTCCGCAACGGCGCTGGCGCAGGCCGATTCGGCGCAGCTGCGTTGCACCGTGCAGAGATGGCAGCCGCGCTAAACTGTACGTCTGCTTGTGAGGACTATCTGATGCAAAGCGCCGCCAATGTAAGCCCCGACGAAATCGCCCGTTTCGACAAACTGGCCGCGCGCTGGTGGGACCCGGACGGCGAGTCGCGTCCGTTGCACGATCTCAATCCGGTGCGTGGGGCCTACGTCGCCGCGCGGCTCGATCTGCGCGGCGCGCGGGTGGCCGATGTGGGTTGCGGCGGCGGCTTGCTCAGCGAAGCGCTGGCACGCGCCGGCGCGCAGGTCACGGGCATCGACCTGGGCGAGAAGGTTATCGGCATCGCCAAACTGCATCTGCACGAATCAAACCTCACCGTGGATTACCGCGTGCAATCCTCCACCGATCTGGCCGCCGCCGAGCCGGCGAGTTTCGACGCGGTGTGCTGCATGGAGCTGATCGAACACGTGCCCGACCCGGCTGCCTTGGTGGCCGATCTGGCGCGCATGCTCAAGCCCGGCGGGCAGTTGTT
The DNA here is from genome assembly GCA_040508515.1 of Dyella sp. GTDB lineage: Bacteria > Pseudomonadota > Gammaproteobacteria > Xanthomonadales > Rhodanobacteraceae > JBEVMS01. The sequence goes on along the minus strand of JBEVMS010000033.1, from coordinate 5,845 downwards.
CATGTCCACCTTGAACCGCACCCCGGCCGCGTTCGGCGCGGCGATCCTGGGCGCCGAGTACGTCATGCGCATGCTGCCGCGCGGCACCCATCACTACGCCAAATTCCTCAAGCCCTCCGAGCTGGGCGGCTTGGTGCGCCGCGTGGGCCTGCAATTGGAAGATGTCTCCGGACTAGGCTACAACCCGCTCAATCGCAAGGCCTGGCTGAGCCGCGTCACCGCGATCAACTACCTGCTGCACGCGCGCAAGAGCGCATGAAGCCACGGCCGTCCTCCATCACGGGCGTGCTGTTCGATCTGGACGGCACCTTGCTCGACAGCGCGCCGGATCTCTACGCCGCCTTGCAGATGCAGTGCGCCGAAGAGGGTATGCCGTCGCCGGCTTACCCGCCGGTGCGTCAGGTCGTCTCGCGCGGTGCGCGAGCGGTGCTGGCGGTGGGGTTTCCGCAGCATGACGAGGCCGCCGTACTGGCGCGGGTGCCGCGCTAGCGGGCGATCTATCAGCAAATGATGGCCGAGCGCACGCGGCCATTCGACGGCATCGAAACGCTGCTGGAGCAATTGCAGGCGCAGGGCACGCCCTGGGGCATCGTGACCAACAAGGCCGCGGCGCTGACCGACGAATTGCTGTTGCGCATCGGCTGGGCCGGGCGCGCCGCGGCGGTGGTCTCGGGCGATACCTTGCCGGTGAAAAAGCCTGATCCGGCGCCGGTGCTGCTGGCCTGTCAGCGCGCCGGGATCGATCCGGCGGGTGGCGTGTTCGTTGGCGACGATCGACGCGACATCCTGGCCGGCAACGCCGCCGGCATGTTCACCGTGGCGGTGAGTTGGGGTTATCTGGATGGCGGCGACCCGCACAGCTGGGGCGCCGATGCGGTGCTGGATACGCCAGCGGAGCTGGCCGCGCTGGTTCATACCAAGGCTAACGCGTGAGCGAGACGGCCATTCAGAGTTATCTGGACAAGTGGCTGGCGGTGCAGCCCCAGCAGCGCATTGCGCTGGCGTTCGTCGAGCCGCGGCGTTATCCCGGGCATGTGGCGTTGGCCGCGCTGGAGCAGGAACTGCTCGGCGCCGCTTACGGCATCCGCGAGCCGCAGGTGGCCGTAGCCAAGCTCCATTGGTGGGCCGAAGAACTGGCCGGCGCGGCGCAAAGCGGCGGTCGCCATCCGCTGACTCAGCTGTTATTCGCCGATCAACGCGCCCCGCAGGTGTCCTCAGAACGCTGGCTGGCACCGGTGCAGGCGGCGATGGCGCAACTGGAAGAGGGCACCGCAGCGGATTTCCCCGCGCAACTGGCCGCCGCCGAACCATTGCACGGCGCACTGGCGCGACTGGAAACCGCGTGGTGGTTCGGTACACAGGCTCCGCCCGAGCGCGCCATCCGCATCGCGACGTTGACCCACGTGCTATACGCCTTGCTGCGGCTTGAAGAAGACGCCGAGCGTGATCGTCTGCCACTGCCCATGGCGCGCCTAGCGCGCTATGGTTTGAGTCGGGTCCAGTTGCGGCAAAGCAGCGTCGCGCGTGAGCAGGCGATCGTCGAGCAGTTGAACGATCTGCTGAGCGCCTGGGACGCGGCGTCGCGGCTGGCCGGTCCGCTGAGTGCTTTTCGCGGGCTGGAGGCCCGTCACGGGCGATGGCTGACCGCACACGCGGCGCGTCACCCGCAGCCGCTGCTGGCGCTGCGCCAAGGTCAGCGTCGGCAAGGGCTGAGTGTCACCTGGCAGGCCTGGCAAGCGGCGCGCGAATGGCGTCGCCAGCAAGGCTAAAACGCAGCGTTTCCTTTCCGACCCCATTGCGCCGTCGTTCGCACGCCCCCAACTCGGAGCGCTAGCGCAGCCAGCACGAGGTGGCGCGGCCACAGGATTGAGTATGAACAAGCAAGAGAACACCGCGCGCTTGATGCCCGACGTGGCCAGTCACGCCCAGCCGCATCTGGCCGGCGAACTGGACTGGGTCGGCATGGACCAGATCGAGGTGCCGGTGCGCTTCGACGGCGGCGACGGCGATGTCCAGCGCGCCAGCGCGCGGGTCGGCGCCTTCGTCAACCTGACCCGGCCGGACAAGCGCGGCATCCATATGTCGCGGTTGTACTTGCTGGTCGAGCAGGCGCTGGGCGAGCACACCCTCACGCCGGAATTGATGCACACGCTGCTGCGCCGTTTTCTCGACTCGCACGCCGAGCTGTCCGATCGCGCGCAGCTGAGCGTGTCGTTCGAGCAACTGGTGCGACGTCGCGCGCTGCGCAGCGACAACAGCGGCTGGCGCGCCTATCCGGTACGCATCCATGCCTCGTTGGGGCCGGCCGGTTTTCAGCTTGAGCTGGCGACCGAGGTGACGTATTCATCCACCTGTCCGGCCTCGGCCGCGCTGTCGCGCCAGCTGATCCAGGAACAGTTCGCCAAGGATTTCGACGCCGGCAAGGCGCTTGATCACGCGGCCGTGTTTGCTTGGCTTGGCAGCGAGCAGGGCATCGTCGCCACCCCGCATGCGCAGCGCAGCGTCGCCGCGATCAAGGTGCGCTACGCCAACGTGCAGCAGCTCAATCTGATCGAGCTGATCGATCGCGTCGAGCAGGCGTTGGGTACGGCCGTCCAGACGGCCGTGAAACGCGAGGACGAGCAAGCCTTCGCGCTGGCTAACGGCTGCAATCTGATGTTCTGCGAAGACGCGGCCCGCCGCGTGCAGCGAGCGCTCAACGGCGATGCCGACATTGCCGATTTCCAGGTACGCGTCGAGCATCAGGAAAGCCTGCACCCGCACGACGCGGTGGCCTACGCCAGCAAGGGTATTGCCGACGGTTACGGCGCGTCCGATTGAGTTTGATGCGGCAAGCGTCGCGCTTCGCCGCATCGACCTGCCCATATCCAGTAACGCCCGCTTGGCAGTCGCCGGTGGGTATGGATGAGCGGGTTACCGATCGAAGGCCAGCCGCTGGCCGCGCACGTTCGGATCAACCTGGCTACCGTCCCAGACGCGCTGGCCGTTGACGAAGGTGCTGACGATCGAGCTTTTGAACGTCTCGCCCTCGAATGGCGACCAGCCGCATTTGGACAGCACTTCCTCGCGATGCACGGTGTGAGGGGTATTGGGGTCGACCAGCACCAGGTCGGCGGCGTAGCCCTCGCGCAGAAAACCGCGCTGCTTGACGTCGAACAGTGTCGCCGGTGCGTGGCACACTGCCTCGACCACGCGTTCCAGCGTCAGCTTGCCCTCGAATACGCGCTCCAGCGCGGCCTGTAGCGCGAACTGCACCAACGGCAGGCCGGACGGCGCCTTGTCGTACTTCTGGGCTTTTTCTTCCAGCAGATGCGGTGCGTGGTCGGTGGCCAGTACGTCGATGCGGTAATCGGCCACGGCCTGGGTGATCGCCTCGCGATCGGCAGCGTCCTTGATCGCCGGGTTGCACTTGATCAGGAACCCGAGCCGCTCGTAGTCGGCGGCGTCGAAATGCAGAAAGTGCACGCAGGTTTCGGCGGTGATCCGCTTGCCTTTGAGCGGGCCCGGATCGAACAGCGCCAGTTCGTCGGCGGTGGAAATATGCAGCACGTGCAGGCGGCTGTTGTGCTTCTTGGCCAGCGCGATCGCCAGCCGGGTCGACTTGATGCAGGCTTCGCGCGAACGGATCAGCGGATGCTCGCGCGCCGGGATGTCCTCGCCGTAGACCTCGCGTGCCTTGGCGTGCAGGGCGTCGATGGTCGGGGTGTCTTCGCAGTGGGTGATGATGGTTACCGGCGACTCGCGGAAGATCCCATCCAGCACCTCAGGGTTGTCCACCAGCATGTTGCCGGTGGAGGCGCCCATGAATACCTTCACCCCCGGCGTAGCCTTGGGGTCGATGCTGCGGATGGCTTCCAGGTTGTCGTTGCTGGCGCCCATGTAAAAGGCGTAGTTGACCTGCGAGGTTTCGGCGGCGCGGGCGTACTTGGCTTCCAGCGTGTCACGGTCGAGCGCCGGCGGCTTGGTGTTGGGCATCTCCATGAAGCTGGTGATGCCGCCGGCGGCGCAGGCGCGCGATTCGGAGGCGATGTCGGCCTTCTGGGTCAGTCCGGGCTCGCGAAAGTGCACCTGGTCGTCGATCATGCCGGGCAGCAGCCACAGGCCGGTCGCATCGATAACCTGCTCGCCGGGGCGGGGCGCAAGCGCTTCGCCGATAGTTTCGATGCGGCCGTCCTTGACCCGCAGGTCGGCCTGGAAACGGCGACCTTCGTTGATCAGTTCGGCGTGCTTGATCAGCCACTCAGTGCTCATGTAAATCTCCGTGGGAACGGCAACGGCGAAACTCGAAGCGCTCGGGCACCGGGTCCGCGCCGCCACTGCATAGGGGCTGGCAGCGCAGCAGGCGCCAGCCGGTGAGAAGCATTCCACGCCAGGGGCCAAAGCGCACCACCGCGATCCGTGCATAATCGGAACAGTTGGGATGAAAACGGCATCGCTTTCCCAGCAGGGGGCTCAGGCCGCGCTTGTAGGCATGGAGCAAAAAAAGGATCAGCCGGGTCAATGGATTCACGAGGTCCGCACGGACCTTGGCGTCTAGTTGGCGGAATAAGTCCGAGCAGTATCCCAGATGGGCGGTTGCTGGTGTAAGGTCAATCGGCTATAACAGCCCGCCGCCGAGGCCAAAAATGGTGAGGGAAATGGCGAAAACCACGCAGAGTTCCGCAATGGCCAAGGCGCGCGCAGGAGTGTCTGCGGCCAAGGCAAGTCCGGGCAAGACGGGCAAGACCAAGGCTGTACCCGTACGTGCCGCCAAGCCGGTCGCCAAGGGGGTGGTCAAGAAAGTCGCCGCCGCCAAGCCTAAAGTGGCCGCTAAGCCTATGGCCCCAAAGGCGGTCGGCAAAAAGCCGATGGCTAAAAAACCAGTCGCCAAGGCAGCCAAGCCAGTCGCCAAGGCAGCCAAGCCAGTCGCCAAGGCAGCGTCCAAATCCGCGGCCAAGCCGGTAACCGGTAAAAAGGTCGCAGCGGCAGGCGTCGGTCGGACCGCTCCACTAAAGTCCGTCGGCAAGCCGGCGGCCAGTAAGCAAGCCAAGCCTGTTGGCGGTAAAAATGCGGCGCCGGTCAGCAAGAAAGCGCTGCCCAAGCCGATCAGCAAGACCGTCGCCCCGGCCCCACCGGTCAAGGCGTCGGCAAAGAAAGCCGATCCGGTAGCGGCGCCGGTCCGTTCCGCGCCCGTTCCGGTGGCCGTCGCCCCAGTCAAAAGCAAGGGGGCAGCGGCCGGTGTAGTCGCCGTGGCGACGCCGCGAGTAGCCTCGGCCACCGCGCGTCACACCCCTCCTAATAAAGAGAAACCTTCGCAGTCCGCAATGAATAGCAACGTAGCCAACCAAGAAAACGGCCTTACCAAGGAAGACGGGCGCTACGCGCTGCCTTCCTCGGTCACTATCGAACTGCCCAAGGGCTACCGTCCTTCTTCGAACTCCGACGAGGAGTACATGGGGCCGCGCCAGCTGGCTTACTTCCGCAACAAACTGCGCGATTGGCGTGAGCAACTGGTGGAAGAGTCGCGTCAGACGATGGAAAACCTGCGCGACGAAGTGCGCGATGTCGGTGATGAAGCCGAGCGCGCCACCCGCGAGACGGAAAACTCGCTGGAACTGCGCACCCGCGACCGCTACCGCAAGCTGATCTCCAAGATCGACAAGGCCTTGCGCCGGATCGAAGAGGGCCGTTACGGCTACTGCGAGGAAACCGACGAGGAAATCGGCGTGGAGCGGCTTGACGCCCGCCCGATCGCCACCTTGTCGCTCGACGCGCAGGAGCGCCGCGAGCACTTGCAGAAGCAGATGGGCGACTAAGCGTCCATTGTGATGCTCGTAAAACAAAACCCCGCCATCGGCGGGGTTTT
>JBEVMS010000326.1:0-6986 GCA_040508515.1 Dyella sp. | reverse complement strand
ACGACGCCAAGCCCGCGCTGACGCTCATACCGCGCGAGCAGCACGCGATCTCCCGCAAGAACATCAGCAAAGCCGCGTTGCGCGTGTTGTACCGGCTCAATGAAGCCGGCTACGCGGCCTATCTGGTCGGCGGTGCGGTGCGTGACCTGCTGCTGGGTGGTCACCCCAAAGATTTCGACGTGGCCACCAACGCCACCCCGGATGAGGTCAAGAAGCTGTTCCGAAATTGCCGCCTGATCGGTCGGCGTTTCCGGCTGGCGCACGTGGTATACGGGCCGGAGATCATCGAGGTGGCGACCTTCCGCGGCACCGGCGAGGAAGACGGCGAGGGCGGCGACCGGCACATCGTGGATGGCCGGCTGGTGCGCGACAACATCTGGGGCTCCATCGAGGAGGATGCGATTCGCCGCGACTTCCGGGTCAATGCGCTTTATTACGACATCAGCGACTTCAGTGTGCGCGACTACGTCGGCGGCATGCAGGATCTGAGCGATCGCGTGCTGCATCTGATTGGTGACCCGGAAACGCGCTACCGTGAAGACCCGGTGCGCATGCTGCGCGCGGCGCGACTGGCGGCCAAGCTCAATTTTCGTATCGATGCGGCCGCGTCGGCGCCGTTCCGCACGCTCGGACCGTTGCTGGCCGATGCGGCACCGGCGCGCTTGTTCGACGAATCCTTGAAGATGTTTCTCGGCGGGCACGGCTTGAAAAGCTTTCGCATGCTCGAACAATGCGGCTTGCTGGGTTTCCTGTTTCCCACCACCGCGCGTGCGCTGGAGCGTGGTGATCAGGCGCTGCGTTCGTTGATCGAACAAGGCCTGGCCAACACGGATGCGCGGGTTGCTGAGGGTAAATCGGTCACGCCGGCCTTTTTGTTTGCGGTCCTGTTGTGGGGCGAAGTTCGCGATCTGGCCGCCGGCTGGATCGCCCAGGGCGTCGAACACACCGAGGCCTGGCAAAACGCGGCGGCGCGAGTGGTGGCCGAACAGTGTCAGCGGGTGGCGATACCCCGCCGTTTCACCTTCACGATGGAAGAGATCTGGTCGCTGCAACCGCGGTTCGAACAGATCCAGCGCAAGCGTGTGTTTCGCCTGCTGACGCACCCACGTTTTCGGGCGGCGTTCGACTTTCTGTTGCTGCGCGGCGCCGAGTCGCCGGCGATGTACGGATTGGGTCAGTGGTGGGATCACGCGCAACAGTTGCCGCACGAAACCTTGGCTGCGGCGCTGGCTGGCGTGCCGGCCGGTCCGGCATCGATCGGCAGTCTGGGGCCTGTCGCCGCCAAACCGCGCAAGCGGCGGCGTCGACGCAAGCCTGGCCATGGCGCAGATTAAACGGTGAGCCGGCGCGCGTATATCGGGCTGGGCAGCAATCTGGACGATCCGGCGCAGCAATTGCGCCGGGCGTTACAGGCGCTGGCGCAATTGCCCGAGACACAACTGCTGGCGCAGTCGCGGCTGTACCGGACGCCACCGTGGGGCATGTTGGAGCAGCCGGATTTCGTCAACGCGGTCGCCGAGCTGGAAACCGGTCTGACCCCGCGGCAATTGCTGGATGCGCTGCTGCGGATCGAGCACGCTGCCGGCCGGGTGCGCGCGCACGAACGCTGGGGGCCGCGTGTGCTGGATCTGGATCTGCTGCATATGGATGGCATCCAGCAACACGACGCCAGCCTGAGCCTGCCGCATCCGCGCATCGCCGAGCGCGCCTTCGTCCTATTGCCGCTGGCTGAGTTGGCGCCGGCGTTACACTTGCCGGGGCAAGGCGTGGTCGCCACGTTATTGACTGCGGTGGATCACGCCGGTTGCGTGATACTGGCTTGAGTGCGGCCGCCCGCGCTCCGGATAATAAGCGTTTACCCTGACAGGACCTGCCGTGTACGTGCAAAAAGACAACGCCGCCAGCCGCAAGCCGGTTACTGTACCGGGGCTGCGGGCGATGAAGGAGCAAGGTCGCAAGATCGTCATGCTGACCGCCTACGACGCCACCTTCGCGTTTCAGTTGGAGCAGGCTGGGGTGGATGTGGCGCTGGTGGGCGACTCGCTGGGCATGGTCATGCAAGGGCTTTCCAGCACCTTGCCGGTGACGCTGGATCAGATGGTTTATCACACCACACTGGTGGCACGCGGCCTGCGGCAGACCTTGCTGGTGGCGGATTTGCCGTTCATGAGTGATCGCGACGTGCCGCACGCGCTGGCGGCCGCGGCGCGGCTGGTCGGCGAAGGCGGCGCGGCGATGGTCAAGATCGAAGGCGCGGCGGTGCATATTCTGGACGCCATCGAAGCGCTTAGCGCGCGCAACATTCCGGTCTGCGCCCATCTGGGCCTGACGCCGCAAGCGGTGCATGCCTTCGGTGGTTTCAAAATTCAGGGGCGTGAGCAAAGCGCTGCCGACAAGCTGCTGGCCGACGCGCTGGCGGTGCAGCAGGCGGGTGCCGCGCTGCTGGTGATGGAGGGCGTGCCGGTGGCGCTGGGCGAGCGGATCACCCAGGCGCTGGCGATTCCAGTGATCGGCATCGGCGCCGGCCCGCACTGCGACGGCCAGGTGCTGGTGCTGCACGACATGCTGGGCATCACCCCAGGCAAGCGCCCCAAGTTCAGCAAGGATTTCCTGGCCGGACGCGACTCGGTCGCTGCGGCGATCGGCGCCTATGTCGAGGACGTCCGCAACGGCGCATTTCCCGCGCCCGAACATTGTTTCAACTGATCCCGGCAAGAAGCGAACTAAAAACCATGCAGATTGTGCAAGACGCGGCGGCACTGCGCGCCGTGATCCGGGGCTGGAAGGCGCAGGGCCAGACAGTCGGCTTCGTGCCGACCATGGGCAACCTGCACGCCGGGCATTACTCGTTGATCAAATTAGCGCGCGCACGCGCCGAGCGAGTGGTCGCAAGCGTATTCGTCAACCCGACTCAGTTCGGTCCCAACGAGGATTTTTCGCGCTACCCGCGCACCTTGGCGCAGGACCAGGCTGGTCTGGCCGAACACGATTGCGATCTGCTGTTTGCGCCCGAAGTGTCCACGCTGTACCCGTTCGGCCCCGAGCAAAGCGTGTCCATCCGCGTGCCGCAGCTGACCGAGATTCTGGAAGGCGCTCATCGCCCCGGCCACTTCGACGGGGTGGCAACAGTGGTCTGCAAGCTGTTCAACCTGGTTCAGCCCGATCTGGCCGTGTTCGGCCAGAAAGATTGCCAGCAGCTCAAGGTGATTGAACGATTGGTTCGGGATTTATCTTTACCGATCAAGGTGATGGCAGGTTCCACGCTGCGCGCTGAAGATGGTTTGGCATTGAGTTCACGCAATCAATACCTGTCCGCCAGCGAACGTACTCGCGCGGCACAGATTTACGCCACCTTGCAGCAGATGCGCCAACAGCTCAACCAAGGCCACGCCCGCGCCGTAGTGGAGCAGGCGGCGCAAGCTCGTTTGAGTCGCGCAGGTTTTGCACCGGATTACGCGGTGATTCGCCGATTGGAAGATTTGGCCGAACCGATCGAGGGCGAACGCCAGGGTTTGGTCGCATTGATCGCCGCGCGGTTGGGCAACACCCGCTTGATCGATAACTTGCCTTTCGATTGAGCGAGCCCCACTTAGCCATCGGTGCCGTTGTGAAGGCAATGGCGCCGATTCGCCTTATAATTGCCGACTACGCAGGCGGTTCCTGCTGGATGTTGTCATGCACCTGAATATGCTCAAGGCCAAAATCCATCGTGCCACGGTGACCCACGCTGAGCTTCATTACGAAGGCTCGATCGCCATCGACAGCTTGCTGCTCGATGCGTCTGGCATCCGAGAGTACGAGCAGATTCATGCCTGGAACATCAACAACGGCAAGCGTTTCGTCACCTATGCGCTGCGTGCCGAGGCCGGCTCGGGCATCATTTCGGTCAACGGTAGCGCGGCGCATCGCGCCAGTCCCGGTGACTTGGTGATCATTGCCGCCTTCGCGCAATTGTCCGAGGCGGAGTTGGCGGCGTTCCAGCCGACGCTGGTCTATGTGGATGCGGATAACCGCATCACGCATACCAATCACGCCATTCCCACTCAGCGCGCCGTCGCCTAAGCGAAGCGCCGAATGCCTCTGAATTCACAAGCGACCTGGTGTGAGCCGGGTCGCTTGTGTTTGCCTGGCGTTTCATCGCGCGCATTGCACAGCGCAGACTTTAGTTTTTGCCGTTGGCCGCCCGTTGTGCATGCTCGCGGCCCTGTTATAACCGTCCTTTCCCGACGTCAACGCTCGAGGGCTTATGTCATCTGATCCGGTTCTGCCTTCTTTCGCCGCCGATGTGGCGCGGCTTGATCAAACCCATTTGCGTGAGCTGCTGAGAGACGAGGCGCGCGGCGAACGTTTGCGCCATCGGCTGGGGCCGCTCCTGCTGGACCTGAGCCGGCAAAAACTCGACCTGCCGGCGCTTGAAGCCTTGGGAAGCTATGTGCAATCCACTGGCTGGGAACGTGCGCGCGATGCGATGTTTGCCGGTGAGCCCATCAACACGTCCGAAGGTCGTGCGGTGCTGCATACGGCCTTGCGCGCCGGCGGTTCGCGGCTGCCGCCGCTGGCGCCCAAGAATGATCTCGACGAAATCGCGCAGACCCTGCAGCGGATCGAAAAACTGGTACACGCGCTGGAACATGGCGACAGCGCCAGCCTGGGGCTGGCCGCCACCATCACCGATGTGGTCAATATTGGCATCGGCGGCTCGGATCTGGGCCCGCGTCTGGCCACCCATGCGTTGGCGCAGTTTCATTTGCCCAATCTGCGCAGCCACTTCCTGACCAACGTGGACGGTCAGGCGGCGCATGATCTGATGCGCCAGCTCGATCCCCAGCGCACGCTGGTGATCCTGGTCTCCAAGAGCTTCAATACCCAGGAAACCCTGCTCAATGGCAGCGTGCTGCGCGACTGGATTGCGCGTGCGTATGGCGGCGATCCGGCGTCGGTGTCCAAGCATTTCCTTTCGGTCAGCTCCAACGTAAAGGCGGCCGAGGCCTGGGGTATTCCGGCCGCCCAGGTCTATCCGATGTGGGATTTCGTCGGCGGCCGGCTGTCGTTGTGGTCGGCGGTGGGCGTGTCGCTGGCGCTGGCGATCGGCATGGAAAATTTCCGCGCCTTGTTGGCCGGGGCCGCCAGCGTCGACGACCATTTCCGCAGCGCGCCCTGGCAGGACAACCTGCCGGTGCTGCTGGCCCTGGTGGAGGTGTGGAATCGCAATATCCACGGCACCACAAGCCGCGCGGTGGTGCCGTATGCCGATCTATTGGGTGACCTCACCTCCTACCTGCAGCAGTTGGAGATGGAGAGCCTGGGCAAGCACGTGACGCCCAACGGCGAGCGGGTCAAACACGCCACGGTGCCGGTGGTGTGGGGCAGCGTCGGCACCAATGCCCAGCACGCGTATTTTCAAGCGCTGCATCAGGGCACCGACGTGGTGCCGCTGGAGTTCATCGGGGTGGTCAAGCCGGCGCATTCGCTGCGCGAAAACCACGACGTGCTGTTGTCCAACCTGTTGGCGCAGGCCGCCGCGCTGGCGCTCGGCAAGACCACCGAAGAAGCGCTGGCCGAAGCGACCGCAGGCAACCCGGCGGCACGCCAGAAGCTGGCTGCGCAGCGCACCTTCCCGGGCGATCGTCCCAGCACGGTGATTCTGCTGGACGAGCTGACACCGACCAGCCTTGGCGCGCTGATCGCGTTGTACGAGCACAAGGTGTTCATGCTCGGCCACCTCTGGGGCATTAACGCGTTCGATCAGTGGGGCGTGGAACTGGGCAAATTGATCGCCAAGCAAATCCAGCCGGCGCTGGAGGGTAAGAGCGACGATCTGTCCGGCTTCGACAGTGCCACTCGGGCGTTGATTGAAGTGATCCAGGCCCGCCGCGGCGGTTGAGTCCACACGCGATCCTTGCCTGAAAGCCGCCGTTTATCGGCGGCTTTTTTGTGCAGTAGTCTTGGGTGGCGAGCTGATTTTTTGAGCCGCAGCGGGTTGACGGCATGAGATCGGCGATGTTGTTTTGGCGGGCGGCGGAAGTGTGCGATAGCGTTTACGCTCGGCGCGCATCTGGCGTGCGGCGGTCGGTTTCAGCTCAGGCGCGATATGTATCAGGCAGACGTCATGCTAGCTCGCACGCTGCTCCGGGCTAGCAAGGTGTGATAGCCATCCACGTGCTGGTTCCGCGCATCTGGCGTCGTGTTTTGCTCGCGCAGCCATCGGTTGATCACGGCGCGCTGGGCGCATTGGCCAGGCGCCGCAGCGCCCAATCGACATGCTCACGCACGATCGGCGAGGCGTCGTCGGCGCGCGCACTCAGGGCCGCGACGTTGGCCGGGCTGGGCGGCGCATTGCCCAAAGCCACCGCGATATTGCGCAGCCAGCCTTCGTAGCCGGTGCGCCGGATTGCCATGCCTTCGGTGCGCTTGTTGAACTCATCCTCGCTCCAGCCGAACAATTCCACCAGACGCGCGCCATCGAGTTGATGGCGCGGGGCGAAGTCCGGTTCCTGGGTGGCCTGGGCGAACTTGTTCCACGGACAGATCAACTGGCAATCGTCGCAGCCGAAGATGCGGTTGCCGATCGGCGCGCGCAGTTCCTCGGGGATTGAGCCTTTCAGCTCGATCGTCAGGTAGGAGATGCAGCGGCGCGCGTCCAATTTATACGGCGCCACGATCGCCTGGGTCGGGCAGATATCGGTGCACTTGCGGCAGCTGCCGCAATGCGCGCTGGCGGGTTGATCGGACGGCAGCGGCAGATCGGTGTAGAGCTCGCCCAGAAAAAAATATGAGCCGGCGCGCTTGTTGATCAGCACCGTGTGCTTGCCGATCCAGCCCAGCCCGGCGTTGCGCGCTAGCGCCTTCTCTAGCACCGGGGCGGAATCGACGTAGGCGCGGTAGCCGAAGGTGCCGATCTGTGCACCGATCCGCTCGGCCAGCTTTTGCAGGCGGTTGCGCATCAGCTTGTGATAATCGCGGCCCAGCGCGTAACGCGCCACGTA
>JBEVMS010000042.1:0-23364 GCA_040508515.1 Dyella sp. | reverse complement strand
CAGCCTGCGCCACTCGCTAAAGCCTGGACTGGCTGGCTGGGCGCAGCTGAGCTATCCCTACGGCGCCTCCGAAGAAGATGCCGCCGAGAAACTCAAGTACGACCTGTACTACGTAAAAAACCACAACCTGCTGCTCGATATGATGATATTGATCGAGACGGTGGAGGTTGTGCTATTCGGGCGCGGTGCGCGCTGACCATGGCCTGCGGACATCCCGTCATCAATCCAAAATGAGCGGGCCGCGGCTACGGACTCAGATCGGGCGACCGGCTTGGTGCTGTCTTGAGCGGCTGCAGCGGCGAACTGTACCAATCGACGACCTGGTCCTGCTGAAACCTAATCCACGAGGGACCGTATTCCCAGCGATCGGCGCGCACGACTAACGGCGTCCCCTCACTGGTTCGCACCGACTCCGTGGTGTCGCCTAGTGCAAGCGGCACCACGAGCGGCAACCCGGCGATTCCTAAGCCGTATTCCGCCGGAATACTGTCGCCGGGTGCCTCTTCAGGCGCCTCGCTGGGGGTCGGACCCACGCTCCACAGCACACCTCCGATAATGATGATCACCAGCACGGCAAGCAGTCGCGTGTGTGACCGCCGCGGCATGACGGCTGGCCAAGTCTCGACGTACCTTGGCTGATGTACCGGCTTGACGGCAGAGGCTCGCGAGCCCGAGGCGCCAGGCAACCGGCCATGCCGGCGCTGAAAATCCATCGCGGCCGCGTACTGGCTCATCAGTTGCTGCAACCGCGCAGCACCATCGCCATTGCTATCGCATTGCGACGCGGCCAATCGGTCTGGGTGCAACTGCGCGACATAGCGCCGGTAAGCTCGCTTGAATTCGAGCAAGCCGCAATCCGGGTGCAGCTCGAGCTTCTGGTAAAGATCGAGAAAGTCGGTCTGGTCGGCCATCTACTCCCCTCCCGATGGGCAGCCACTGTCGCTCGCCACCGGCTTGACAATACCTTGGGTCGAGATCACAAGCCTATGGCCCACGGCTTTCGCCACGTCCATCGCATCCAAAGCCGTCGACCGCAAGGTGTAGTATGGACGTCTGGACGCCCAAGAGATGTCTTGATGCGCCACAGGATCGAACAGCCGCAACTGTGCAGAAGAATCCTGCACCCAGGCTGAGCGCATTGCAAGCACATTTTTTACTTGACTTGGTGTGACGTGATTCTCAATATCTAAAGTCAACAAGGGGGCGTTCTATGAACAGCTATCGCGAGTATGTCGCTGCCTGCTGCCGCGGAACCACGATAGCTGCGCTTTTGATCGCCGGCTCGTCGATCGCCAATGCCCAGCGTACGGCACCCTCGCCCAACCGTCCCTCGACACAACCCGCGCAGGAATCCACCCTCGGCGCGCACACGCTTTTAACGCATTCTGAAGGGTTGGGCGTCAGTCCAGCCATCACCGCCCCCATCACCACTCAAGCAAGCGGCAGCACGTTGATCGTCTTCAACGGCGGCTATGCGGATAACGACGCGCCACCCTTGGACAGCTACGCCAATCGCTGGAAGCCCTTGAGCAAGCCGGCAAACTACGGCAACGGTTATGAGCGTTTTTCCGTCCAGTCGTACATCGCATTGGCGGCCCGAGGCGGCCCCGGGCATACGGTAAGCATCGCCAAGACCGGCCAGCCGGCGGGCGAAATCTCCGTGCCGTTCATCGAAATCCAGGCCGGCGTACTGAAAGATGTCGCGCAGAATTACCCAGAAGCCAATATCGTGGTAACCAGCGGCAAGGTGACCACCACCGGACCGGCAACCTTGATTGCGCTATGGTGGGGCGACGGCGGCGTAAAACGGATGAGCGCCGTGCCCAATAACGGCTTCACGGTCATCGAGCGTTTTCTCAAGCTTCCGGACAACAGCGGCGTGCAATGCGCGGTCGCGTTCAAACAGGTGCAATCCGCCGGCACCTACGACGTCAGTTGGATAGGTACACCCATGCAGGGAGCAATCTTATGGTTGTTGGCGTTTCAAGCCCCATGACCTTGCCGCCCGGCTCGGTGTGATAAGTCTGAGCAAGAGATGATTCGTTCCATCGGATAGTTGGGTATCACGGACGAATGCAGGTTCTCAATTCACCGCAGGTACTCGCCAGGTTGGCGGGCGCGCCGGCGGCGGTTAGATCCATCCGCCTAAACATCTGGCGGCCACACCGACAGGGGAGCCATCGCAATACCCCATGCCATACCGGTGCCGAAGCGCTGGTCGGAACGCAGCGGCGACATCCGCCCACTGCCGTGCCGTACCGACGTCGACTCCGCCACGCATGGCCGGCCGCGGGCAACGCCATCCAATCGTTCTTCACGTTCGTCTGGAACACCCATCGCCGTAGCAGGGAGTCTGCAAGGCCCTATGAATACCGTCATAGCCGAAACGTCAGAACACCTTGGCGCGGAATTGACTCTGCGTGATGTCCTCCCGTTGCAGGTCGGTCATGCAACGGTAGGTTGGCAGCAGCGCCAATTCACGCTGGACGACAGTGTGAGTGCCGCCCTGCTTGAACAGGCGCAGCGCCACGCCCGCCAACCTTCGGACCTGCTCTGCGCCGCGTTGACTCTGGTGGAATGGCGACTGGCTGGAGCGGATCACGTCGATGTGATGCGCATGGTCAACGCGGACGTGCGGCAGATATCGGTGGCGATTCCCAACGCCGGTCAACGCGATGCCTGGTTGCAGGAGTTTTTCCAGGCGCCCAGTGCTCCGGCGAATGCATCGACGAAAACGATCTGGGTGGTGCAGGACCCGAACGGGTCGGATGCGCCCCTCGCCCCACTCCCGACGAGCATCGTCAGTCGCTGGCGCTTCTCGCAAACCACGCCGATGCAACTGCAGGTCGACTTCCATGCACCGCTGGATGAGGAGGCAGTCGAGCTCTTGGTCAACTGCACGCTCTGTGTATTGAAGGGGCTGGCGGAGGAGCGCGATCACCCCCTTTCATCGATCGATGTCTTCGACGACCTGGATCGCCAGCGCCTGCTACTGGCCTGGAACGCCACCGCAGTGCCGCGCTGCGCCACCGATACCGTGCACGGCCTGTTTGCCAAAGTGGCCAAACAACACCCGCACCGCACCGCGCTGGCTTCGGCCGAAGGCGAGTTGTCGTACGCGGAACTGGAGGCGCGCTCCGATCGTCTCGCCGCCGGGCTGATCGCCGCGGGTGTTGGCGTCGGCGCCTCGGTGGTCGTGCTGCTGGAGCGTTCGGCCGAGGCGGTGATCGCCTTGCTGGGCATTCTCAAAGCGGGCGCGGCATATCTGCCGCTGGATGCCAGCTATCCGGCCGAGCGCCTAGCGTTCGCGATCAACGACGCGCAGGCCGCGCTAGTGATCAGCGCCACGCCGCTGACCCTGAGCGGAATCGACGCGCCAGTGCGGCAGCTCGATCAATTGGAACATCTGGCGGCCGCCGCCGTGTTACCCGTAGTGGACGGCCAAACGTTGGCCTACGTTCTTTACACCTCCGGCTCGACCGGTACGCCCAAGGGCGTGCAGATTCGCCATCGCTCAATTATCCGGCTGGTGCGCCAGGTCGAGTACGTCCACTTCGGCGAGCAGCCGCGTGTGCTGCATGCAGCGCCGCTGGGCTTTGACGCCTCCACCTTCGAAATTTGGGGGCCACTGCTCAATGGCGGCACCTGCGTGGTGCACGCCGAGCGCATTCCCACCGGCTGCGGGTTGGCGCGCACCATCGAGCAGCACGGCGTGCGCATTGCCTGGCTCACCGCCGCGCTGTTCAACGCAATCGTCGACGACGATGTGCGCAAGCTCGGGGCGTTGGAGCAGTTGCTCACCGGCGGCGAGGCGCTGTCGGTGGCGCACGTGCGCAAGGCGCAGGCTGCGTTGCCGACCACCACCATCATCAACGGCTACGGCCCAACCGAGTGCACCACTTTCGCGACGACCTATCCGATCCCGCCGCTGAAGGATGGCGATACGCGCTCGATTCCGATTGGCCGTCCGATCGCCGACACCACACTTTACGTGCTCAACCGTCGCGGCGAGCCGGTACCGGTCGGGATCATCGGCGAGCTGTACATCGGTGGACTGGGCGTGGCGCGCGGCTATTTGGGGCGTCCGGAACTGACCGCCGAACGTTTCCTCGCCGATCCCTTCGCGGCGCCCGGCGATCAGCTTTATCGCACCGGCGATCTGGTCCGCTGGCTGCCCAGCGGGGTAATTGAGTTCGTTGGCCGTGCCGATGGCCAAGTAAAAATCCGCGGCTATCGCATCGAGATCGGCGAAGTCGAGGCCGCCTTGCAAGGCCTGCCAGGCGTGCGCGCCGCCGCCGTCTCGGCGCGTGAGGATCACACCGCACAGAAGCGGCTGGTCGCCTATTACGTCAGCGACGATGTCCAGCTCACGGCGCGCCAGCTGCGCGAGCAATTGGCACAGCAGCTACCGGAATACATGCTGCCGACGGCGTTCATGCGCCTGGCGCACTTACCGATCACTATCAATGGCAAGCTGGACCGTCGCGCCCTGCCCGAGCCCGACCGCCGCCGCCCTGAACTGGTGGATGCCTACGTGGCTCCCAGCGGGCCGATCGAGCAGAAGCTCTGCGAACTGTTCGCCCAGGTGCTGGAGTTGGACCAGGTCGGCCGCCACGATCATTTCTTCGACCTGGGCGGCAACTCCTTGCTGGCAGTGAAAGCACTGACACGCGTGCACGACGAGCTCTCCACGCTGCCCAGCATCGTCGCCTTCTTCGCCGAACCGACGCCCGCCGCACTGGCCGCGCTGATCGAGGGACGCAGCGACACCGCCGCACTGGCCGGTCGTCTTTCGCATGCGCCGCGCGGTGAGCCGACCGAGCCGGTCGCCATCATCGCGATGAGCGGACGCTTTCCCGGCGCCAGCAGCGTCGAGGCGTTCTGGGACAACCTTTGCCAGGGCCGCGAGTCGATCAGTTTTTTCAGTCCCGACCAACTCGATCCGGCGCTGCCCACCGAGGAGCGCGACGATCCCGCCTACGTCGCCGCGCGCGGGGTGATCGATGGCGTCGAGGATTTCGATGCTGGTTTCTTCGGGATGTCGCCGCGCGAAGCCGAGCTGACCGATCCGCAGCAACGGCTTTTTCTGGAGTTGTGCTGGGAATGCCTGGAGCGCGCCGGCTACGTGCCGGATGCGCAGCGCGCGCCGGTCGGCGTATTCGGCGGCATGCACAACGCAACCTATTTCCAGCGCCACCTCAGCGCGCATCCCGAGCTGATCGACAAGCTCGGTGCGTTCCAGGTGATGCTGGCTAACGAAAAGGACTACTTCACCACGCGCGTGGCGCACAAGCTCAATCTGACCGGCCCGGCGGTCAGCATGAACACCGCCTGCTCGACCTCGCTGGTGGCGATCTGCCAGGCCTTCGACGCCTTGCGCGCCGGCCATTGCGAGATGGCACTGGCTGGCGGCGTGTCGGTCAGTTGCCCGCCACGCAGCGGTTACATCTCGCAGGAAGGATCGATGCTGTCGCCGGACGGCCATACACGCAGTTTCGACGAAGGCGCGCAAGGCACCGTGTTCAGCGATGGTGCCGCGGCGGTATTGCTCAAGCGCCTGTCCGATGCGCAGCGCGATGGCGATCCGATCTATGCGGTGATCCGCGGCGCGGCGGTCAATAACGATGGCGGCGTCAAGGCCAGTTTCACCGCGCCTAGCAGCGCGGGACAGGCGGCGGTAATCACCATGGCGCTGGAGCGTGCTGGCGTGGACGCGCGCACGATCTCCTACGTGGAAACCCACGGCACCGCCACGCCGCTGGGTGATCCGATCGAAATCGAAGGACTCAACCAGGCTTTTCGCCAGAGCACCGATGAGCAAGGCTTCTGCGCCATCGGCTCGCTCAAGAGCAATGTCGGGCATCTGGTGATGGCCGCCGGCGCCGCTAGCGTGATCAAGACCGCGTTGTCGCTGGCCGAGCGAACCTTGCCACCGTCGCTGCATTTTCATGCCGCCAATCCCAAGTTGGGCCTGGCCGGCTCGCCCTTCATCGTCAACGATCGCCGGCGCGCCTGGCAGGACGAAGGCACACCGCGGCGTGCCGGCGTCAGCTCGTTCGGGGTGGGCGGTACCAATGCGCATGTGATTCTGGAGGAGCCGCCGCAACCGTTGCCATCGAGCATCGCCGAGGGGCCGCAATTGCTGCTGCTGTCGGCACGTTCGGCGAATGCGCTGGAACACGCCAGCGCGCAACTGGCCGCGCATCTGGGCAATCAACCACAGCTCAACCTGGCCGATGTGGCCTGGACACTCAGCCAAGGCCGCAAGGCCTTCGCGCAACGCCGCGCGGTGGTCGCCGAACATTTGGTCGACGCCATCGCCAAGCTGACCACCGGCGCCTCGCCATGCCAAGCGCTCAATCCCGCGCCCGGCGTCGTCTTCATGTTCCCCGGCCAAGGCTCGCAATACGCCGGCATGGGACGTTCACTCCACGCCAGCGAGCCGGTCTTCGCGGCCGCGTTGGACGAATGTACACAGTTGCTGCGCGATGAGTTGGGATTCGATCTGCGCGATCGGCTATTCGACCCCGATGCCGATGCCCTGGGCGCCACCGCGATCACGCAGCCGGCGCTGTTCGCGGTCGAGTACGCGCTGGCCAAACTGTGGCTGAGCCTGGGCGTGCGGCCGGTGGCGATGGTTGGGCACAGCGTGGGCGAGTTCGTCGCCGCGGTGATCGCCGGTGTGATGAGCCTGGCCGATGGCGCGCGACTGGTCGCACGCCGTGGCCGCCTGATGCAGGCCCTACCCGCCGGCTCGATGCTGTCGGTACGCATGGATGCCGCTGCATTGCAGGCGCGCTTGCCGGCCGCGCTGTCGCTGGCGGCGGAAAACGCCCCCAACGCCTGCGTGGTCGCTGGCGAAACCGAGCATGTCGAAGCCTTCCAACGTGTGCTTGAGCAGGACAGCATCGCCTGCCGGATGTTGCACACCTCGCACGCCTTCCACTCGGCGATGATGGACCCGGCCTTGCCCGCCTTCGCCAACGAGGTAAGCGCCATCACGCTGTCCGCGCCGTCGATTCCGATCATCTCGACGCTGACCGGTGCGGTGCTGAGCGACGCCGAGGCGCTCTCGGCGGATTACTGGACCCGCCATCTGCGCGGCAGCGTGCGTTTCTCGCGCGCCTTGCTGGGCTTGCTGGAAAATCCGCAGTACGCATTCCTCGAGGTTGGCCCGCGCCATACCTTGAGCAGCCTGACCCGGCAGCACCCGCAAAGCCGCGGCCGCATCGCACTGGCTTCGCTGGCCGACTCCGCGGAAACCGAACGCGCCGCCTGGTTGCAGGCGATCGGCCAGTTGTGGAGCTACGGCACACCGCTGGCGCTGGAGGCACTGGACCGGCGTGAACGCAAGCGTCGCGTTTGCCTGCCGACCTATCCCTTCGAGCGCAAGCGTCATTGGATCGAGGCCAGCCAGCGCACCGCGCCTGCAACCGCCGAAGCCCTTCCCTCCGCTGTTCCCCTTGTCGTGCCGAACGCGATCGAATCCGCGCCGGCCATCACGCTTCCCGCCATTCCGATGGAGCGCACCATGGCAGCCAATCTCAGCGGTGACACCGCCCGAGCCACTCGCCTGATCAACCAGCTCACCGCGCTGTTTGAAGATGTCACCGGCAGCGAATTGGAGGGTACCGATCCGACCACCAGCTTCGTCGAGCATGGTCTGGATTCGCTCTCGCTGACCCAGGTGGCGTTGCAGTTGCAGCGAACCTTCGCGTTGAAGATCACCTTTCGCGAACTGATGGAATCGTGTTTCTCGTTCCAGCGTCTGGCCGCGCATATCGATCGACTGTTGCCGCCAGACGCTGCCGTGGTGGCGCCGGCCGTGGCCGCCCCGGCGGCCGCGTCGACACCGGCCGTGCTGGGCACCATCGGCGCGGCAGTCGCTGGCAGTGGCGGACTGGTGCAGGACGTCATCCAACAGCAGATGTTGATCATGCAGCAACAGCTCGCGCTGCTGGCCGGCACGGGCGGTGCGGCGTCTGCGCCCGCGACGGCGGTGGTCGCCAGCGCGCCGGCCGTACCGACCCAAACGGCCAGAACCACCACCGATGCCCCGACGCACGATGAGGAAGCCGCGCTGGCGCACACCAGCTACGACGTCAAAAAAGCCTTCGGCGCGATCGCCCGCATCCACTCCGGCTCGACCGAATTGAGCGCCCGCCAACGCGCCCGACTGGACGCCTTCATGCGCCGCTACATCGAGCGCACCCGGCGCTCCAAGGATTACACCCAGCAACATCGCGCGCATCTGGCCGATCCGCGCGTAGTGAACGGTTTTCGTCCGTTGCTGAAGGAAATGATCTACCAGATCGTGGTCGATCGCTCCAAGGGCTCCAAGGTCTGGGACATCGACGGCAACGAATATGTCGATGCACTCAACGGCTTCGGAATGAATTTGTTCGGCTGGCAGCCAGAGTTCGTGCTCGACGCGGTACGCAAGCAGCTCGACGCCGGCTACGAGATCGGACCGCAGCACCCTCTGGCCGGCGAAGTGGCCCGGCAGGTCTGCGAATTGACCGGCTTCGACCGCGCCGCGCTATGCAATACCGGCTCCGAGGCGGTGATGGGCACGGTGCGCATCGCACGCACGGTGACCGGCCGCGATACGCTGGTGATTTTCACCGGCTCCTACCACGGCATCTTCGACGAAGTGATCGTGCGCGGAACCAAAAAATTGCGCTCGGTACCGGCGGCGCCAGGCATTCTTCGCAACACCTCGGAGAACGTGCTGGTGCTCGATTACGGCACGCCCGAGTCGCTGGCGATCATCCGTGAACGCGCCGCCTCGATCGCCGCCGTGCTGGTCGAGCCGGTGCAAAGCCGCCGACCCGACTTTCAGCCGCGCGAATTTCTGCAAGAGTTGCGGGCGATCACCAGCGATGCGGGCGCCCTGCTGATCTTCGACGAGGTGGTCACCGGTTTTCGTGCCCATCCGCGCGGCGCGCAAGAAGTTCTTGGCATCGACGCCGATCTTGCCTCCTACGGCAAGGTGGTCGGTGGCGGATTCCCGATCGGCGTGATCGCTGGCAAGCGCAAATTCATGGACGCGTTGGACGGTGGCGACTGGCGGTTCGGCGACGATTCGGTCCCGACCGTAGGAGTGACTTATTTTGCCGGCACCTTCGTGCGCCATCCGCTGGCGCTAGCGGCCGCCAATGCCGTTTTGCATCACTTGGCAGCGGCCGGGCCGGCACTGCAGGAAAAGCTCAACCAGCGCGCCGGCAACTTCGTCGAGGAGTTGAACACTTTCAACCAAAGCGTGGGCGCGCCGATCAAGCTGACGCAGTTCGCCTCGGTGTGGAAGGTCAACTTTCTTGAGGACCACCCGCTCCAGGATCTGTTGTTCGCGATGATGCGCAGCCGCGGCATCCATGTGCTGGACAACTTCCCCTGCTTTTTCACCACCGCGCACAGCGAGGCGGATTTCGCCGCCATCGCCAAGGCGTTCAAAGAATCGGTATTGGAACTGCAGGAGGCCGACTTCCTGCCACGACGGCGCCTACCCGAAACGCTGGCGCTCGATGCCAACAAGCCACCGGTCAGCGGTGCGCGCCTGGGCAAGGATGCCCAGGGCAACCCCGCGTGGTTCGTACCCAACCCGGAAGCTCCGGGCAAATTCATGAGGGTCAGCGCATGATTCCCAACGACAATGTGGTCAGCTCAACCGCCGTCGACTACGATCCGTTCGCCGATGCGCCGCTGGCGCGCGTGGTCGCCACCACCGAACCGCAGCGCGAGATCTGGCTGGCCACCCAGCTCGAACCGCAGGCCTCGCTGGCCTATAACGAGTCGGTATCGCTGCGGTTATCCGGTGCGCTGGACACCCAGGCGCTGCGCACCGCGCTACAGATTCTGGTGCAACGTCACGAGGCGTTGCGCGCCACGCTAAGCAGCGATGGCGAGAAGCTGCATATCGCCAGCCAATGGGCGCTGCCCTGGACGATGCGCGACCTGTCCTCGCTCAACCCGGACGAGCGCGAGGTACAGCTTGCCGCCACCCTCAAAGACGCAGTCACCACGCCGTTCGATCTCGAACGCGGTCCGCTGGTGCGCGTGGAGCTGTTGCGATTGACACCTGACGACCACCTGCTGGTGTTCACCGCGCATCACATCATTTGCGACGGCTGGTCGTTCGGCGTGATCGTCACCGAACTGGCGCAGCTTTACGCGCAGCGCCTCAGTCGCGGCGTCGGTCCGAGTGCCGCCGATGCCTTCAGCGACTTTGCCCTGGCGCAGGTCGCCGCAGCCCAAAGCGAGGCCGGCCAGGCGGCCGAACGCTACTGGCTGGGACGTTTCGGCCGGACGATTCCCTCGCTGGATCTGCCCACCGATCGCATCCGGCCACGCCAGCGCAGTTTCAACTCGCGCCGCGAAGACCGCACCTTGGACACGGCGCTGGTCGCCGACATCAAGCGCGCCGGTGCACGCCAAGGTGCCAGTTTCTATGCCACCTTGCTGACCGGCTTTGGCGTGCTTTTGCAACGTCTGAGCGGGCAAGACGAAGTGGTGATCGGCGTGCCTTCCGCCGGTCAGGCCGCCGACGGGCATGCCGCCTTGGTCGGCCATGCGGTGAACGTGTTGCCGCTGTCCATGGCATGCGATACCCAATGCAGCTTCGCCGAGGCGCTGCAACAGTTGCGCGGCGATTTGCTGGATGCCTTCGAGCACCGCCAGTACACGCTTGGCAGCCTGCTCGCGCGACTGGCCTTGCCGCGCGATCCGGCGCGCCTGCCGTTGGTGAGCGTACTGTTCAACCTGGATCAGGCACTGGACGAGCAAAGCGTGTCGTTCCCCGACCTGCGTTTCAAATTTTCGGCCAACCCACGCGCTTACGAAAACTTCGAGCTGTTCGTCAACGCCGTACAAGTTGAGGGTGGACTGCGGCTGGAATGCCAATACAACAGCGACCTGTTCCGCGCCGAAACCATCCGCGGCTGGCTGGATGCCTACGAAACCCTGCTGATCCATGCGGCCGCTCAACCCGATTGCCCTGCACGCGCGCTGAGCCTGCTTTCCGAATCGGCTAGCCGTGAACTGGCGGCGTTGCAACCCCTGCCGACGGCCTATCCCGAGCAACAACTGGCGCACCAGTATTTTGAGCAGCAGGTCGACCGAACCCCGTTGCGCGCCGCGCTTCGTCATCGTGAAACACACCTGACCTATGCGGAGCTGGAGCAGCGGGCCAATCGGATTGCGCACTGCCTGCGCGCCCGTGGTGTCAGCCGCGGATCGTTGGTCGGGCTGGCCCTGGCGCGTAGCAGCGACATGGTCGCGGCGGTGCTGGCGGTGTTCAAGGCCGGCGCCGGCTATGTCCCACTGGACCCGCATTTTCCGGCCGAGCGACTGGCCTTCATGGTGCGCGATGCCGGACTGACGGCGCTGGTCGTCGACGACACCGTGCCCGATGCGTTCGACTTCGATCGCACCCGCGTACTCTCGTTGACGGGCGACGCTGCGCAAATCACCAACGCCGACGCCACGCGGCTACCGCACGACGAGCACGCCGGCACACCCGAGTCGGTGGCTTATCTGATCTTTACCTCCGGTTCCACCGGTCGCCCCAAGGGCGTGCGGGTGCCGCATCGGAGTACCTCCAACTTCCTCACCAGCATGCAGCATGTGCCCGGCATCGCGCCTGACGACCGGCTGGTCGCGGTCACCACGTTGTCGTTCGACATCGCCTTCATGGAACTCATGCTCCCGCTGAGCGTGGGCGCCGAAATCGTGCTGGCCGATCACGACGACGTACGCGACGGCGCGGCGCTGCGCCGGCTGATCGAACAAAGCCAGACCACCATGATGCAGGCTACGCCGGCGGGCTGGCGCATCCTGCTCGACTCAGGCTGGAACGGACGCGCCGATTTCCGCGCGGTATCGGGCGGCGAGCCCTTGCCGCTGGACCTGGCCGAAGCGCTGCTGCAACGGTGCGGCGAAGTCTGGAATGGCTACGGCCCCACCGAGACCACCGTGTATTCGACGTACTGGCGCGTCACTGCGCCGCGCGAAGGCATTTTCATCGGACGGCCCATCGCCAATACCAGCGTTTACATCCTCGACGAATTAGGCTCGCCTTGCCCGCTGGGGGTGCCCGGTGAAATCCACATCGGCGGCGCCGGCGTCACCTTGGGTTACCTAAATCGGCCCGAACTGACTGCCGAGCGTTTCGTACCCGATACCTTCAGCGCCGATCCCGAAGCCCGCATGTACCGCAGCGGCGATCGCGGCCGCTGGCTGGCCAACGGCATGATCGAACATCTGGGCCGGCTGGACTTCCAGGTCAAAGTACGCGGCTACCGGATCGAATTGGGCGAGATCGAGGCGGCGTTGACCGACCTGGACGCCATCGGTCGTGCGGTGGTGATCACTCGCGAGGACCGACCGGGCGACGTGCGCCTGGTGGCCTACGTCGTGCCTCGCCCGACCGCAGCATTCGATGAAGCCGAACTGCGTGCACAGCTCAAGCGGCGTCTGCCCGAATACATGCTGCCGCAGCATCTCATCGAACTGGCAGCCATTCCGCTGCTACCCAATGGCAAGACCGATCGCAAGACTTTACCGCCGCCGGTGATGCCTTCGATGGCCGCCCAAGGCACGCGGCTACCCCCGCGCAACGGTGACGAATGCCGCGTGGCGCTGGCGATGGAGGCGGTGCTGGCATTGCCGGACATGGACGTGCGTGACAATTTCTTCGCACTCGGCGGCCATTCCCTTTTGGCCGCGCAGCTCACCGCTCGGCTCAATCGCGAGTTCGACATCAGCCTGTCGTTCCGCACCCTGTTCGATGCGCCCACCATTGCCGAACTTGCCGCGGCGATTCGCCAGCATCTGGCCAGCGGCAATGCGTCGGGCACGGCGCCGATACTGCGTCGCGCCGAGCAGGACCGCGCGCCGCTGTCGCTGGCGCAGCAGCGGCTATGGTCGCTGGAACAGATGCAACCGGGACGGGTGACCTACAACGCGCCCTCGGCGCATCGCTTGCGCGGCCCGCTGGACGAGGTCGCCTTCGAATTGGCCTTGCATGCCTTGATGCAGCGTCAACCCAGCCTACGCACCTCGATACACGCCGAGGGCGACGTGGTGGAACAGGTCGTCCACATGCAAGTGGCCATGCCGCTGTTTCCGGCCGAGGATCTGTCCGCCTTACCCGAGGACGAGCGCGAGACGGTGCTCATGCAGCGCCTGCAAACGCTGACCGACACCCCGTTTGTGTTGACCCACGCCCCGTTGTTCAGCGCTCACATGTTTCGCCTGAGCGCGCAGGAGCATGTGTTCTTCTTCATGCCGCATCACATCATCTGGGACGGCTGGTCGTTCGATATCCTGTATGCGGAGCTTTCGCAACTCTATCGCGCCTTCGCACACGGCCAGCCCTCGCCGTTGGCACCGTTGCCAGTCAGCTACGGCGACTACGCCGCCTGGCATGCGCAATGGCTGCAAGGCCCACAGTTTCAAAAGCAACTGGCGTTCTGGCGCGAGCGGCTGAATCAGATGGCTGATATCAAGGCGCTGCCTACCGACCACCCGCGGCGCCCAGGCATGTCTGGTCTGGGACGAACCGAATGGATCCATGTCCCGCTCGAAACCACCGAGGCGATCCGCGCGGTGGGTCGCAGCGCCGACGCCACCCTCAACATGACTTTACTGGCGCTGTATTACGTCTTGCTCAACGGCATGGCCGGACAGAACGAACTGGTGATCGGCACGCCGGTACGCGGGCGCAACCAGACCGAACTGGAATCGGTCATGGGGTATTTCAACAACCTGCTTCCGCTGCATGTGAAGATCGACAGCGCGCTGCCCTTTGTCGACTTCGTAAGGCATGTCAAACAGATCGCCATTGAAGCGTTCGGCCATCCAGACGTCCCTCTTGAATATTTACAGCGCGAGCTCAAGGTGGGCCGAAGCAGCGGCGCGGTACTCTATCAAGCGCTGTTTTCGTTTCAGGATGCACGCCAACGCATCGTGGAATGGGGCGACTTGCAGCATGAGCAGATTTTGCTGTTCCAGAGCGGCGCCACCGAAGACCTCGGCTTATGGTTTCTGGAAAGCCATCGCGGCATGGTCGGCGGCATCACGTACAACGCCGACATCCTCAAGACCAGCACCGCGCTGGCGCTGCGCGATCGCTACCTCACCATGATGGTCAACGTCAGCACCGATCCGCAGCAGACG
This sequence comes from Dyella sp., assembly GCA_040508515.1. Classification (GTDB taxonomy): domain Bacteria; phylum Pseudomonadota; class Gammaproteobacteria; order Xanthomonadales; family Rhodanobacteraceae; genus JBEVMS01. The sequence goes on along the minus strand of JBEVMS010000042.1, from coordinate 9,189 downwards.
GTCGGCGCGCTGGTCGCCAGCCTCGGCACGAGTGTGCACCCGAGCCAGGATGCGATCGCGGTAGCGCCGGCCACCCGCAAGCCAAGCACGGCAGCGCCCGCCACCATGACGCCCGGCGAGCAGTTGCTGGCCAAGGTATGGTGTGATCTGCTGGGCATCACGCAAGTGCGCAACAGCGACAACTTCTTCGATGTGGGGGGGCATTCATTGCTGGCGGTCGACATGGCCGCGCAGGTCAAACGTCAGACCGGCGTGCAGCTCAATCTGCTGGATATCGCCAATGGCACCCTGAGCACGCTGGCCGCCGAACTGAACACGCAGCAAGCACCGGCGAACACCAAGCGTGGCGGTGGCCTGCGCAAGCTGTTTGGATGGCGCTGACATGAGCGGATCGGTCCGAGGGAGGCCGAGATGATGCAGCTAGCTTATTTGGTGTGCTGGGGAAGCGTCGTTGTGCTGATCCATGTCTTCATCGGCTACCCGCTGATGATGTGGCTAGCGGCACGTTTGAGTCCCCGACCGGTACGCAAGCAGTCGATGACGCCCACGGTGACCGTGGTGATCGCCGTGCACGATGGCTCGGCGCAGATTCAATCCAAACTGGCCAATCTGCACGCGCTGGACTACCCCCACGAACACATCGAGATAGTGATCGCCTGCGACGGCTGCCGCGACGACACCGCGGAGCTGGCACGCGAGTACGGCGATCCACGCGTCCGCGTGCTGGAGTTTGCGACGCGCCGCGGCAAAGCCGCGTGCCTTAACGATGCCATCGCGCAGGCGCGGGGTGAGCTGCTGCTGCTGACCGATCTGCGCCAGAAACTCTCTCCCAAGTCGCTGCGCGAGTTGGTCGCCAACCTGGCCGATCCATCGGTCGGCGCGGTCAGCGGTGAACTACAGATGGAGAACGTGCACAGTGGTTTCGCCCAGGGCGTGGACGCCTACTGGCGCTATGAAAAACTGATACGTCTGAGCGAGAGCCGTTCGGGCTCTACCATCGGAGTCACCGGAGCGCTGTACGCCATGCGCCGCTCGCTGTTCGTACCGCTGCCGCCGGGCACGGTGCTGGATGACGTGCTGATCCCCATGCGCGTGGCCGCGGCCGGCTATCGAGTGGTTTTCGAGCCGCGCGCGCTGGCCTGGGATCAACCCTCGCAACAGCCGGCCGAAGAACGTCGGCGCAAGATCCGAACCCTGGCCGGCAATTATCAGTTGATCCAGCTGGCGCCATGGCTGCTGTCGCCGTGGAGCAATCCACTTTGGCTGCGCTTCGTCAGCCATAAGCTGCTTCGGTTGTTGGCGCCGTGGCTGTTGCTGCTGCTGACGTTGACCACCGCCATGCTGGCAACCCGCCATGTGATGTACGCGTTGATGCTGGTCGCCTTGCTCGGCGCCGCCGCCACGGTGCCGATCGGTCGCTGGCTGCCTGTATTGGGTCGCTGGCTTCCGGTGCGCCTGATGGTGGCATTTTTCTACCTCAATTTATTCGCCGCGCAGGCTCTGCTGGCCTTCGCCCGCAACCGAGGACTGCATCTATGGTAACGACGCAGGACACCAGTGGCCGCGCATCCGGCATCCGTGGCCGGCTGGGCGAACTTTGCTACAGCAGCGGCATGCTGCACTCGATGCAGCGCCTGCGCACGTTATGGCGGCGGGATCTACGCATTCTGGCCTATCACCGGATCATGCCGATGCCCGATCCGAATACCTACGAATTCGATATGGAGCTGATCAGCGCCACGCCGGAGCGCTTCACCAACCAAATGCGTTTGATCAAACAGCGCTTCCATCCGATGCGGCTGACCGACGTGGTCACCGCGATCGAGACGGGAGAACAGTTGCCACACGATGCGGTCGTGGTGACCTTCGACGACGGCTACGACGACAACTACCGGATCGCCTATCCGATTCTGCGCGATCTGGGCGTGCCAGCCACCTTCTTCGTCTCCACCGGGCATATCGACAGCGGCCGCCCATTCGCTTACGACTGGCTGGTGCACATGATCCTGCTCACCCGGGCGCCACGCCTGAGCGTGCCCGAGCTGGAGATCGATACGCCTTTTCCGGAAAGCCGCGACGCCCGCCGCAAGCTGGCCGGGCGCCTGCTGATGGAGATGAAGGGACTGAGCGCGATCGCCCAGTCGGCCTTGATCTCCCGCCTGGAACACGAGTGGCAGATGCCCAGCGAAACAGCGCCGCCGGATTGTCGCCCGATGACCTGGACGCAATTGCGCGAAATGCAGGCATCCGGCTTCGAAATCGGCTCGCATGGCGTGCATCACCGCATGCTGGCGCGACTGCCGGCCGACGAGATGGCGCGCGAAGTGCGCGAGTCCAGGGAAACGCTTGAACGCGAACTGGGCGGCAACCCGATGCTGATGTCATATCCGGTGGGCGGCAATCGCGCCTTCAACGAGCGGGTGATTGAGGCGACGCGCCAAGCGGGTTTCCAACTAGCGTGCTGCTACATCTGCGGCACCAATGCGGAGCCCTCCAGCAATCGCTTTGCGCTGTACCGGCTGCCGGTCGAACGCATGATGGGACCGGGCTGGTTCGCCGCCATGCTGACCTTGCCCAAGTTGATGTGCTATCCCACCGCTGATCACGATGTCGTGCCGGAGCCCATAGCCGCATGTACCCCCTGATCCTGTTCTACCTCGTTCTGACCATCGTGCGGCCGCAGGACTATCTGCCCGGCCTGGTCGATGTGCCATTGCTGCCCGTGGTGCTGGTGCTGTCGTTTCTGTGCTGGCTGGCGTCGGCCGCCAAGACCTTCGCCGCGCCGCAATTTTTCCTGCTGCCGGCGTTCCTGCTGGTCATGATGCTCTCGCAGGTCACCAACGGCTGGGTCGGCGGCGCCAAGGACGAACTGGTCAAATTCGGCCCCACCGTGATTGCATTTTTCGTATTCGCGGCCGCCTGCACCACCCAGCGACGGGTCATCATCGGCATGCGGGTGTTCGTGCTTTGCGCGGTCGTGCTGGCCCTGCATGGCGTGGAGCAGCATCAACTGGGTGTCGGCTGGACTGGCGTGCCCATCGGCCTGGACGGGCGCATCCAGTACGTGGGCATCTTCAACGATCCCAACGATCTGGGCATGCTCTTCGCCGCCACCATTCCGATGGCGTTTTTTCTGCGCCAGCGTGGTCGCGGCATCATGCGCCTGTTCTGGCTCGCCGTAGCTTTGCTGCTGCTCTACGGCACGTATCTGACCAACTCGCGCGGAGCCATGCTGGCGGTGCTGGTGGTGGCGGGCGTCTATATCTGGTATCGCCGCGGCTTCGTGACCGCCGGCGTGCTGGGGGTGATCGGATTGACCGCCCTCAAGCTGCTGTCCTCGCGCATGCAGGAACTGGACGCCGGAGAAGAATCCGCCGCCGGCCGCGTGGACGCCTGGTACGCGGGGTTGGACATGTTCAAGTCCAATCCCATGTTCGGCGTAGGCCCAGGCAACTTCACCCAGTACAACGAACTGACCGCGCACAACTCTTTCGTGCTGGTGCTGGCCGAAACCGGCTTCATCGGGTTTCTGATCTGGATGGCCTTTGTGGGCTACTGCTTCTGGATGCTGGCCGCCGTGTTGCGCCACAAGCTCGAATCGGCAGGCGATGCCGAGCGAACCAAGCAATGGCAGGACGAGCGTGCGATCGCCTTGACCTTGCTGTTGTCGCTATGCGGCATGTTTGCGGCGGCGTTTTTCCTCAGCCGCAGCTACATGATCGTGTTGTATCTGGCCGCCGCGCTGGTGGTGGGCTATTACATCGGCGCGCGCCGACGTTATCCCGAGTTGCCGAACTTGCGGCTGGTCGAGGGTGGATGGCGCTGGGTGCCGGCGACCATGGGAAGCATCGCCGCGTTGTTCGTTCTGGTCGCCGTCTTGTTGCGCACCGCATGAACGCCCGGCAGCGCCCTGCGCATCCCACACCCCACGCCTTCGCCAGGCGCGCCGCGAGGTATTCGTCATGAGTGGCTGGTATGAAACCGCCTTCCGCCGCGTGCTGTTTCCCACCTACGAGCATGGCCTGCGTCGACGCCAGACGTTGGCCTACCTGGAGGATTACCGACACGACCAATGGCTGACCACCGAGCGGATCGCCGCGCTGCAGTGGTCACGCCTGAAGCTGCTGTTGCAGCACTGCGAGCGCGAGGTGCCCTACTACCAGCGGCGCTGGCGGGAACTGGGCATCAAGGTGGCAGACATCCGCAATCTGGACGACTACGCCAGCCTGCCAGTGCTGACCAAAGCGGATATACGCGAGCATTTCGACGAACTCAAGGCAGTCTCCTGGCGCGACCGCCTCCTGTACAAAAACACCGGCGGCTCCACCGGCGATCCGCTGCGCTTCGGCTACACCCGCGAAAGCAACGACCGCCGCACGGCGGTGATGTGGCGCGGCTACGAATGGGCCGGCTCCTTGATGGGGCGGCGCACCTTGTACTTGTGGAGCAGTGTGATGGGCGAGCCCAGCCGGGCGCGCCAAATCAAAGAGCGCCTCTACAACGCGGCCTTTGCACGGCAGGTGCTCAACAGCTTTCACATGACCGAAGCGAACATGTCCGAGTACGCCGACGCCATCGATCGCTATCGGCCGCAGATCATCGTCGGTTACGTCGGCCCACTGGTCCGCCTGTCGCAATGGCTGCTGGCAACGGGCCGCCGACCCTGGCGCCCGCTAGGCATCATCGGCGCGGCCGAGGCGCTGCACCCCTTCCAGCGTGAGCAGATCGAGCAGGCCTTCGGCGCGCCAACCTTCAATACCTATGGCTGCCGCGAATTCATGTTGATCGCCGCCGAATGCGAGCACCGGCAAGGCTTGCACCTCAACGCCGATCATTTGCTGCTGGAACTGCGCCAGCCGCTGAAGCCCGCCGGTGAGGCCGCGCCGGCGGTGGGGGCGATCGGGGAAGTTCTGATCACCGACCTGTTTAACTACGGCATGCCGTTCGTGCGCTATGCCAATGGCGACATGGCCAGCATGTCCAACAAACACTGTGCGTGCGGCCGTGGCCTGCCGTTGCTGGCCAGCGTCGAAGGCCGCGTGCTCGATGCGATACGCACGCCGGCCGGCCATGTGCTGCCGGGCGTTTTCTTTCCGCACATGCTCAAGGATGTTCCAGGCGTGGAACGTTTCCAACTGGTGCAGAAGCGCCTGGACTGCCTGGAGCTTTCGATCGTGCGCGGCCCAGCCTTCGACGATGCCTCGCTGGCCTACATCCGGCGGGAGGTCCGCAAAGTCCTGGGCGACAGCATCGAACTCAACTGCCATTTTCTCGACGACATTCCTTTGTCGCCCAGCGGCAAACGGCGCGTCACCGTATCGGAGTTGCAGCCATGAACATCACTCATTGTGTCGAAAGTCTCGATCGTGGCGGACTGGAGCGGATGGTGATCGAGCTGGTCAAGCTGCAACACCAACAGGGCCATCATTGCCAGGTGGTTTGCTTGTTCGAACGCGGCACGCTGGCGCACGAGTTGGACCAACTAGGCATCAAGGTCAGCGCGTGCGGCAAACGCCATGGCCTGGACTTGCGCGCGTTGGCGCGCGCGCGCCAACTGATCCGCGCGCACGCCACCGAGGTCTTGCACACGCACAACGCGGTAGCTCACTACCAGGCGGTGCTGGCCGTGGTCGGCCTGGGCGTGCGTCATATCATCAACACTCGCCACGGCATGGGTGGCAATCGCCGTGCGGCGCGGCGCGAATGGTTGTATCGACGCGCGCTAACCAACACCGACACGGTGGTTACCGTGTGCGAGGCCGCCCGGCACGACGCGATCAGCCGGGGCATCGTTCCCCCGGGCAAGACGCGCGTGGTGCCCAATGGCATCGTGATCGATACCTACCCCACCGCCTCCGACGCCATGCAGGAGCGGCTGGTGCGCATGCTACGGCTGCCTTCGCGCACCCAGGTGATCGGCAGCGTGGGACGCCTCAACTGGGCCAAGGATCAGTTCGGCTTGATTCGCGCCTTTCGCATGGTCCACCAACAGCGCAGCGACACCGTGCTGGTGCTGATCGGCGATGGCGAATTGCGCGACCAGCTCAAGCAGTGCGCCTTCGATGAGGGCGTCGCCAGCCGCGTGTATTTCCTGGGCGACCGCAACGATGTGCCCGACCTGCTGCAAGGGATGGACCTGTTCGTGCTGTCCTCGATCAGCGAGGGCTATTCCATGGCGTTGCTGGAGGCCAGCGCGGTGGCGCTGCCCATCGTGGCCACCGATGTCGGCGGCAATCGTGAAATCGTATGCAACGACAGCACCGGCCGCCTGGTGCCTGCCCGTGATCCGCAAGCACTGGCCGAGGCCATGCTGAGCCTGCTGCGCGAGCCACGCCGGGCCAGCGCACTAGGCCATGCCGCGCGCCACTGGGTTGAGCAAAACGGTTCCCTGGATGCGATGGCACGTCGCTACGCACGCCTTTACAGCGGATGCATGGAGTAAGCGTATCGATGAGGATTCTGGTTCTTACCAATCTGTTCCCGACGCCGTGGGACCCGCAACGCGGCGCCTTCAATCGGCAGCAGTTCGAGCAGTTGGGGCAACGTCACCACGTCGAGGTGATCACTGCGGTGGATTTTCGCGAACGCATGGCCGGCATCAAGGGCGACGTCACATTGCCCAGCCTGCGCACCGACTATTTCACGTTCATCTATCCCCCGGTCATTGGCCGCGCGCTGCACGCCCTGTGCTGGCTGGCGTGCTTGTATTGGCAGCATGGCCGGCGCCTGCGTGGTGGCCATTACGATTGCCTGCTGGTGAGCTGGGCCTATCCGGATGGCGTCGCGGCCGGCTGGCTCGCGCGTCGACTGGGCATTCCCTACATTCTCAAGGTGCACGGCAGTGATCTCAATGTGCAGGCCGAGTATGCGCTGCGGCGCGTGCAGATTCGCTCGGCCTTGCGCGGCGCTGGCGCGGTGGTCGCGGTCAGTCGGGCGTTGGCGGTGAAGGCGATTGCACTTGGTGCCGAGGCCGAGCGCGTGCAGGTGATCTACAACGGTGTCGATGGTTCGTTGTTCTCACCGGGCTCACGCCGCGAAGCCCGCACCGCGCTGAACGTGACGGCCGCGCCACTGCTGCTTTATGTCGGCAATCTCAAGGCCACCAAAGGTTGCCTGGACCTACTCGATGCGTTTCCTGCCTTGCTGGCGCAACATCCACAAGCTCGATTGGTCTATGTCGGCTCCGGCCCGTGCAAGGCTGAGTTGCTGGAACGCGCGATCACCTTGGGCTGCGCTGCGCATATCGAACTGGTCGGCAGCGTGCCGCATGCTCAACTAGGCCCATGGTTCAGAGCCGCCGACGTGCTTTGCCTGCCCAGCCATAACGAAGGGGTGCCCAACGTGGTACTCGAAGCGATGGCTTGCGGCACGCCGGTGGTGGCGACCACCGTCGGCGGCATTCCCGAGGTGGTGCCCGAATACGCCGGGATTCTGGTGCCACCGCATCAGCGCGAGCGTCTGTCCGCAGCCTTGATCGACGCCTGTGCACGCACCTGGGACAACCCACGCATCGCCGCTCACGCGACCGGATTTCGTTGGGAAGACAACATCAATCATTTGGAGCGTACGCTGCGGCAGGTTGCTCTGGGTTCCTCAGCCTCGTTGGGTGCGTCCGCATGAATCTCAAGCCACAAAAACAGCAACTGCTCAGCCTGCTTCCCGACGCGCTGGTCATGACGCGCGGCAGCCGCCGAGGCACCACCCGTTATCTGACCTTCGACGATGGTCCGCACCCGGAATACACCCCTCGCCTGCTCGATCTTTTGGCCAAACTCGGCATCCGGGCGAGCTTCTTCGTCATCGGCGACAAGGTCGAAAAATTTCCGGAGGTGGTCCAGCGCATCGTCAGCGAGGGACACATGTTGGGCAATCACTCCTACAGCCACTGGTCGTTCAAGCTAATGTCGCTGCGCCAGCAATTGGCTGAAATCCATCGCACCGATGTCCTGCTGCGCCAGTTCGACCCGCGCCCGCATCACCGCACGCGTACCCCGCGCGGCCATCTGGCGCCATCGTTGCTGCTGTACTTTGCAACGCACCGTCGCAGCCTGGTGTATTGGTCTTACGACAGCATGGATTATCAGAAAGCGCCGCAGGACGTGCTGGTAAAGCGCCTGCTCAACTCGCCACCGCAACCGGGCGACATCGTGCTGATGCACGACGACAGCGCCAAAACCATCGGCGCGCTCGAAATCGTGCTGCCGCAATGGCTGGCCCATGGACACACCTTTGAACCCTTGCCGGCGCAAGCATGATGCGAATCCTCTATCACCACCGCACGCGTGGACGGCATGTCGAGGGCGTACACATCCGCGGCATCGTGCAGGCGCTGCGCGGGCTCGGCCATGAGGTCACCGTGATCTCCTTCCCCGGTGCCGACCCCGAGCACGAACCGCCGCCCACCACGGAGGGCGCCAGCGGTCGCGGCCGGCTCGCCGGTTTTGTCGCGCGGTTGCCGGGAATGGTGTTTGAGTTCTTCGAGCTGGGCTACAACCTGATCACCCTGCTGCGTATGGGCACGGCAATCCGTCGCCGCAAGCCGCAGTTGATCTACGAGCGTTATTCGCTGTTCCTCTTCGCCACCGTGTGGTTGGCCAGGCGGCGTGGCATCCCGCTGGTGCTGGAGATCAACGACTCAGCGCTGGTGGAACGCGTACGCCCCCTGCGCCTCAAGCCTCTGGCGCGGCTCATCGAGGGTTGGTGCATGCGCCATTGCACCGGCCTGGTTTTCATCTCCAGCTATTTCCGTCAGCAGGCGCAGGCGGCTTACGGCGATATCGCGCCTTCGGTGATTTCGCCCAACGCGGTTGATCTGGCGCGCTTTGACGTCCGCCGCTTCGATCGCGATGCGCTGCGCGCGGCGCGCGGCCTCAACGATCGGATCGTCTGCGGGCATATCGGCGCATTCGCGCACTGGCATGGCGTGGACGGCTTCGTCGAAGCCATTGCCGCACGGTTAGCCGAAGTGCCGCAGCTTGCGCTGGTGTTTGTGGGTGACGGTCGCACACTGCCGGCGGTGCGCGCGCTGGTCACCGAGCGCGGCTTGGCCGATCGCGTGTTGCTGCCAGGCCGCGTCGCGCACGATGAAATCGCCAGTTGGATCGCCTGCATGGATTACGCGGTGCTGCCCAACTCCAATCACTACGGTTCGCCGATGAAGTTGTTCGAGTTCATGGGCATGGGCGTGGC
>JBEVMS010000261.1:0-5960 GCA_040508515.1 Dyella sp. | reverse complement strand
GAATCGCCCCGGCTTTTGTGGCGCTGTTTAGTTAAAGTCAGGCCACCACCGTGGCGGCTTGACTGATTTGAGTAGCCGGTGGTTGTTGGGTGGGTCAAGCCCTGGAAATATCCTCGCCCTGTTCAAGTCCCGCCATAACTTCGCCCCTGGTGATTTAACCATGACGACATAAGACGTGGCCCGGATCCTCCCATGACCCGGGCGCTCACCGCGAGCGGACCAGCCCGGGAGCCGGAGCAGGACTTTTTGTATTCGGCAGCTAATGTCAGCTCCTGGCCGATCACGGCGGTTCCCTCCAGCAGATTAAGACTCCGATTCGCAGCTCATATCGAGCTTGAAGTTCGGTGCACTGGCCAGCACCAGCGAACTGGTCAGGGATTCCCGGAACGATGGTCAGCCATCTCCGGAATCTGCAGTCCAAGACCGACTTTCGTTAGCTCCACTCAGACCGACACATCTACGCAACACCAGCATCGACGCCGCGGCCAATACCATCCAGCGCCGCCATCGCATCCTCACTCAGCACCAGCTCCACCGCCGCCAGGTTTTCGCGCAGATGACCCAGCGACGAGGTGCCGGGAATCAGCAGGATGTTGGGCGCACGTGCCAACAGCCAGGCAAGCGCGACCTGCATCGGCGTGGCATCTAGGCGCGTGGCGACATCGGATAGTGCCTGCGATTGAAGCGGGGTGAAGCCGCCTAGCGGGAAGAACGGTACGTAGGCAATGCCCTGCTCGGCCAACGCCTCGATCAAGGCATCGTCGGCGCGTTGGACAAGGTTGTAGTGATTCTGTACGCAGACCACCGGAGCAATGCGCTGCGCCTCCGCCACTTGGTTGGCAGTGACGTTGCTCAAGCCCAGGTGACGAATCAGTCCTTGCTCGCGCAGCGTTGCCAAAGCGGTGAACTGCGGTTCGATACTGCCCTCGGCAGGATGATGCACGTCGCCCATCACGCGCAGGTTGACCACGTCCAACACGTCCAGACCGAGGTTGCGCAGATTGTCGTGCACCGCCTGGGTCAGTTCGGCCGGGCTCTGCGCCGAGTTCCACGAGGCGTCGTCGCCGCGCAACGCGCCGACTTTGGTGACGATCAGCAGATCGTCGGCATAGGGATGCAGCGCCTCGCGGATGATTCGGTTGGTGACGTGGGGGCCATAAAAGTCGCTGGTGTCGATGTGGTTGACGCCCGAGGCCACCGCTTCGCGCAACACCGCCAGTGCCATGGCGTGATCCTTGGGCGGGCCGAACACGCCGGGGCCGGCCAGTTGCATGGCGCCATAGCCCATGCGATGCACGCGGTGCTGGCCGAGCGAATAGGTGGCGGTCTTGGTGAGATCGATCATGTTCACTCCGAAAAACTGAGGTAGGGATGGGTGGCACGCACTATACGAGCGGCTCCGGCGCGCGATAATCCGGCACAATCCGCACGGGTCGTACGGGATGTCGAACAATGGCAGCTGATATGCAGGATCTCTTTGCGTTTCTGTCGGTGGTGCGGGCAGGCGGCTTTCGCGAGGCGGCACGTGTCGGCAACGGCTCAGCCTCCAACCTCAGCGACGCGGTAAAGCGCCTGGAGGCACGCCTGAGCGTGCGATTGCTCCATCGCACCACGCGCAGCGTGGCGCCGACCGAGGCCGGTGCGCGGCTGGTCGAGCGACTGGCGCCGGCGCTGGCCGAGGTGGAATCAGCATTGGACGTACTCAACCATTTCCGCGACCGGCCGGCCGGCACATTGCGGCTCAACGTACCGGCCAATGTGGCGCGGACGGTGCTGCCGCCGATTGTCACGCCCTTCCTCAAACGCTATCCCGACATCCGGCTGGAGGTGATCGTCGATGACAGCTTGGTGGACCTGCTCGCCGCCGGCTGCGATGCCGGCATCCGTTACGACGAGCGGCTGGCGCAAGACATGATCGCCGTGCCGATCGGACCGCGAACTCAACGGCTGATCACTGCCGCTTCACCGGCCTATCTGCGCGAGCACACTCGCCCCGAACATCCGCGCGATCTGCTCGAGCACGCCTGCCTGCGCGGCCAGTTCTCCGGCGGGGCGACGCCGGTATGGGAGTTCGAACGCGATGGTGACGTGGTGCGTGTCGATCCCAGCGGGCCACTGCTGGTGCGCCAAGGCGCCGCTTTGGATCTTGCCGTGCAGGCGGCCATCGATGGCTTAGGCATCATCCACTTGTTCGAGGACTGGCTACAGCCTTACCTCGATAGCGGCCAACTGGAACCAGTGCTGCAACCTTGGTGGCAAAGCTTCAGCGGTCCGTTTCTGTACTACCCCGGACGGCGTCACCTGCCCTCCCCGCTGCGTGCCTTGATCGATTTTATCCGCGCAGCGTGATACATGCCGGTGCCGCTACACCGCACCTCCGTCCGGCGTCGATATCCGGCCCCAAAAGCGTAAAAATCCGCATCCTCCTGTTGTTACATTGGCGGCATAGACGGCTATTTGATTGCGTAAATTACGGCGCTCACCACCATGGCAAAAAGCAATCGACTGAAGTATGGTGTGACACCGCCGTCGAGGATTGAAACCTCAACGTCTGCCATCCACCGTCGAAGCATCACAGTAACAGGACACAGGCACAGCTAAACCCGCGCGGTCGGATACAACCAGCGCGCCTGCGTCCGGGTGAGCAACAACGGTACGCCGGAGCTTTCGTTCCAGAGCGCCGCGCACTGTTTGCAGCGCATCAAAAAACTGGGCACCTCGGGATTGGCCGCCAGCCGCTCGAAGCGGTCGTAGGGCGCGTGGTAGCCGGAGCGGCAATCGGTGCAGAGCATCAGCATTCTTCAAACGGAACGAAAAATCATACGAGGGTCGTCATGGGCAATGTCCTGGATGCTGCTAAACGGTGCGCCCAGGCGATTGCGCCCGATCGTGACACCACAACCAAAGAAAAGGCCCGCCAAACGCAGCGGGCCTTTATCAACCGAACGTAGGCGCGTCAGGCGCCCAGCAGCACCCGGTTCATGCGCTGCACGAAGGCGGCCGGGTCGGGCAACTGGGCACCGGCGGAAATTTCCGCCTGCTCCAGCAACAGATTGGCCAGGTCGCGGGCCTTGCCTTCGTCACCCTCGCTCTGCACGCGCTTGACCAGCGGATGCGCCGGGTTGATTTCCAGCGTGGGCTTGCTCTCCGGCATCTGCTGGCCAGCCTCGCGCAGCAGGCGCGCCAGGTGCGGCGCCATCTCGTAATCGGACAGGGCCAGGCACGAGGGCGAATCGGTCAGACGCGCGGAAACTTTCACCTCGCCCACGCGATCGCCCAGCAGTTCCTTGAGCTTGGCCAGCAGCGGCTCGGCGTCCTTGGTGGCTTCTTCCTGCTTGGCCTTATCCGCCTCGTCCAGCGGCACGTCGCCCTTGGCAGCGCTCTTGAGTTTCTTGCCGGAGTACTCGCTCAGGCTGCCGATCATCCACTCGTCGATGCGGTCAAACATCAGCAGCACTTCGATGCCCTTGGCCTTGAACGCTTCCAACTGCGGGCTGCCGAACGCGGCGGCGTAGCTATCCGCGGTGATGTACCAGATGGCGTCCTGGCCCACCGCCATGCGACCAATGTAGTCGTCCAGCGAGACGTTCTGCGCGGTGCCTTCGCCCGGATGCGATTTGGTGCCGGTCGAGGCGAAGCGCAGCAGCTTGGCGATGCGCTCGCGGTTGTTAGCGTCTTCGCTGATGCCTTCCTTGAGCGTGTTGCCGAACGCCTTGTAGAAGGTGGCGAATTTTTCCGGCTTGTCGCGCGCGAGCTTTTCGATCAGGTCGAGCACGCGCTTGACGCAGGCGCTCTTGATGCGATCGAGCTGGCGATTCTGTTGCAGGATTTCGCGGCTGACGTTAAGCGGCAGATCGTCGGCATCGACCACGCCACGCACGAAGCGCAGGTAGTTCGGCAGCAACTCTTCGGCAGCGTCCATGATGAAAACGCGCTTGATGTAGAGCTTGAGCCCCTTGCGCTCGTCGCGCCCGCCCATCATCAGGTCGAACGGCGGCTGCGACGGCAGGTACAGCAAGGTGGTGAAGCTCTGGCTGCCCTCGACGCGATTGTGCGTCCAGCTCAGCGCGTCGTTGAAGTCATGCCCCAGCGACTTGTAGAAGCTCTGGTAGTCCTCGTCGGAGATCTCCGACTTGGGCTTGGTCCACAGCGCCGAAGCGTCGTTGGCGGTTTCCCACTCGCCGCTGGGCTTACCGTCTTCTTCCTTGGGCACGCGGATCGGGAAGGCGACGTGGTCGGAGTATTTGCGGATCAGCGAACGCAACTGCCAGCCCTTGAGGAACTCATCCTCGTCGGCTTTCAGGTGCAGGGTGACCGCGGTGCCGCGTTCGGCCAACTCGACCTGATCGAGGCTGTATTCGCCCTTGCCGTCGCTTTCCCAGCGCACGCCCTCGCCCACCGGCGCGTCGGCGCGGCGGCTGGTGACCGTGACCTTGTCGGCCACCACGAAGGCCGAATAAAAGCCCACGCCGAACTGGCCGATCAGGCGCGCGTCGGCCTTCTGCGTGCCGGACATGGCCTCAAGAAAACGGCGCGTACCGGAGCTGGCGATGGTGCCGATGTTGGCGATCACTTCGTCACGGCTCATGCCGATGCCGTTGTCGCGGATGGTGATGGTGCGCGCGTCCGCGTCCCAGCTGACCGAAATCGCCAGCTCCGCTTCGCCGGCGGAAAGCTCAGGCTGGGCGATCGCCTCGAACCGCAGCTTGTCGCAGGCGTCGGAGGCGTTGGAGATCAGCTCACGCAGGAAGATTTCCTTGTGCGAGTACAGCGAGTGAGTCACCAGATGCAGAACTTGGGCGACTTCGGCTTCGAATTTGCGGGTTTCAGTCATGGCGATCGATATAGGTCGGTTGATAGAAAAGGTGCGCTGGGCACGCACCTGCCCAGCGACGAATGATTATTTTAAGGATGCGGCCACGGAACCAAAACTCGTGGCCGCATCATCACCCAAGGGGTGAGGCTCAGCCGCGCTGCAGCGCGGCGATACGCTCTTCCAGCGGCGGATGGCTCATGAACAGGCGCTTGAGGCCCTGCGCCAGCGGTCCGGAAATACCAAACGCGGCGATCGTCTTGGGCAGCGTGCTTTCGCCATGGTTGGCGGCCAGCCGCTGCAATGCGGAGATCATCGCGCCGCGTCCGGCCAGCTTGGCACCGGCGCTGTCGGCACGGAACTCGCGCCAGCGCGAGAACGCCGCCACCACGGTCGAGGCGATCAGGCCGAACACCAGTTCCAGCACCATCACGATGATGAAATAACCGATGCCACCGCCACCTTCGCGGTCGCGCCCACCGGACAGCCAGCCGTCGACGATGCGCCCAACGATGCGCGCAAAGAAGATCACGAAGGTGTTGAGCACGCCCTGGATCAAGGTCAGCGTGACCATATCGCCATTGGCGACGTGGCCGATTTCATGCCCGAGCACCGCGGAAATCTGCTCGCGATCCATTTGTTGCAGCAAGCCGGTACTGACTGCCACCAGGGCTTTGTTTTTGCTCATGCCAGTGGCGAAGGCGTTCATTTCCGGGGCGTCGTAGATCGCCACTTCGGGCATCCCGATGCCGGCGTTTTGCGCGTGCCGGCGCACCGTGTCCAGTAGCCAACGCTCGGGCTCGTTGCGCGGCTGTTCGATCACCTGCGCGCCAGTGGATATCTTGGCAATCCACTTGGACATCGCCAGCGAAATGAATGCGCCGCCCATGCCGAATACGGCGGCGAATGCCAGCAGGGGGCCCATGCCGCCGTAACCACGACTGGCGGCCCAGGCGTCAATGCCCAGCAGTCGGCAAACCACGCTGAGCAGTAAAAGAACGGCAAGGTTAGTGATCAGGAATAAGGCTATGCGGCGCATGGCTGTCTCTCGTCTCTCGGGCAGTCATGAAAGGGAATGCGGGGGTATCCCGCACCATCTGCAATCGGGGCGGGGGCCTGGCATTTCAAGAGCGTGCGAAGCCTCCCC
>JBEVMS010000254.1:0-16122 GCA_040508515.1 Dyella sp. | reverse complement strand
TCGGCGAGCAGGGTCGGGGCGGCACTGGCTTGGGGGCTCATCGAAAGTCCTAACGCAAGAAAAAGGGTTTTCATCCGGATATGTCCCACCGGTTGGGGTCGCGGAACGCATCGGTCAGACCCTTAAGCCTGCCGCGGTTTGCTTTATTCGTCCAGTACGGAGCGCCGTTGCTGGCAATTACCTGCGCGTAAAATTTGGCGCTCGCCTTGGGCGCGCTGACCAGTCGGGGCTCGTTGAGCTTGGTCCAGCGCGGTACGCGATGGTCAAGCGCTTTGAACATCATCACGGGGTACTCGACGAACCCGTACACGCTGTCGCGGTTGAGCCGCAGTCATCCACCACGGGCGGCAGGTCCCAGTGGAACAAGGTGACGTTGATTGCCGCCGCTGATGGGCTCGCCGCGCGCGACGAGCCCATCGGGCAAGCTCAGGCCGACTTTTGTCGGGCCTGCAACGCCGCCAGCAAGGCGCTGCCGTTGGGACTGCCTAAACCGGTGCAGGCATCCCAGCCGACGCCGGCTTGGTACTGGCCATTATTGCCTTGGGTGATGTCGCGAAAGCCCGCGCTGCCGATTGCGTAGAAGGTGGCGTGTGGGTGGCCCAGCGGCTGGCCCAACAGTTGGTTGAAGCGGGCGATCAAGGCCGCCCACAGCGGCGCCACCGCGCTGGTGCCGCCGATCACCTGATCCTGGCCGTCGACGCGCACGCGGTAACCGGTTAACGGGTCGGCGTCGCCCGCCACATCCGGCACCCCGCGCCCGCCGCTGCCGCCGGGTGCGGCCGGCACGTCGGCCT
The DNA here is from genome assembly GCA_040508515.1 of Dyella sp. Taxonomy (GTDB): domain Bacteria; phylum Pseudomonadota; class Gammaproteobacteria; order Xanthomonadales; family Rhodanobacteraceae; genus JBEVMS01. The sequence goes on along the minus strand of JBEVMS010000254.1, from coordinate 15,328 downwards.
GCTGTTGCCAACTGGGTCGGGCGAAGAGTGTGCTGACTCCGCCACCGGTCGCTCCTTCGCCGCCCGCCGTCTCGTTCCACACCAGCTCGCTTTGGATCGTCTGGCCGGCCACCAGCTTGGTGCCGCCGCAAGCGAGTGCGTAGGGGCTGGCAGCGGGGAAATCCACCTGCGGTTGACCGTTGCTGGCGCCGTCGCTGGAGCCCGAATCGCCGGCGGCGACGGTAACCGTAATGCCCAGGCTGGCGGCGTCCTCCAGCGCCGATTGCATCGCATCGCGCGCCTGATCGCTCCAGTTGCCCTCCGGCCCGCCCCAGCTGATCGAGATCACCGAGGGCCGGTGCGTCGTATCATGCGCGGCTTGCGAGATCGCCTCGAAGAAGCCCTGATCGGTATTCGGCGCGAAATACACCGCGAGGTTGGCGGCGGGCGCCAGTGCACCGACCACCTCGATGTCGAGCATCACCTCGCCGTCGGCGTCGCCACCCGGCTGGTTGCTGCCGCCGGCGACTGGCACCGCGGTGATGCTGGGCGGGTTGATCCCCAAGCCCTTGAAATAGGTCGCCAGATCGTCGCTGGCATAACCGCCGCCCAGCTCGATGATCGCCACGCACTGGCCGCCGCCGTCGCCAGCAGGAAAGCCATACAGCTGGCCGAGCTGAGGCGGCGTGTAGGTGTGGCTGGGGCTGGCCATGGGGCGACGAACATGTGATCGCGCTACCGGGCGGCGGTCCAACCCCAGCACCGCAATGACTGCCTCGTCGGGCGCTGTTGGCGCGCTGTTGCTGGCAACAAAGGGCACGCCGTCACTGCCGATCCGGTAATGACCAAGCTCCACCGCGAAGGCTCGCTCCAGCGCCTGCGCCGAGGCGCGCAGGTGCAGCGTGCGCCGGTGTGGCTGGCAGGCGGTCTCGCGCAACTCGTGCGCGCTGGCGAAGGCGCGCAACCGGGCGAGGTCGGCCGGATCGGCGCCGGCCAGCGTGGCGAAATTGGCATGCGTGCAACTGGGTTTGGCCGGCCATACGGCTGGCGTAGGCGCCGCGCCGCGGCGGCGCAGTACCAGGGTGATGTCCAGCTCCTGGCTCGGATCGTGGCGACCCAGATACTGGGCGTCGGCGGGAAGTGCATGGGATCGTGGGGCGGTCACGGGCAAGCTCTCCGGTACGGGAGCGCCGAGCTTGCTCCGGCCGAGCCGAGGCGCGAAAGGCTGCAAGTTCATACGTTCAGCGCGCGGTGCGCGGTGTCATCGGCAGGTCAAGGCGAGCGCATGGACGCTTGGCATGGCAAAGTGCCCGGCGGGGGATCGGCAATCCGGCCGCGAGCGCTAAAATGACCGGATATTGTCGATGAGGAAGGCACGTCCATGAGCTATCCCGCCGTTCGCATGCGCCGCATGCGCCGCGATGCGTTTTCCCGCGCGCTGATGCGCGAACACAGCTTGTTGGCGTCGGACCTGATAATGGTCGCCTTCGTGATCGAAGGCGAGCAGCGTCGGGTCGATGTGCCCTCGATGCCTGGAGTGCAGCGGCTGTCGATCGACCTGCTGCTGGAACTGGCCGGCGAATGCGTGCGGCTGGGCGTTCCAGCGCTGGCGCTGTTCCCGATCAGCGACGCGCCCAAGACCGAAGACGCCGCCGAAGCCTGGAACCCCGACGGCCTGATGCAGCGCGCCACCCGTGCGCTGAAGGCGAAATATCCCGAGCTTGGCCTGATCGGCGACGTCGCGCTGGACCCCTACACCAGCCACGGCCAGGACGGCCTGATCGACGCCGACGGCTACGTGATGAACGAGCCGACCATCGAGGCGCTGATCAAGATGGCGCTGGCGCAGGCCGAGGCAGGGATGGATTTCGTCGCTCCCTCGGACATGATGGACGGACGCATCGGCGCGATCCGCGACGCGCTGGAAAGCGCCGGGCATATCCACACCCGCATCCTGGCTTATTCCGCCAAGTACGCGTCCTCGTTCTACGGCCCGTTCCGCGACGCGGTCGGTTCCTCGGCCAGTCTGGGCAAGGGCAACAAGCACACCTACCAGATGGACGTGGGTAACAGCGACGAAGCGCTGCGCGAGGTCGAGCTGGACCTGCAAGAAGGTGCCGACGCGGTGATGGTCAAGCCGGGCCTGCCTTATCTGGACGTACTGCGGCGGGTCAAGGACACCTTCGGTGCGCCGACGTTCGTCTACCAAGTGTCCGGCGAGTACGCCATGCTCAAGGCGGCGATCAGCAACGGCTGGCTGGACGAGAAAGCGGTGGTGCTGGAAACCTTGACCGCCTTCAAGCGCGCCGGCGCCGACGCGATCCTGACCTATTTTGCGCTGGACGCGGCGCGCTGGCTGCGCGGCGAGTAAGCGCGCTCGGCAACCGCACGCGGACAGGCTGGGCGCTGCCGAGAGATGCGTGTGGGCGCGCCGTGCCCACACGGGCGCACCGGCATGAGCGGGTGAATCGATGCGCGCTGTCGGCATCGAGCATTGCCGGTGAGCTGCCCTGGCGTGATCATGGCCAGGGGTAGGCTTGCCGCTGTGCCGTTGCGGCACGGTATGCAGAGGGCGTCGCGCCCGCGTGTTAGTCGGGCGTCTCTGGTGCTTGCATACGCGGCCGGTTATCCGCATACATGGAGGCTGTGCGCCGCCGGCATGCCGGGGCGCGGAATATCCATTCGAGCAGGTCTTGGGGAACGCGTTTGGACAACCATCATTTCCTGCAAACCGCGGTGGTGTTTTTGCTGGCCACGGTGATCGCGGTGCCGCTGACCAAGCGATTCCGGCTGGGCGCGGTGCTGGGGTATCTGTTGGCCGGTATGGTGATTGGGCCGCAGGCGCTGGGCCTGGTCGGCGACACGGCGGGGGTGACCACGATCTCCGAGTTCGGCGTGGTGCTGATGCTGTTCGTGATCGGCCTGGAACTGTCGCCGCAGCGATTGTGGGTGATGCGCCGCTCGGTATTCGGCACCGGCCTGTTGCAGGTGCTGACCGCCGGCGCTGCGATCAGCCTGCTGGCCAGTTATTTGTTCGGCCTTCGCGCCGGCGCGGCGGCGATCATTGGCGGCAGCTTGGCGCTGTCCTCCACGGCGTTCGGCCTGCAAATTCTGGCCGAACGCAAGGAAGCGGGCTCGGCCTACGGTCGTCAGGCATTCGCGATTTTGCTGTTTCAGGATCTGGCGGCGATCCCGCTGATCGCCGCCGTGCCGCTGCTGGCGACCAGCGCGCAGACGCAAGCCGTCGATCCGTTCAGCATCGCGCGCACCGTGGGGGTGATCCTGGCGGTGGTGGTCGGCGGCCGTTACCTGTTGCGTCCGATCTTTCGTTTCATCGCGCGCAGCGGCGCGGTGGAGGTGTCCACCGCCACCGCGCTACTGGTGGTCATGGGCACGGCCTGGTTGATGGAGCTGGGCGGCGTGTCGACCACGCTGGGCGCTTTCCTGGCCGGCATGCTGCTGGCCGATTCGGAGTACCGGCACGAGCTGGAATCGAACATCGAACCGTTCAAGGGTTTGTTGCTTGGCTTGTTCTTCATCAGCGTGGGCATGTCGATGGACATCTCGCTGCTGCTCAGCCAGCCGTGGTTGATTCTTGGTTTGGTGCTGGGATTGTTGTCGCTCAAGGGCGTGCTGCTGTGGCCGCTGGGGCTGGCGGGCGGCTTGAGTCGCGCTGATGCGCTGCGCCTGGCGATGCTGCTGGCCTGCGGCGGCGAATTCGCCTTTGTCACCCTGAAACTGGCGCAGGATCGGGGCCTGGTCGACGTGACGGTACATGACACGCTGGTGCTGGCAATCACCGTCTCGATGGCGCTGACGCCGCTGCTGGTATTGCTGGCCGCCCGGCTGGTGAATGTGCTGCCAAGTACGCCGCCACGCGAATACGACCGGATCGATCCGCAGGCACCGCCACGGGTGATCATCGCCGGCTTCGGCCGGATGGGGCAGATCGTGGCGCGCGTGCTGCGGGCGCAGCGTATTGCGTTCGTGGCGCTGGAGCATTCGGTTGATCAGGTCGATAACTTGCGCCGCTTTGGCACGCTGAATGTCTATTTTGGCGATCCGACCCGCGCTGAATTGCTGCGCGCCGCCGGCGCCGACAAGGCCGAAGTATTCGTGCTGGCCACGGATGATCCGGAAACCAGCCTGCGCACCGCGCAACTGGTCAAGAAACAGTTTCCGCATCTGCGAATTATCGCGCGCGCGCGCAATCGCCAGCATGTGTTCCGGCTGATGGATATGGGCATCGAGGAACCGGTGCGCGAGACCTTCCATTCCAGCCTCAAGCTGACCCGCAAAACGCTTGAGGCGCTTGGGCTTTCCACGGAGCTGGCCACCGATCGCGTCGAGCGCTTCCGTCGCCAGGACGAAAAACTGCTGCAGACCCAGGCGCTGATCTTCGACGATGAAACCAAGCTGGTGCAAAGCACCCGCGAGGCGATAAATGATCTGCAGGACATATTCGAAGCCGATATCGAGCCACGCACCGAGCGCGAGCGCGACAAGCCCAGCGCGACACCGCTGCCCGACCAAAGCTGAACGCGGTGTCGGCTGGCCCCTGGTTCGGCCGTCCGGCGCATGTCTGATGCCACGCGCGCCGTCATCGCGCGCGCCGTGACCTGCGTGGCGTCAACGCCTGTCAGTGACTGGGCCTGCGAGTGGCTGGGTGTTCCGTGATGAGGTCGGCGCGTGCGCTGCGGGCGCGCTGAAATATCGCCGAGTCATTCGCCGTCCCTTGCGGCCGGGTATGCGCGCGGCCGGCGCAACGCGCGTCGCTCTGACGCACGATATCCGCCGTGCCGTGGTGTGACGGCACGCACGCTGCCCTTGATCGGCGTGATGGAGGCGCGGGCAGGGAATGGCGGATGCCCGGCTTGGCGTTTCGCGCCTCCGGTCGCGCCAATTCCCTTTTTTGGACGGCTAGCCGTCCGAAGGCTGCGCCGGCTGGCGCAAGGTCTGCCGGACGCTGGGGATGGCGCCGCTGCGCGCGGTCAGTTCGTGTGCGATATCGATGTAGCCGAGCGCGCGCGCCACCTCGGCGGCGCTGCGACCGAACGCGTCGGCAGCGTGACGGTCGGCGCCGCGCGCCAGCAGCACGCGCGCCGGCGACAGCAGCGCGTGCATGGCGCAGGCGTGCAGGGCGGTCACCCCGCGCTGGTCGGCGTGGGTCAGCTGGGCGCCGGCCTCCAGCAGCACCGGCACCAGTGCGCCCAGATGGGTGGCGTCGCAAGGGCTGCCGGGGCGCTGATGCGCGCCCAGCAGCAGCAGCAGCGGTGTCTGGCCCAGGCTATCGGCGCGATTGACGTCGGCGCCGCGCTTGAGCAGTACATCCAGCAATCGGCGCGCACGCAAGCTATCGCTGCTTTCAAAACAGAATTGCGCTGCCGCATGCAGACTGCCGTGGCCGCGCGCGTCCAGCGCATTGACGTCGGCGCCGGCGGTCAGCAGTAGTTCGACAATTTCCGGATACCCCAGGGCGGCGGCGATCATCAAAGCGGTGGCTTCGCCCGGCAGGCGAAGGTCCGGTGCCACGTTGCGCTCCAGTAGCAGGCTGACGGTACTCTCGCGGCGTGCGCTGACTGCGGCGGCCAGGGGAGTCACGCCACGGTGCGCGGCCAAGGTGGGATCGGCGCCGGCGTCGAGCAAGCTCGTGGCGATCGCCCGATGCCCGGCGCCGCAAGCGCGCAGCAAGGCGCTTGCGCCCTGCGCATCGCACGCGTCCACCGCAAAGCCCAGTTCCAGCAGGCGGCTCACCGCGCCCTCGGCGCCTACCGCGGCGGCCGCGGGCAGGTCTTCGGCGTGCAGTGGGCGTGCGGGGCGCTGCCAGGTGCCCCAGTCCAGCCAGCGCTCGATCTCGCTGCGTCCCAGCGCCAGGCCCAGCGGGGTCTCGCCCTTGCCGTCGATGGCCTCTGGATCGGCGCCGTGAGCGATCAGCGCGCGCACCAGCGGCAGGGCTTGCGCGTCATGCGCCAGCGCGGCGAACAGTGGGGTGCGGCCGCTGGCGTCGCGGCAGTTGGGATCGCAGCCGCGTGCCAGCAGGGCATCGACCACCGTGCGATGGCCGGCGGCCACCGCCAGTTGCAGCGGGGTGCGGCCGCGCGGATCGGTGCCGAACAGGTCGCCGCCACCTTCCAGCAAGGGCATCAGCAGGGCGTCGGCGCCATGGTGCGCGGGCAGATTGGCCAAGGCCTGCGCCAAAAGTCCGCTGCCGGCCGGGCTGGCGCCGGCGTGGAGCAGATCCTGCAGTGCCTCGCTGGCGGCTGGCAGGCGTGGCAGCAAGGCGTCGAACAGCCGCCGTCCTAGGGGATGCCGCGGTGCGCTGTCGGCCGACGCCTCGCTGGCGTCGTCGATCAACGGCGGTTGCAGGCGCGCCTCGGCGGTCAGGCCATGTTCTAGCAGCCAGCGCCGCGCCGGACGCTGGCCGGGCGTGGCCAGTTCCAGGTAAAGCTGGGCCAGTTGCGCCTGCGGCCAGGCGCGCACGTGCGCGGTGAACGTGGACACCACCGCCCAGTGGCCCAGACGCAGCGCATCGAGCAGGTGCGACGGGGTATCGGCGCCCTCGGCGAGGGCATCTTGATGCAGGCTGGCCGGCAGCGGAGTCTGCGGATCGAGCAAGGTGACCAGATCCCAGCGTCCGGCGGCGGCGGCGTGATCGAGCGCGCTGAGTCCGTCGCTGCCGACGGTCTTGGGCTCGGCGCCTAGCCCCAGCAGTGCGCGTACCGTTTCGGCCCGCGCGTGCGGCGATTGACAGGCCAGGGTGAGCGCGTCGCGGCCGTGGCTGTCGCGCGCATGCACCTGCGCCTGCGCCTCGGCCAGCAGTTGCACGATGCCGCTGGCACCAGCACGGGCCGCTTCCATCAGCGCGGTGCTGCCGTGACGGTCGGTCAGGTCGACCTTGGCGCCGGCGAGGCGCAGGGCGCGGGCGATCTGTTCATGGCCTTCGGCGGCGGCGGTCATCAGCGCGCTGCGGTGGCGCAGGTCCACCGCATTGACCGCGGCGCGGTATTTGAGCAGCAGCTTGACGCCTTGCGCATCGTCGTCGGTGATGCCGGCGGCGGCCACCAGCGCCGGTTCGCCATCGGCCGGTGCCGGCTTGGCGCCGCGTTCCAGCAGAAAGCGCGCCAGCGGCCAATTGGCCGCGCGGCAGGCGATGGTCAAGGGGCTGGCGCCGGCGTGATTGAGGGCATTGATCGGCGCGCCGGCGTCCAGCAGCATCGCCGCCACTGTCGGCTCGCCGCTGAGCACGGCGCCGTGCAGGGCGGTATTGCCCTCGGCATCGGCCAGCTGTGCGTCGGCGCCGTTGGACAGCAGGGTCAGCACCGCCTCGGCGCGGCCATGCCAGCTATCGCGGGTGGCGCCCAGCAGCGGGGTCAGTCCGCCGCTACGCCGATTGACGTCGGCGCCTTTGGCGATCAGCGCGCGCAGCAGTTGGGTATCCGGCAGCAGTGCGGCCAGCATCAGCGCGGGACGTTGGTCGCGATCGGTCGCCGCCGGGGCGGTATTGGGATCGGCACCGGCTTCCACCAGCGCCAGCGCGCGCTCGATATCGCCCTGGCGGGTGGCCGCCAGCAGCGCGGCGGCTTGCGCGGGCGTGCCGGCGCTGCGCTCCTGTTCGCTCAGCACGGCAACCGGCAGCGGGGCGCGCACAACCGGTACCGGGTCGGGCAGCGAGGTCTCGGCGGTCCCGATGGTCGGCGGCGACCTGCGCCCGCGGCTTCGTCCATCGCACAGCAGCGCGCGTACGGTGCGGTTGGCGATCAGCAGGCAAGCCAGCGGCAGCAGCACGATCCCGTAGACCAGTACCGCCATGGTGCGAAGTTCGGCCGGCAGCACGCCGTACAGACCGGTCAGCGCCACCGCGGCGAAGGCCAGCACCAGCATCGCCAGCGCGGCCGGCAGGAAATGAGTGAAAACATGTTCTTCGCGGGAGAGGTGCCGGCCGAAGGTGATGCTGCGTGCCGCGGCGGTGAAGATCCACGAGCCATTATTGGGCGAGGGGTAGGCGTCGTCCCACACGAACAACAGACCGAACGCCGGCCACACTCGCCACAGCGCGGCCAGGGCCAGCGCCAACGCTGCCGCCAGAATCGCGCCATGCAGCGCGTTGGCGGCCTGAGTCAGCAGCAGCATGGGCCACGCGACCAGAGCGAACACGATGGCGCTGTAGCCGATGAACATCACCAGGTGCGCGGCGCCACGGCGCATCACCGTCTGCAAAAAGCGCGGCTCAGGATCAAAGCCGATCGCGTGGCAGACCGCGGCCATGGTCAGCGTATTGGCCAGCAGCAGCGGCAGCAGGCTCAGTGGATGGCTGATCGCCGCTGCCAGCGCCACGGCAATCCAGCCGGGCAGGAACCAGGCAAGCGCGTGCGGGAGGGGCGGGCGGCGACGCGATTTGGGATAGGCCATAACGAGCAGTATAGGAAGCGGGCAGGTTGCGGGCGGTAACCCGGTGTTAACGGAGGTCTTCGTCGGATGACGTCTGGGGCGTGGTGCGGTAGCCCGGATGGTTGGCCACGGCCAGGGTTTCCGTGGGCGGCAACTGCAAGTGCCAGCCTTGCTGGCTCAAGTTTTCCAGTACCTGATCGATGTTTTCCTGGGGCAGCTTGCGCTGTCCGCTGAGCTCCACCTCCAAGACGAAGCTCAACTCGCCCAGCAGCAGTAGCAGTGACTCGGGCAGCGCATCGAACATGTCGCGCTGACTCATCCACAGATAGGTGTCAGGTTTGCGCTGGCTGGCGTAGACGTAGCAGTGCATGGTGGCCTCCGACGGTATCGGGTGGGTGTCGTGGCGACAGATGCGCGGGCGCGCGAAGCTGCCAGGGTAACAGTACGATCGGGCAGCGTCGCGTCGCGGCCCGGAAATTGCTGCGCCCGCACTTGCAAGCCTTTGCGCGACTCGTCAGAGTGCGCACCCCGTGGGGGTCAAACGGCTGTATAAAACACGGCATCCACCTTGGAGCCGTGCGGTTCCCCGAGCCGTCAACACTAGCAGGAGCAAGCCGACCATGCAGATGTCCTTTCCTTTCTCAGCGCGGTCTTCGCGCCCGTTGGCCGTGGCTGCGCTGAGCGTCGCCATCCTCGGCGCCCTGGCCGCGCCCGAGCATGCTCGGGCGAGCGCCTTCCAGCTCAAGGAAGACAGCGCCAAGGCGATGGGCCGCGCCTATGCCGGCCAATCCACCGCGGGCGGCGATGTCTCGGTGGTGGCGGACAATCCCGCCGCGATGACCGACCTCAAGGGCACCTATTTCCAGGCCGACGTGACCGCGATCAATTTCGGCGCCCAATTCAGTGGCAGCGCGCATGACGCCATGGGGCGCCCGATCAGCGGCGGGGACGGCGGCGACGCCGGCACCACGATGCCGGTGCCATCGTTGTTCTTTGCCACCCAGGTCAGCGACCGCTGGCACCTGGGCGCGGCCTTCACGGCGCCGTTCGGCTTCCAGACCGAGTACAACCGCAACTGGGTTGGCCGCTACAACGCGATCAAGTCCAAGTTCCAATCGCTGGACGCGACCTTGTCGGCGTCGTTCGACGTCACCGACAACTTCAGCATCGGTGGCAGCGTAATTGCGCAGAAGACCAGCGCCGAGCTGACCAGCGCGGTCAACTTCAACGCGGTCGGGCAGGGGCTGGTGCAGCAGGCGCTGGGCGCCGGCGCCTTGACGCCCGCGCAGGCCGGTCCGTTGTCGCAACAGCTCGCCGCGGTGATTCCGCCGGGCAGCGACGGCTTTGCCCGGATCAAGGCCGATGACTGGGCCTACGGGTGGCAGCTGGGCGGTTATTGGAAGCTGAGCCCCAACGACAAGCTGGACTTCAACTACCGCGCCAAGATCGAGCATCGCCTGGAAGGCACCGCCAACTACCAGGTGCCGGCCAATGTGCAGGCGCTGCTGCCGACCGTCGGCGCCCTGTTGGGTACCTCCAACCTGCCGTTCACACACACCAACGGCGCGGCTGACTTCGACACGCCGGCGGTGGCCAGTGCCAGCTACTGGCATCAGGCGGAAAGGTTTGGCTTGGGTATCGATGTGGCCTGGACCGAGTGGAGTTCGTTCAAGAACCTCAACATCGAATACCAGAACCCGGCGCAGCCGGAGACCACCCAGGTGTTCAACTGGCGCAACAGCTGGTACGTGTCGATCGGCGGCGACTACTACTTGACCGACAAGCTGACCCTGCGCGGCGGTATCGGCGTGGATTCCACCCCGACCTACGCGGCCACCCGCGACGCCCGCGTGCCCGACTCGACCCGCAAGCTGGCCTCGGTCGGCATGGGCTACAAGGCTTCGGAGCATTTCGAGATCAACGTCTCCTACGCGCATATCTTCGTCAACAACGCGCACATCGACGCGGCCAGCGCCACCGGTGACGTGCTCAGCGGCAACTACGACGACTACGGCAACCTGCTGGCGCTGTCGGCGCAGTACAAGTTCTAAGCGGTTTGCGGCGATTTGCTGAAAACCTCCCCGCCCGCGCGGGGAGGTTTTTTTATGCGCGGTCGAAAAATCGGCGACTCAGCCGCGCCGGATCAGCCACTCCAGCATGCGTTTGAAGCGCGCACCGTACGGCGGATTGAGCAGGCCACCACCGTTGAAGCGAGCCTGATGAAACACGGGCTTGAGGTGCGAAAAGGTATGGAAGCCGGTCTGCCCGTGATAACCGCCGATGCCGGAGGGGCCGACGCCGCCGAACGGCAGCGCATGCTGGGCGATATGCAACAAGGTATCGTTGACGGTGACGCCGCCGGCCAGGCTGCCGGTGAGCACTCGCTCGATGGTCGCGGCATCCTGTTCGAACAGATACAGCGCCAGCGGGTGGGGATGCGCGGCGACGTAGGCCAGCGCCTCGTCCAGGCTGTCGTAGGGCAGCAGCGGCAGCAGCGGTCCGAACAGCTCCTGTTGCATCAGCGGCATGGCGTCATCGACGTGGCTCAGTAGCAGCGGCAGTAGCCGGCGGTGCTCGGGCTGGTCGGCGCCTTCGGCCAGCGCGTGCGCCCGCGCGCCGGCGCCCAACGCATCGGTGCGCAGGCCAATCAGGCGCTGGTAGTGGCGATCGGAGACGATGCTGGCGTAGCTTGGGTTGTGTTCCAGCGTCGGATACAAGCGCGTGGCGATGCGCTGTGCGCAGGCGATGAAATCGTTCAGCCGCGCGCGCGGCAGCAGCACGTAATCCGGCGCGATGCAGGTTTGCCCGGCATTGACCAGCTTGCCCAGCATGATCCGCTCGACCGCGTGCTCGAAGCGCGCGCCCGGACCGATGATCGCCGGCGACTTGCCCCCCAGCTCCAGCGTCACCGGGGTCAGGTTGGGCGCCGCCGCGGCCATCACCTGACGGCCCACCGCGGTGGAGCCGGTAAACAGCAGATGATCCAGCGGCAATTGTGAAAACGCCTGCGCCACCGCGGCGTCGCCGTTGATCACGACAACCTCGTCGGCGGCGAAGTAGCGGGCGATCAGTTCGGCGAACAAGGCCGAGAAGCGCGGGGTGTATTCGCTCATCTTGATCAGCACGCGATTGCCGGCGGCCAGCGCGTCGGTCAGCGGGCCCACCGCCAGGTAGAGCGGGTAATTCCACGGCGCGATCACTCCGACTACCCCGCGTGGCTGCGGGCGCAGTTCGGTGCGTGCGGGGAGAAAGACCAGCCCGGCCAGCCGCCGACGCGGGCGCATCCAGCGCCGGCCGTGGCGCAGGCTGTAGCGAATGCCGGAAAGGCTGGGAAACACTTCCAGCAAATCCGTTTCCTCGGCCGGGCGACGGCCGAAATCCTGATCGATCGCCGCGGCGATGGCGGCGCGGTTGTCGCTTACCAGCGCCTGTAACGCGCGTAGTCGCCGCGCTCGCTCGGGCCAGGCGGGAGTGCCCTGGTTCCGCTGGGCGTCGCGCATGCGTTGCAACAGCAGTTCCAGCGGCGCAAGGGCGGCCTGATCCATGCGAGATGCTCAATGATGGCGATGGTTGCCGGTAAGGGAGTATCGGCGCGCCGCGTGCCTGTGGCCAGACGCGGCGCAATAAAAAAGCGCCGACGGGGTCGGCGCTCGGGAATGCCACAAAAAGCCGCCGCGTTACTCGCCGATGGTCAGCAGCGAGGCGTTGCCGCCGGCGGCGGTGGTGTTGATGGTCAGCGTGCGCTCGCTGGCGAAGCGCAGCAAGTAGTGCGGGCCGCCGGCCTTGGGACCGGTGCCGGAGAGGCCTTCACCGCCGAACGGCTGCACGCCGACCACCGCGCCGATCTGGTTGCGGTTGACGTAGCAGTTGCCGACGCGGGCGCGGCTCTGGATGAACTCGATGGTGTCGTCGATGCGGCTGTGGATGCCCAGCGTCAGGCCGTAGCCGGTGGCGTTGATCTGCTCGATCACCTGGCCCAGCTGGTCGCCTTTGAAGCGGATCAGATGCAGCACCGGGCCGAACACTTCGCGGGTCAGCGTGGCCAGGCTGGGGATTTCGTAAGCGCGCGGGGCGAAGAAGCTGCCGTGCGCGGTGGTCGCCTCGTCCAGCTTCACCTCGCCGATCAGCTTAGCTTCCTGGTCCATACGCGCGGCGTGTTCGCGCAGGATCGCGCGGGCATCCTCGTCGATCACCGGACCGACATCGGTGGACAGCAACGCCGGATCGCCCACGCTCAGTTCGGCCATCGCGCCGGCGAGCATCGCGGCGACCTTGTCGGCGATGTCTTCCTGCACGAACAGCACGCGCGCGGCCGAGCAGCGCTGGCCGGCGGACTGGAACGCGGCGGCGATGACGTCCTTGACGATCTGCTCGGGCAGCGCCGAGGAGTCGGCGATCATCGCGTTCTGGCCGCCGGTTTCAGCGATCAGGGTGGCGATCGGCGCGTTGCGCGCGGCCAGGCTGCGGTTGATCGCCCAGGCGGTGTCGGTGGAGCCGGTGAACGCCACGCCGGCGATGCGCGGATCGCGGGTCAGCGCGGCGCCGACGGTGGCGCCGTCACCGGGCAGGTACTGCAGCACCGCGGCGGGCACGCCGGCGGCGTGTAGCAGAGCGACCGCCGCGTGGCCGATCAGGCTGGTCTGCTCGGCTGGCTTGGCGATCACCGCATTGCCGGCGGCCAGCGCGGCGCTGACCTGGCCGAGGAAAATCGCCAGCGGAAAGTTCCACGGGCTGATGCAGACGAACACGCCGCGCCCGTGCAGGAACAACTGGTTGCTCTCGCCGGTGGGGCCGGGCAGTTGCTCGGGCTGGCCGAACAACCGCCGTGCCATGGCCGCGTAGTAGCGCAGGAAGTCGGCCGCCTCGCGGATCTCGGCGATCGCGTCGGGCAAGCCCTTGCCCGCTTCGCGCACGCACAGCGCGATGAACTCGCCGCGGCGCGCTTCCAACTGCTCGGCGGCGTGTTCCAGGATCGCCGCGCGACTGGCCGCCGGCAGGCGATCCCAATCGTGCTGCGCGGCCACCGCATTGCTCACCGCTTGCTCCACCGTGGCGGCATCGGCGGCGAGGTAGCTGCCGACTTGCTGGCGGCGATCGGCCGGGTTGGTCACCGTCACGGTCGGCCCCTGGCTGCGCGCGCCGGGCACCAGCGGGGCGGCGTTCCACGGGCACGGATGGGCGTTGATCGCCTCGGCCAGCGCTTTGAGTTCGTTGTCGTTGGAGAAGTTGACGCCCATGGAATTCTTCCTGGATACGAAATTTGCATGCTGCGCAAGCGCAAACGGGTCGGCGTAGAGATTCACCGGCAGCGGAATGCGCGGGTGCGGAATCGATGCGAAGGCGCGCACCGTTTCGCACGGATCGGCGACCAGCTCGCGCACCGGCACGCGCTCGTCCACCACCCGATTGACGAAGCTGGTGTTGGCGCCGTTTTCCAGCAGACGGCGCACCAGGTAAGGCAGCAGATCCTCGTGGCTGCCGACCGGCGCGTAGACGCGGCAGGGCACGTTGAGATTGCTCGGCCCGATCACCTCCGCGTAAAGGTCGGCGCCCATGCCATGCAGACGCTGGTATTCGTAGGGCCGGCCATGCGCCAGGTGATGCACGGCGGCGATGGTGTGCGCGTTATGGGTCGCGAACTGCGGGTAGATCAGCTCGCTGCCGGCGCCGAACAGGCGCCGCGCGCAGGCCAGGTAGGACACGTCGGTGTTGGGCTTGCGGGTGTAGACCGGATAGCCGGCCAAACCGTTTTCCTGCGCGCGCTTGATCTCAGCGTCCCAATAGGCGCCCTTGACCAGCCGCACATACCAGCGCCGATTGGCGGCGCGGGCGGTTTCGATCAGCCAGTCGATCACGAATGGGGTGCGCTTGGCGTAGGCCTGCACCACGATGCCCAGGCCGTTCCAGCCTTCCAGCGAAGGATGCGCGAACACCTCGCCGAGAATGTCCAGCGACAGTTCCAGCCGCTCGGCTTCTTCGGCGTCCACCGACAGCGCGATGCCCACCTGCATCGCCAACTGCGACAACTCCAGCAGCTTGGCGGTCAGCTCGCGGCGGGCGCGCTCGCGGTTGGCCACCTCGTAGCGCGGATGCAGCGCGGACAGCTTGACCGAGATCGACGGCGCGTCGGTATGGTTAGCGAAGGGACCGCGCGCGCCGATCGCCTTGATCGCGTTGCGGTAATCCTGCTGGTAACGCTCGGCGGTTTCGCTGGTCAGCGCCGACTCGCCCAGCATGTCGTAGGAATAGCGAAACAGCGCGTATTCCTTCTTGGCGCAGCGATCCAACGCCTCGTCGATGCTGCGTCCCATCACGAACTGATGGCCCATGATGCGCATGGCCTGACGCACCGCCAGCCGGATCGCCGGCTCACCGGCGCGGCCGGCCAGACGACGCAGCGCGCCGGTGAAATCGTGGCGGGTTTCCTCGGCCAGATTGACCAGGCGCCCGGTGAGCATCAGGCCCCAGGTGGAGGCGTTGACGAACCGCGACTCGCTCTGGCCCAGGTGCTTCTTCCAGTCGGCGTCGCCCAGCTTGTCGCGGATCAGCTTGTCGGCGGTGGCTTTGTCCGGGATGCGCAATAAGGCTTCGGCCACGCACATCAGCAGCACGCCTTCCTCGCTGGAAAGGTCGTACTGGCGCATGAACGATTCGACCGCACTCTGATCCTTGGCACGCTTGCGCACGCGGCTCACCAGCTCGGCGGCCAGGTCGATCACCCGCTCGCGCTCGCTCGGCGGCAGGCTGGCCTGAGCCAGCAGGTCGTTGACCGCTTCGGTTTCGTCGCGCAGCCAGGCGGCGGTGATGCGCGCGCGCGCAGGCGTCGGCTCGGCGGGCAGTTCGGTGCTGAGAATAGGTCGGTTCACGGGAGGATCGAAAGAATCCGCGGGACGCAGGGAAGCCGGCGATTGTACGCATGCCCCTGGGCTCGCGCACGCGGGTGAACGCGCGGCGGCGATTG
>JBEVMS010000025.1:0-11377 GCA_040508515.1 Dyella sp. | reverse complement strand
CTTTTCTGCGCGCTCAACGTGGCCGGCTGTGCCGCGCGCAACTGCGCATGCAAGGCTTCGACATCGGCGCTGCCGTCGCTCAGGTCGACATAGCGCCCGCCGCCCGCAGCGGCCAACGCGGCCAGAGCGCGCGTGTCGCGCTGAGCCAGAACGATATCGCCGCGCGCATCACGCACGAAGCTACCGTCACCATTGGGGAGCGGTGCGCCGTGTGTCGTCCCTACTCCCAGCACCGAGACATGCACGCCGGCGGCCAATGCTTGTCGCGCGGCGCCGATCGCCGCCGCATCCGCTTGGTCGGTGATCAGTACCAGCGAGCCGCCACCGGCCTTGGCATGCGCAATCAGATCGACACCCTGCGCGATCGCCGCGGCGGCATCGTCGCCGTCGACCGGCATCGTGTCCGGTGCCAAGGCTTCCAGCAAATCGTTCAAGGCGCTGGCGTCTTCGGTCAACGGCGCCACCACGAAGGACTGCCCGGCATAGGCGATTAAACCATTCAAGCCATCGCGATTGGCCGCAAGCAAGGCACGTGCTTTGTAACGCGCACGATCTAGACGGCTAGGCGGCTGATCGTGCGAAAGCATATGCCGCGACAACGACACTGCCACCACTTGCGCCGCGCGCTGTGCGTACAACGGCTGCGCGGCCCGGCTCCAGGTGGGGCCGGCCAGAGCCAGACACGCCAGCAGCCAACCCAGCGCGAACAGGCCAAGCGCCGGCGCGCGTCGGCGTGGCCGTCCGGTCAACAGATGCGGCAGCAATTCAGCATCGACCAGCCGCGACAGCTCCTGCCGTGCCGGATCGCGCCGCGCCGCCAACCACAGCAACAACGGCAGCGCTAGCAACAACAGCAGCCACTGCGGTTGCAGGAAATGGAAAGCCGCCAGCGCGCTCATCGAATCGCTCCACGACGTCCCAATGTGCCCGGTGCCGCCGCCAGCAACAGCAGCGCGATCGCCGCCAACAACGGCCAACGAAACAGTTCGTGGCGCGGACGCAAGGTCGGCCCATGCTGCGGCATCGGCTCCAGCGCATCGATCGCCCGGTAGGCCTGCGCCAGTTGGCTAGTGTCGGTGGCGCGATAAAAATGCCCGCCGGTGTCCTGCGCGATCTTGGTCAACATACCTTCGTCCAGATCGGCCGAGGGATTGACCTGGTGACTACCGAAGAAATCGGCCACACGCATCGACGTGGCGCCGATGCCGATGGTGTAGATGCGCACCCCAGCGGCCTTGGCCGCCTGAGCTGCCTCCAGCGGCGTGATGCTGCCGGCGTTGTTGACGCCATCGGTCAGCAGGATCAACACACGCTGCTGCTCGGGCAGTGCCGCCAGCCGCTTGACCGCCACCGCGATGGCATCGCCGATCGCCGTCTCGGTGCCGGCCAACCCCACCGCGGCGCCCTGCAACTGCGCACTCACCGCGTTCAGGTCGTAAGTCAGCGGGGTGACCAGGAAGGCCTGGCTGCCAAACAGGATCAAGCCCATCTCGTCGCCGCTACGGCGGGTGATGAAGTCGCCGGCGATCGCCTCGACCGCGCCGAAGCGGCTCACCGGCTGACCGGCCAATTGCATATCGTCAGTACGCATGCTGCCGGACAGATCCACCGCCAGCATCATGCCGCGGCCACTGCGCAGCTGCGGCTGCAGCGGTCCCACCCACTGCGGGCGCATCGCCGCGCCGATCAGACACAACCAGGCCAACACCAGCAACCAGGGAAACCCGCCGCGACGACCGCCACGGTCGACCTCGGCCAAACCCAGTTCCGGATGCGGCAGATGCAAGGCCTGCCCCGGCGATGCCTCGCGCAGCCAGCGCCAGATCAGCCACGGCAACGGCAGCAACACGGCCAGCCACGGCCACGCGAACTCAGCCATGCCGCGCGCTCCGACGGGTGTGTAACGAGTCGCTTGTCGGCGCCTGTCGCCATGAGCGCTCGATCCAACGGCGCACCGCCAGCGCGCTGGCCGTCGCGTCGATGCTTTGATCATTGCGATACATCTGCTGCTCCAATGCCAGCAATTGCGCCTGCATCGGCGCTGGCAACGCCACCCGCGCCAGGGTCGCCTGCCACGCGGCGCCCTGCTGCTGCGCCGCCGCCGGATCTAGCCGACGCGCCGCCCGCCGCAACAACTGATGCAAGCCGGCGGCCAGGCGCGGCGCGTCGCCATGCTGGCGGTAATGCAGCAACAATCCGTCCAGTTCGGCCAAAACCCGCGCCAGTTGATGCTGGCGGCGGCGACGGCCGCGATACCACAGCCCCCATGCCACCAAGGCAATCAGCAGCAAGGCCGCCAACACCCACCAACCCGGCGCCGGTGGCCACCAACTCGGCGCAAGCGGCAGATGGATATCCCGCAAAACCGGACCGCTGGGCGCGGCAGCAGGCACGTCAGCCGTTGCAGCAATCATCGACGCGCCCTGCCCTTGCCCAACACATCCAGCACCGCATCGAACGGATCGACGACGGTGTCGATATCGCGCCAGCGCAACCCCAGCGCCTGCGCCACCTCACCCAATTGCTGCGGACCGCGCCCCAGGCGACGTTGAAATTCGCTACGCTGACGTTCGGCTTGCAGCACCACCTCGCGCTGCACGCCGTTCTGTTCCAGCGGGTAGCGTCCAGCAGGCACCTGTTGACGTTCGAGGGCATCGGCGACGATCAAGACGCTGACGCTGCCGCGCTGCGAGAGGTCCAGCAAGCGCGCGCGCGCAGCCTCATCGCAGCTGAGTCCATCGCTGATCAGCAGCACCTGACTGGCGCTGCGCAAGACACGATTGCCACGCAGCAACGCGGCGGACAGCGCCTCGCGCCGTGGCACCGATCGCTGCGCATCCCAACCCGCCAGCGCACCGCACAACGCCAGCGCACCGCGCGCGCCACCTTGTGGCTTCTGCAAATGCTGCACCTCGCCAAAGGCCAACAGTCCCACCCGATCGCCGCCGCGCACGCCATACCAGGCCGCCAGCGCGGCGGCGCGTGCCGCCTGCACCGACTTGAAGCGCACGCGCGTGCCGAAACGCATGCTGTCATGGGTATCCAGCACGATCAGCAAGCGTCCTTCGCGTTCCTCCTGGAAAAGTTTGGTGTGCAACTTGCCGCTGCGCGCGGTCAGACGCCAATCCATCCGCCGCACGTCATCGCCCGGCTGGTAGGCACGCGATTCGGCATAATCCATGCCACGGCCGTATAAACGGCTGGACTGCTGACCACTGTGCTGCGCACGGCTTTGCACTTGCGGCACCGCGACCTTGGCCATACGCGCGCGCTGCGCGATCAGTTCGGCCAGCGACACGTTGACCCGGCCGTCGCCTGCGGCCGTTGACGGTAGCGACACGCTCACGGCAGCGGCACGAGATCCAGCAGACGGGCGATCACCTGATAGCTGCGCACGCCTTCGGCTTCCGCCTCGTAACTGAGCAGCACGCGGTGTCGCAGCACTTCATGCGCCACGCCATGGATGTCTTCGGGCAATACATAGTCGCGTTCGGCCAACCAGGCCCGCGCACGCGCGCAGCGGTCCAGCGCGATCGTGGCGCGCGGGCTGCCGCCCCAGGCGATCCAACGTTTCAGCTCCGGCCCGTACTGGCCGGCATCACGGGTGGCCAGCACCAGTTGGGTCAGGTATTCCTCCAGCGCCGGGGCCATGTGCACCGACAGCACTTCATCGCGCGCCGCGAACACATCAGACGGACTCAGCAAGGCGGCCTGCGCCGGCACCGGGTGCTGGCTGCGTCGCGCCTGCTCGCGCGCCAGCCGCAGGATCGCCAACTCGGCGCTCGCATCCGGATAGCCGATGGTGACGTGCATGATGAAACGATCCAGTTGCGCCTCGGGCAAGGTGAAGGTGCCTTCCTGCTCGATCGGATTTTGCGTGGCCATCACCAGGAACAATTCCGGCAACCGCCAAGTGCTGCGACCCACCGTGATCTGTCGCTCCGCCATCGCTTCCAGCAAGGCCGACTGCACCTTGGCCGGTGCGCGGTTGATCTCGTCGGCCAGCACGATGTTGTGAAACAGCGGCCCGCGCTCGAATTCGAAACTGCCCGACTGCGGACGAAAAATGTCGGTGCCGGTCAGATCCGCCGGCAGCAAATCCGGCGTGAACTGCACACGGTGGAAATCCGCGGCGATACGTCCGGCCAGCGCCTTGACCGCGGTGGTCTTGGCCAGGCCCGGTGCGCCTTCCACCAGCAAGTGACCGTCGGCCAGCAAGGCGATCAGCAAGCAGTCGATCAGATGCGGCTGACCGATGATGCTCTGCTGCAACTCGTGGCGCAGTTGCGCAAACGCCTGTTGCAGACGATGGGGTGAGGCGACTTGAGGCATATCCACCGTAAGTAATCCCGTGTGACGTCAGGCAACTTCTGACCGTGTGCATCCGCGAAAGTTTAATCGTGATAAGGCGAAGGTAGCGCTTAGCGTCCACAAAAGCAGAAGGGGCGGCTCACGCCCCCCCCTTTTGTTGATGCTTCATCGGCGTCGACCGTTACTGCAAAGTCTCGCTGAGAATCCTCGGCGTGACGAAGATCAGCAGCTCGGCCTTGTTGTTCTGCTTGCTGGTTTGCCGGAACAGCGCGCCGATACCGGGAATGTCGCCCAGCCCAGGCACCTTGCTGATCGAGTTCTGCTTGTCGATTTCGTAGATGCCGCCCAGCACCACCGTCTGGCCGTTGTCGACCAGCACCGAGGTGTTGATCTCGCGGGTGTCGATGTTCGGCACCAGACCGCTGCCCGGCACCGTGGTGTAGCCGGCCAGGGCGTCCTTCTTGACGTTGATCGCCAGATAGACGCGGCTGTCGGAGGTGATCGTCGGGGTGACCTTGAGCTCCAGCACGGCATCCTTGAACTGCACCGTGGCCGTGCCGCTGCCGACCGCACCGGTGGTGCTGTTCTGGAAGGTCACATAACCGATTTCGGTACCTTGCCGGATCACCGCCTCCTGCTGGTTGGCGGTGATCACACGCGGGCTGGAGATGGTTTCGCTGGTTCCCTCGGTCTGCGCGGCGGACAGCTCCAGATCGAGCGCGTAGTTGCGGCCGAGCAAAGCGAAACCGAAGCTGCCCGATGGCGTGGCCGCTGGCAGGTTGACGTTCAACCCGCCGGTGCCGGTGACGTTGCCCGCGGCATCGGTGATCAGCGTACCGCCGGTGGAAATGGTCTGCCCGCTGGGATTGGTACGCGTGGCGCTGGCGCCGAACTTGGCACCCAGGGCGCGGGTGAAGTCGTCCGTGGCGATCACGATGCGCGATTCGATCAGCACCTGCTGCACCGGGCGATCAAGCACCGCGATCAGGGCGCGCAACTCGCGGACCTTTTCGGCGTTGTCGTTGATCAACAAGGTGTTGGTGCGCTCATCGAACGATACGCTGCCGCGCGCGGACAAGAAGCCGTGCGAACTGGTGGCGCCCGCGCCAGCTCCCGCCCCACCGGAGCTTTGCATGCTGCCCTGGGTCAACAGCTTGGCGATGTCCTTGGCCTTGCCATAGTTGATCGGCACGTAGTCGGTGACCAGCTCGGCGTTGTCCTCGGCCTTCAATCGCGCATCGGCCAGGTTCTGCTCGTACTTGGCCAGTTCTTCCTGCGGGGCGATCCACACCACGTTGCCGCTGCGGCGCTTGTCCAGGCTCTTGGCGCGCAGGATGACGTCCAGCGCCTGATCCCAAGGCACGTTGACCAGGCGTAAGGTCACGCTGCCAGCGACCGAATCGGAGGCCACCAGATTGAGCCCGGAGATATCCGCCAGCAACTGCAATGCCGAGCGCACCGGAATATCCTGAAAATTGAAAGTCACCCGGTTGCCGCTGTACGTGGGCTCCTGACCTGGCGCCAGCGTGCCGGTTTGCGCCTCGGGGGCTTTCTTGGGCGTGACCTCGATAACGTACTGATCGCCGCTCTGGTAGGCCGAGGTTTCCACCGCGCCCTTGATCGCGATCTCCATATGCACGCCGCTGCCGCCGTTGCCCGCTCGCGTAACGATCGATTGCACCGGCGTGGCGAAATCCAGCACGTCCAGGCGCTGCGCCAGCTTAGCCGGCAAGCTGGCGTGATCGATGCTGACCACCAGCTTGTCACCGTTATGGCGCATGTCGGCGTTGGCGCCGCTGCCGCTGAAACTGATCAATACGCGCCCTTCGCCATTGGCGCCTCGGCGGAAATCGATGTTGGATACCGCCGGCCCCATCGCTGAGGACACCAGCGCCTTGCTCGGATCGATCACCGCCGCCGTGGTGGTGGTGGCCGCCTCCGAACCGTTGTTGACGGTCAGCACCAAGGCGTTGCCTTCCACATGCGAGCGGTAGGTGGACTCGCGGTACAACTCGACCACCACGCGTGTGCGGCCGCCCGCGGTGATCGCGGTGACACCCGACGTGGCGCCCTTGCCGATGTCCTGGTGGCGTGCTGCGGCGCTTTGCGTATCGGCGAAATCCACCGCGATGCGCGGCGGATTGTTGGTGGTGAAGATCTTCGGCTGCGGCACCGGACCACCGAAATTCATATGCAGCTCGACGCGTCCGCCGGGCAGTACCTCGTAGCTGATGTCCTTGAGCGTACTGGCGGCCGAGGCGGCGTTGGCCCAGCCGGCGATCAGCAGCGACAGGCCCAGCAAAAGGTGGCTTCTGACATGGCGCATGGCACGACTCTGAAAAGTTTTGATGTAGTTGGTCATTCGCCTCACCCCAATGCCTTATTTATCGCTCAGCGCGATGCTGGCCGGGCGTTCCATCCAGCCGCCGTTGCCGTTGGGAATGAGCTCCACCAGGTCCAAGCGGTCATCGCTGATCGCGGTGACCCGGCCGTAGTTCTGCCCCATGTATTCATTGCGATGAATCCGATAGATCACGCCGCCAGGGTCCTTGATCAGCACCTCCATCGTGGCGCCGCTGCCGACCGTACCGACCATCTTCAAGCTATCCAACGCGAACGATTCCAACGGCTCCTTGGGTCGATTCTCGTCCGGTCGCGGCCCGCTGTTGCTGACGCTCGGCTGTAACTCCGCGTCGCTGGCGCTGAACGGGTCGCGAGCGCCCTCATCGTTGTACTGGAACGTTTCGAATGTCTGGATCACCGGCAAGGGCTGGATCGGCGCGCCCTTCTTGCTCTTTTCCTGCGCCACCCAATCGCGCAGGTCCGATGTGCCGCGCGTGCAGCCGCTGAGCACAATCAGCAAACCAAACATGGCGAGCACGCGCACCGAGACCGTGCGGCTCATGGCTTGGCTCCCGTGCCGTTGGCCGGCGCATTCTTGTTTTTGGAGGACGCACTGCCTTCGGCGCTTTCGTCGTCCTCCAGGTAGCGATACGTCTTGACCGTGCCTTGCAGCACCAGTTGGCCATCGCTGGGCTGTCCCTTGACCGGCGGCGTGCGCGGACTGAGCGATACGTCATGCAGGGTAAGAATCACCACCCGCGGCAGCGAAGCCACTCCGCTGATGAAGGCGCCGAATTGGTGATACGTGCCGACCATGCGCAACTGGATCGGCTTTTCGGCGTAGAAATCCTTCGGCGTTTCCGGGCCAGGCTGGAACAGCTCCGTCTCCAGGCCCGCCGACAGAGCGGTCTGTGAAATATCCACCAACAGCTCGGGCATTTCGGTCTTGCTGGGCAATTGACGCAGCAACTGGCGCAGCATGTCCTGCATCTGGTCCAACTGCTGCTGCAGTGCTTCCAGGTTGACTGCCTTGGCCTGCTTTTGTGCGAACTCTTGCTTGAATTGGTCTTCCTTGGTGACCTGGGCCTGCAGATCGTCCTGCTGGTCGCTGACCACCAGATACCAGCCCAGAAAGGCCACCAGCACGAATACCAGCGCGGTGAAGAAGTTCTTAATCGGCTTAGGCCAACCGCCGATGTTGTTGCGGTCAAGGTTGCGCAGATCGTCGATGAATTTCATGACTGCGGCCCTCCGTTACCAGCCGCAGCGGCGGGTTTGACCGTGGCGCTGGCAGGCCGAGCCGGTGCGACCACCGGCGGATTGGCATGGACCACCGCCGCGCGCGGCGACGACACGGCGGGTGCAGGCACGCTGCCGTTTTCATCCGACTCGGGACGACTGAGCGCCACCGTCAGGCCGAACACGTAGGGCATGCGCGAGGTGTCGTGGGTATTTTCGGTCTTGCTCAAGTCGGTGTGACCCATCCAGCGCGAGGCCTCGATATTGCGCATGTATTCGGCCACGCTGGCATTGGACTGCGCCACCCCATCGAGCGACATGGAATCGCCGGTCTGCTTCAAGCCGGTCAGCCGCGCGCTGGCGGGAATCGTCTTCACCAGTTCATCGAACAGATGGACCATCTGCGACCGGTTGGCCTGCAACTGCTCGATGATCTGCTTGCGCGCCAACAAGCGTTTGCGGACGTTCTCCAGGTCTTTGATCTTGACGATGCGCTCGTCCAACAGCTTGATCTCGCCCTGCAAATAACGGTTGCGTTCGGCCTGATTGTCGATCCGCGCACTCATCCACGAGTACCACAGCAGCAGAAACACCAACGCGGCGATGAACGCCACGCCCAGTTGCATGAAAAACTCGCGCTCACGCTGCTTGCGTCGTTCGGTGCGCCAGGGCAGCAGATTGATATGCGCCATCAGCCGAAGCTCCTCAGGGCCAGCCCGACCGCGATCATCAAGGCTGGCGCATCCTGCGCCAGGGTCTGCGCCTGCAATTTGGGCGACAGCGCCATCCGCGCCAGCGGGTTGGCGACCACGCAGGGAATCCCCAATTGTTCCTCCAGCAACCCGCCGATCCCCTCGATGGAGGCACAGCCGCCGGCCAGCACCACCTGATCGACCTTGCTGTACTCGCTACCCGCGAAGAAGAACTGCAGCAAGCGGCTGATCTGCTGCACCAGCGATTCCTTGAACGGCTCCAACGCCTCAGCTTGATAGGTGTCCGGCAGCCCCCCCTTGCGCTTGGCGCGACCGGCCTCCTCGTAGGAAAGGCCGTAGCGGCGCATGATTTCATCCGTAAGCTGCTTGCCACCGAACACTTGCTCGCGCGAATAGATGGTGCGCTGGTTGCGCAATACCGACAGCGTGGTCATGGTGGCGCCGATGTCCACCACCGCCACCAGCGCATCGCGCGCCACCGCCAATTGGTCGGCGACCATCGCGAAGGCGTTCTCCATCGCAAAGGCTTCCACATCGACCACCTTGGCGGTCAGGCCGGCCAGTTCCAGCGCCGCCACCCGCATGTCGACGTTCTCCGTCCGCGAGGCGGCCAGCAGAATGTTGTTCATTTCAGGATTGTCGCGAACCGGGCCGAGCACCTCGAAGTCCAGGCTGACCTCTTCGATGGGATAGGGGATGTACTGGTTGGCTTCGACCTGGATCTGGCCCTCCAGATCGTCCTCGGACAGCTCCGCCGCCATCGGAATCACCCGGGTGATGACCGCCGAACCGGCCACGGCGGCCGCGGCATGCTTGAGCTTGGAGCCGGAACGCAACAGCGCGCGGCGAATGGCTTCACCGACCGCCTCGACCTCGACGATGTTCTTTTCCACCACCGCGTTCGGAGGCAGGGGCTCGACCGCGTAGTGCTCCACACGGTAGCGCCCGCCAGCCTGGGAGAGCTGCAGGAGCTTTACTGCAGTCGAGCTGATGTCGACACCGATCATCGGCGGCGCTTTGGGTGTAAAAAGACCCACGGCAAATCCCCCTGTCCCCTGTGCCCGGGATCTGAAATGTATGGGCAGCCTGGGCATTAAATCGAAAAATTCATGTATTGGCAACGGCCTAGCGTACTTTCTTCAAAAGCTCTCGCACCTGCGAAATGCTTTTGAAAATAGCGACGACCGCAGGGCGCGGCACTCGCGCGGGTGGCGTTAGTGCATCATTTATTAGGTGCCTATGGTGCTACCTCTATACTCTGGCCTGTTTGACTCACGTCGCGCTATTCCGGACACCGATGAGAATTTTCAAGCGTTTGCTGCGCTGGGCGTTGATCCTGGCCTTCACCGGCCTGTTGCTCGGCGTCGCCGCCGTGGGCGTGGCCTATTGGCTGATCGCCCCGCGCCTGCCGTCGGTGGCGGTGCTGAAGGATTACCACATGCAGGTGCCGCTGAAGGTGCTCAGCAGCGACGGCAAGCTGATCGCCAGTTTCGGCGAAACCCGGCGCATCCCGGTGGCGATCGAGCAGGTGCCAGACAAGCTCAAGCACGCGGTGCTGTCCGCCGAGGACGCCAACTTCTACAACCATCCGGGCGTGGACTGGCACGGCCTGGTCCGCGCCGGCCTGCATGTGGTGCTGTCCGGCGGCGACAAAGGCCCGGGTGGCTCGACGATTACCCAGCAGGTCGCGCGAAATTTTTTCCTCAGCCCGGAAAAGCTCTACTCGCGCAAGCTCACCGAAATCTTCATCGCGCTGAGCATGGAGCATGAGCTGACCAAGGATCAGATCCTTGAGCTTTATCTCAACAAGATGTTTTTGGGCCATCGCTCCTACGGCGTGGCGGCAGCGGCGGCCTATTACTACGGCAAGACGCTCGACCAGTTGAGCATCGCCCAGTGCGCCACCCTCGCTTCCACATTCCAGTTGCCCTCGCTGGTCAACCCGACCAGCAACCCCAAGCGCATGCTGCTGCGTCGCAACTGGGTGCTGGGGCAGATGCTGGAAAACCGTTACATCAGCAAGGCGCAGTACGACGAGGCGATCGGCGAACCCAACGACGCGACTGCGCACGAGCCACCGATCGAAGTGGAAGCGCCCTACTTGGCCGAAATGGTGCGCCAGCAAGTGCTCGACCGCCTGGGCAATGACGCGTTGACCGAGGGTTACGTGGTCAAGACCACCATCGACAGCGCGCGTCAGGATGACGCAGTGAAGGCGCTGCGCACCGGCCTGATCGCATACGACCGCCGGCACGGCTGGCGCGGTCCCGAAGCCCATCAGGAACTCAGCCCCCAGGCCACCCAGGAAGACTACGAGCGGATTCTTTCCAGCTACACCGACATCGCCGGTATGCAGCCAGGCATCGTCACCGTCAGCAACGTCACCGCCGCCACGGTCTATCTGGGCAATGGCCAGAACGCGCAACTGGATCTGGCCGCCGTGGCCTGGGCCCGTCCTTACGTCAACGACAGCCGGATCGGCGCCGCGCCCAAGACGGTTGCCGCCGTGCTCGCCCGCGGCGACATCGTGCGGCTGATGCGTGACGGCAACAACGCCTGGCAGCTGACGCAAATTCCCAAGGTGCAGGGCGCGGTCGCCTCGATCCGTCCGGAAGACGGCGCGATCCAGGCGCTGGCAGGCGGTTTCAACTTTCTGCGCAGCAAGTTCAACCGCGCCATCATGGCCGCGCGTCAGCCTGGATCGAGCTTCAAGCCCTACATCTATTCGGCGGCCTTCGAGCGCGGCTTCACGCCGGCCTCGATCGTCAACG
>JBEVMS010000183.1:0-15155 GCA_040508515.1 Dyella sp. | reverse complement strand
GGACCCGATGGCGGTTTCATTTTGAGCAGCGTTTTTTGTCGCGCCCTGCTGGGCTGCAATCGCCGCGCTCGCCTTTCTGAACCCGCCAGGCGATCCGTGGCTGGCGCGTGCCCGCCCGATCTCCGGGCCAGCTATCACCCTCCCGTGCGAGCAGTCGACGGGGCGGTATTACCTGCAGTGTTGGCCGGCGGATTGGGCGCCTGCGCCGGCAAGGGCAAGCCGGCCCGCTGATAGGCATCACGCTGGCTGCGTTGTTGCTGGTTCTGCTGCAACTGTTGCTGATACTGCTGGGATTGCTGCAATTGCTGCTGGGCGGCCGGATTGCCCGCCTGCGATCGCATGACCGATTGCGCATTTTGCTGCTTGAGCTGGTTCTGCAACTGGTTCTGCGCCTGGCTACGCTGCAATTGCTGTTGTTGCACCGCGCGTTGCTGCACTTGCTGGTTGGTTTGCGCGGAAACCTGCGCCAACGATGTGCTGGCACTGGCGTAATTGCCCATGGGCAGCGCCAACAGCGCGCCGATCATCGTGGGGAGTAAACGCCGCACGGTTAGCCGACGGTCCGAAAGACATGCGTTGGTCATGGGGATGTCCGATCATGAGGGACTCGAATTTCATTCTAGGTCGCCGTTGATGAATTTCCCGTTTCGCACCCTGTTCCTGATCAGCCTGACGCTCGCTGCCGGCTGCGCCCATCAGGAGGTAGCACCGCGCCATCCGGCCCTGGCCCACGCCATCACGAGCGACCAGACTGCGCCCACGCCGCCGCTCTTGCTGATCTCCATCGACGGCTATCGCGCCGATTACATGGGGCGTCACCTCAGCCCCACGTTGTCGCAACTGGCGGCGAGCGGCGTGCGCGCACAGGCGATGCAGCCTTCGTTTCCCTCGCTGACCTACCCCAATCACTACACCTTGGTCACCGGCCTGTTCCCGGACCACCACGGCGTGGTCAACAACACCATGCAAGATCGCGCGCTGGGTAATTTCAGCCTGAGCGACCGCAAAGCGGTCAGCGACGGCCGCTGGTGGAACGAGGGCACGCCGATCTGGGAAACCGCCGACGCGCAGGGTCTGAAAACCGCCACCATGTTCTGGCCTGGCTCCGAGGCGGACATCCACGGTCATCACCCGGATTACTGGCAGCCCTACAACGGCGATGTCACGCCCGCGCAGCGCGTGGATCAGATCCTGGCCTGGCTCGACCTTCCCGCCGCACAGCGTCCGCAGTTCCTCACGCTTTATTTCGATGCGGTCGATCATGCCGGGCACGCCGCCGGCCCGGATTCACCCGAAGTCAATCAAGCGATTCGCGACACCGACGCGGCCATGACGCGCCTGGTCGATGGCCTCAAGGCGCGCGGCCTGTACGACAAGATCAACATCATCGTGGTGTCCGACCACGGCATGGCCAGCGTGCCACTATCCAACAATGTGCTGATCGACACGTTGATCGACATGAACCGGGTGCAGAGCATCGGCATGGGCGCGGTCGCCGGCTTTAATCCCAAGCCCGGCTACGATTTCGATGAGATTGAGCACACCCTGACCCGTCCCCAGCCGCACATGCAGTGCTGGGACAAGACCGACATGCCGGCGCGTTTCGAATACGGCCACAACCCGCGTGTGCCGCAAGTGGTGTGCGTGGCCAACACCGGCTGGCGCATCACCACTAGCCGTTATCTTGCGCAGCACCAGGGCAAGGTGAGTATCGGCGACCACGGCTACGACAACACCGACCCGCTGATGCGCGCCTTGTTCGTGGCGCACGGACCGAGCTTTCGCAGCGGCGCGCTGGTGCCGCAATTTCCCAACGTGGACGTCTATCCACTGATGACCCACGTGCTGAAACTCACCCCAAGCGCCAACGACGGCAACTACGATCACGTCAAGGACATGCTCAAGCCCGAGCTGCGCTGAGTCCGTCCTCCGCAGGGATCGATGTTGGCCTCGGCGCGGCGATCCGTTGAGCGTGTCGCCCCGACGACGCGTCAATGCACGGACGATTCCATCATGCCGAGGAGCCAAAACGTCCGATGGAAATCACCCGCGCTTTATCGCGATGACCTTCCCA
The DNA here is from genome assembly GCA_040508515.1 of Dyella sp. GTDB lineage: Bacteria > Pseudomonadota > Gammaproteobacteria > Xanthomonadales > Rhodanobacteraceae > JBEVMS01. The sequence continues at coordinate 13,081 of JBEVMS010000183.1, read as the reverse complement.
ACGAGGCCGGTGCCACACCGGCGCCGGCCCTGCTCAGTCGGTATAGCCATCCGGCGATCCATAATCCGGCCAGCAGCAACGCCGCGACAAAATCAACCACGCCCACCCAACCACGCGCGGCGTAGCACAGCCCGCCACCGACACCGGCCAAACTCGATCCCATGTAATAGGCGAACAGATACAGCGAGGACGCCTGCGCCTTGGCATCACCCGCGCGCGCGCCGACCCAACTGCTGACGATCGAATGACCACCGAAAAAGCCAAAGGTGATCGCCACGATGCCCAGCACGATCAGCGTCAGCGAAGAAGTCAGCGTCAGTCCGACACCGATCAGCATCAACGCGAAAGCGCTCCACAGCACTTGCCCGCGCCCCAGCCGACCCGCCAACTGCCCCATCCAGGGCGAGCTGACCGTGCCGACCAGATAGACGCTGAAGATCAAGCCGACCTCGGTCTGGCTTAGCGTGTAAGGCGCGGCCAGCAGGCGGTAACCGATATAGTTGTAGACGGTGACGAAACTTCCCAGCAGTACGAAGCCTTCGACGAACATCCACGGCAGCGCGCGATCGCCCAGCACGCTGGCGAAGCGCTTGCTCAGGCTGCGCAAGCGTAGCGGCTGCGGCGCGAAATGACGCGAGGGCGGCAAGCTGCGCCAGAATGCCAGCGCGCAAACCAGTCCGATCACCCCCACCAGCGCGATGCCGGCACGCCAGCCGAAGTGGTCGGCGACGATGCCGCTGATCAAGCGCCCGCTCATACCGCCCACCGCGCTGCCGCCGATATACAGCCCCATCCCCAAGCCGATCGATTCGCCGTGCACTTCCTCGCTGAGGTAGGTCATCGCCACTGCCGGCAGGCCGCTCAGACTGAGCCCCAGCAAGGTGCGCAAAATCAGCAGATCGCGCCAATTGGGCACCCATGCCGAGGCGATCACCAGCAGCGCCGAGAGCAACAATGACACGCTCATCACCGGCTTGCGCCCAAGCGCGTCGGATACCGCACCAGCGAACAGCATGGCAACCGCCAGCACGCCGGTGGTCAGCGACAACGACAACGCGCTGCCCGCCGCGCCAACGCCGAAGTCGCGAGTGAACGCGGGCATCAACGGTTGCACGCAATACAGCAGGCCGAATGTGGCGAAGCCCGCCGCGAACAGGGCCAGGTTGGCGCGCCGAAAGGCCGGCGTACCGTGGCGGATAAAGTCGTCCGCAGCGGCGGTTATACCGGCGTGGGATCGAGCGAGGGATGACGGGCCGTCCATTGAAAGTTCCAGTGCCAGGCGCGTCGAGCGAAACGCCATAGAGAGCGGATAGGTTGGGATCGATGGCGCAAAGCACCAGGGGATGACTTACGGCTATCGATCGCTACGTCCTGGTCGATCGATGCGCCGCGGTCCCTCGGTGAGGCTTGCCGATCAGGCGCTGCGGTCGCCACGCATCGCCTGCAGTGCCGCGCCGTCGCCGGCACTTTCGCGGCCGCTGAACCAGCCGAACAGCGCGATGCCCACGATGATCGCCAGCGCGCCCACCGCGGCGTAGCCCTGCGGCCAGGGTTCGCCCAGCAGCAACGCGCCCAGCACGGTGGCGAACAACAGCTCGGCGGCCTGCATCGCCTCCACCGCAGCCAGCGCTTGCGGCGCACGCTTGACCATCTCGGTGGCGCGAAAGAACAGCACCGTGGCGATCACCCCGGACGACAACGCCACGCCGGCCGCCAGCGCCATCTCGCGCACGCTTGGTGGCCCGATGGTGCGCCAGGCGATCGCTGCCAGCAGCAACCACAGCGGCCAACTGCACAAGGTCATGCCGAACACCCGTTGCAGCGCATGAATGCGCACCTGACCATGTTCCAGATGCAACAGCAGCATGCGATTGCCCAACGGATAAGCGAACGCCGCCAACACCACCGCGCCGACCGCCAGCCAGTCCGCCCAACGCAGATGACCACCGGCATGCCCACGTTGCAAGGCGAACACGCCCGCCAGGATCAGCACGCCCAGGCCCAGGCTGCGCCACGCCAACCGGCGACGTTCATCGCGATAGATCAGCGGCGCCATCAAGGGACCGGCCAGCACGGTGCTTTGAAAACTGCCGGCGACCAGCCACGCCGGACCGCTGTGCGCGGCCCAGGTCAGCGGGAGGGCGAACACCACAAAACCCACGCTGCTCCATAGCCACCAGGGTCGCGGATGCCGACGCAATTCGCGCGGCAACTCGCCCAGTCCACCCTGCCAGGGCAGCAATACCGCAAGCATCGGCAGGGTAAACACATAGCGCAGGATCGCCGCCCAGGCCCAATGCCCACCGCCAGCGACCAGGCTGCGGTTGAGCACGTAGGTCATGGTGAAAAACAGTGCCGCGCACATCGCCAGCAACACGGCGGTGAGAGGGGTCGAGCGCATGCCTGATCCGCAACCAAAATCAAACCGCAAGTGTGGCATTGCGCGCCACGTCGCGCAGCATGTGTCGCCGAGGAGGTGGCGAAGGGCACGGCCGGCAGGGTGATCTGGATGCTACTGGCCACTCGCCAGACCGGGCCGCAGCGCCAGCCAACGATGCCCAATCCACGAGGCCACCATCGCGCGACCCTCTATCCGATCCCCTGCAGGCCCGGCCAACGTGGGAGGGCCTGCATGGGATCGCCGGTTCGCTAGCACCGCACGATCATCTGACACCGTGATCGCCGATCCTGGCAGGGCCGAGCTTTAGTAAGGGACATAGACCCGATCGTGATGGCGCGGCGGCACCACGATGCAGCCGCTGAGCGTGAGGCTCACCACAGCCAGCGTCATCAGGGTCAGGCAGGTTAAGACGATGCGACGCATAGTTTTCTCCAGGGGTCAGGGGACACCCGGGGAAAAACGCCTGGGCGGCGGCGGCGATGACAACTTGATCCGGGTGCAACTAACTGCCGTTCATTTGACCCGGATACAGCTTTGTTGATGTAGGGCGTCACCGCGACGCGAGCGCGCGACTAGAGCGACGTGCGCAGCGCGGCCACAGCGGCCCGGTAGCGCGCCGCGATACGCGCCTCATCATGATGCTGAAAATCGCGTACCACCCAACGCCCGCCGCACATCACGTGACGCACAAGCGGCGTGTTGCCGGCGAACAGAAAACTGTCCAACACGGCGCGCGACGCGCGTGCGGCCAGCAACGGCGCCTGTTCGTCCAGCACCAGCAGATCGGCGCGACAGCCCGCGCGCAACGCTCCCACGGGCATCCCCGACGCCTGCGCGCCCCCTGCGAGGGCGCCACGCCACAGCGTCTCGCCAACGCTGACGCCCTCCCTGCGCGCGGCGATATTGCGATGCCGGCTGGCCAGGCGCTGCCCGTATTCGAGCCAGCGCAGTTCCTCCACCGGCGACACCGAAATGTGCGAATCCGATCCAATACCCCAAGCGCCCTGCGCGTCCAGATAGTCCGCCAGCGGAAACAGGCCATCGCCCAGGTTGGCCTCGGTGGTCGGACACAGGCCGGCCATCGCACCGCTGGCCGCCAATCGGGTGGTTTCCTGCGCGGTCAGATGGGTGGCGTGGACCAGGCACCAGCGGTGATCGACCGGGGCGTGATCGAGCAGCCACTCGACCGGCCGCGCGCCACGGCTGGCCAGGCAATCGTGCACTTCGCCCAGTTGCTCGGCCACATGGATATGGATCGGCCGATCGCGCAGCAACGGGCTATCCAACAAATGGGCCATCGCCTCCGCCGGCACCGCGCGCAACGAATGCAGCGCGATGCCGATGCGCAGATCGTCCGATTCTTGTCGCAGCAGCGGTTCCAGCAAGCGCAAATAGCCGTCCACGTCGTGCCCAAAACGGCGCTGGCGCAGCGACAGCGGGCGGCCGTCGAATCCGCCACTGATGTACAGCACGGGCAGCAAAGTCAGCGCGATGCCGGCCTCACGCGCCGCCTCGATCAGTGCCTGTGACATCGCTTCGGGTTGCGCGTAGGGCGTGCCGTCGGGCTGGTGATGCAGGTAATGGAATTCACAGACCTGGGTGTAGCCGGCCTTGAGCATCTCCACGTACAACTGCGCGGCGATCGCCTTGAGCGCCTCGGGCCCCACCGCCGCGGCGAACGCATACATGGTCTCGCGCCAGGTCCAGAAGCTGTCGTCGGCACGGTCGCGTCGTTCGGCCAGGCCGGCCATGGCGCGCTGAAACGCATGCGAATGCACGTTGGGCATGCCTGGCAATACCCAACCGCCCAGTCGCTCGGCGCGGCCACCGTCTGCGCTTGCCTGCCAGCGCCCCTGAAAAAGGGTCAGCGCGACATCTCCCTGCCAACCATCGATCCACGCCTGCTCGGCATGGAAAAAAGTCATCTGATCGTCAGCCATGGTGGCGTGCTCCGGGCGCGCTGGGGATGACGGCAGCTTGCCGGTTTCGGGCGGGTTGGCGCAACGTCAGGCTGAGGCAACGCGCCGCTTCCCGACCTCATCCTGCTTCGACGCGCCAGCCTGCGAGTGATGCGTCGAACCACGCACTGCCGGATCAGACGTTATTTCAATGATCGCTCTGGATAGTCGGCAAGGGCATAATTGAAGCCATGGTTACCCTCAATGCCCACCCGGCCAAGCTGATGCTGCGTCAGGCGCAGCCCGACGACGTCGCCCAGTTGGTGGCGCTTACCGCGCGGGTCTATACCGCCGAGTGGGGCCATTCGGCCGAGATGCTGCGCTCCCAGCAGACGCATTTTCCCGAAGGCCAGTTCGTGGTCGAGTACGAAGGGCGCATCGTCGGCTACTGCGCTACGTTCCGCATCGACGAGGCCACCGCGCTGGCGCCGCACACCTGGATGCAGATCACCGGCGGCGGCATGGGCTCGCGTCACAAGGCCGACGGCAATTGGTTGTACGGGATGGAAGTGGTGGTGCATCCGGACTACCGCGGCATGCGCATCGGCCAACGCTTGTACCAGGCGCGCAAACGGCTGTGCAGCGATTTCAAACTGCGCGGCATCGTGTTCGGCGGGCGCATCCCCGGGCTGGCGCGCAACATCGCTCGCTACGGCAGCGCGCAGGCGTATGTGCAGGCGGTGGTCGAGGGTCGCCGGCGCGACCAGACGCTGAGCTTTCAGCTCTCCAACGCGTTCGAGGTAATCGGTCTGCTGCGCGAGTACGTGCCCTCGGATCACGAGTCGCTGGGCTACGCCGCGCATCTGGTGTGGCGCAATCCGCAACTGCTCGACCACCCGGACATGCCGCCGATCACCTCCACCCAACGGTTGCCCGACTCGGTGCGCGTCGCCTCAGTGCAGTACTTGCAGCGGCGGATCAGCTCGTTCGAGGAATTCGCCACCCAGGTCGAATACTTCACCGACATCGCCGCCGGCTACAGCGCCGATTTCGTGACCTTCCCCGAGCTGATCACCTTGCAGTTGCTGTCGATCGAAAACGCCGAGCTGTCGCCGGTGGAGTCGATCCAGCGGCTCAGCCAGTACACCCCGCAGGTGAAGGAACTCTTCAGTCGCCTGGCAGTGCACTACAACATCAATATCATCGCCGGCTCGCATCCCACCGAACAGGCCAACGGCGACATCCACAACGTCTGCTACGTGTGCCTGCGCGACGGCTCGATCCACGAGCGCGAAAAGCTGCATCCCACGCCCAGCGAACGCACCGTGTGGAACATCTCCGGCGGCGACAGCGCGGCCACCGTGCTCACCGATTGTGGTCCGATCGGGGTGATGATCTGCTACGACGCCGAGTTCCCCGAAGTAGCCCGTCACCTGACCGACCAGGGCGCGCTGATTTTGTTCGTGCCGTTCTGCACCGACGTACGCGAAGGTTACTTGCGCGTACGCTACTGCGCGCAGGCGCGCGCGATCGAGAACCAATGCTACGTGGTGCTCTCGGGCAATGTCGGCAACCTGCCTGGGGTCAATAATTTCGATATCCAGTACGGCCAGAGTTGTATCCTCACGCCCAGCGATTTTCCGTTCGCGCGCGATGGCATCGCGGCCGATTCCACCCCCAACATCGAAACCGTCTTATTCGCTGACCTGCGATTGGAAAGCTTGGCGCGCGCACGCAACGCCGGCGCGGTGCAGAACCTCAAGGATCGCCGCTTTGATCTTTATGAAACCCGCTGGGCTCGCAGCACCGATGGCGCCTTATGAGCGCACCTGACCCCCACCCCACGTCCTATCGCCAGCGGATCGGTCAGCGCCTGCACGAGTCGGAAATGTTCTCGCTGATGCAGTGGCGCCGACGCGTGCTGTTCTGGGCCGGCGCGATCCTGGTCGGCCTGGCCGCGGTGGGCTTTGCGCAGGCGGCTGATTATTTGTTCGGGGTGTTCCAGCGGATCGTCCAGCACGGCCGCTACTGGCCGTTTCTGATCACGCCGGCGGTGTTCGCGCTGCTGTCCTGGGCCACCAACGGCATCCTCAAGCCCACGCGCGGCTCGGGTATTCCGCAGGCGATCGCTGCGCTGAAGGTCGAGGACGACGACTTTCGCAGTGGCCTGCTGTCGCTGAAAGTGGCGCTGGGCAAAATAGCGTTGACCTTGATCGCCCTGCTCGGCGGCGCCTCGGTCGGGCGCGAAGGCCCCACCGTGCATGTCGGCGCGGGCCTGCTCTACGTCCTGGGCCGGCGCTTCGGTTTCGCCGACCCGGCCGCCGCCGGGCGCTTCATCCTGGCCGGCTCGGCCGCCGGCCTGGCCGCCGCCTTCAATACCCCGCTGGCCGGCATCGTCTTCGCCATCGAGGAAATGAGCGGCGCCTTCGAGCACCGCATGAGCGGCGTGCTGCTGACCGCGGTGTTCATCGCCGGACTGGTGTCGCTGGGCCTGCTCGGCAACTACGCCTATTTCGGCACCATCGACATCAGCCTGCCACTGGGTCGTGCCTGGCTGGCGGTGCTCGCTGCCGGGCTGGTTTGCGGACTCGCGGGTGGCCTGTTCGCGCGCTTGATTCTGCCCCACGATCGCGGCCTGCGCGGCCTCGTCGGACGGGTTCGCGCGCGCAACCCGGTGTGGTTCGCCGCCGGCTGCGGATTGGCCTTGGTACTGCTCAGCCAGTTCACCCACCAAGGCCTTTACGGAACCGGCTACGCCCAGGCCAAAGCGATTCTTGAGGGGCACGGCGACATTGTGGGCGGCTTCGGCGTCCTGAAATTTCTGGGTAACGTGGCGTCGTATTGGGCTGGCATCCCCGGCGGAATTTTCTCGCCTGCGCTGGCGGTCGGCGCCGGCCTGGGCAGCAACCTCAGCGCACTGCTGCCCGGGGTCGATCCGCAGGCGATGGTGCTGCTGGCGATGGCGGCGTATCTGGCCGGCGTCACCCAGGCGCCCTTGACCGCCACGGTGATTTCGATGGAACTGACCGCCAACCATCAGATGGCCTTGCCGATCATGGCCGCCTGCCTGCTGGCGCGCGCGGTGTCCGCACTGGTCTGCCGCAAACCGGTTTACCGTGCGCTGGCCGAGCGGCTGATCGAGGGACACCAACGCGAACTCGCCAGCCGTCAGCCCACCGCCGAAGCAAGCGACGCGCCCTCCTCCGCGGCACGCCCCGACGTGCCAGACAAACCGCAATGAGCACCACACGCTGGGACCGCCTGCTGCTCCAAGCCCGCATCGCCACCTTTGCCGGCGACGAACCTTACGGTTTGATCGAGGACGGCGCCCTGGCGATCGCCCAAGGACGCATCGCCTGGGTCGGCCCACGCGCGGAGCTACCCGCGGATGCCGAACGTCACGCCGAACATGTGGAATGGCTGGACGGCGCCCTGCTGACTCCCGGCCTGATCGACTGCCACACCCACCTGGTGTTCGGTGGCGACCGCGCGCAGGAGTTCGATCAACGCTTGAACGGCGTCAGCTACGAACAGATCGCCCGCGCCGGTGGCGGTATCGCCTCCAGCGTGCGCGACACCCGCGCCGCTGATGAGGATTCGCTCTACCGGCAATCGCTGCCGCGCGCCCGTGCGCTGCGCCACGACGGCGTCACCACGCTGGAAATCAAATCCGGCTACGGGCTGGATCTGGCCAGCGAGCGGCGCATGCTCAGCGTGGCGCGCCATCTGGGCAAGGCGCTGGGGATTGAGGTGCGCACCACCTTTCTGGGCCTGCACGCACTGCCAACCGAGTACGCCGCCGAACGTGCCGCTTATGTCGCCGAGGTCTGTCGGATGCTGCCCGTGCTGGCCGCCGAAGGACTGGTCGATGCGGTCGATGCGTTCTGCGAGACGATCGGCTTCACCCCGGCGGAAACCCGTCAGGTTTTTACCCAGGCGCGCGCGCTTGGGCTACCCGTCAAACTGCACGCCGAGCAATTGTCCGATCAACGCGGCGCGGCCTTGGTGGCCGAATTCGGCGGTTTGTCGGCCGATCATTTGGAACACCTCAGCGAAGAGGGCGTGCGCGCCATGGCCGCCGCCGGCACCGTGGCGGTGCTGCTGCCGGGCGCGTTTTATGCGCTGCGCGAAACCAAGCTGCCGCCGATCGAAAGCCTGCGCCAGCACGGCGTGCCAATGGCCATCGCCACCGACTGCAATCCCGGCACGTCGCCACTGCTCTCGCTGCGATTGGCCGCCAATATGGCCTGCACCTTGTTCCGGCTGACTCCGGAAGAAGCCTTGCGCGGCATCACCGTGCAGGCGGCGCGCGCGCTCGGATTGGCCGACCGAGGCACTCTGCAAGTGGGTCTGCGCGCCGATCTGGCGCTATGGAACGTGCAGCAGCCGGCCGAGTTGTGCTACTGGATCGGTGGTCAGCTGTTGCGCGCGGTATATGTGGGTGGACGGCGCCACGAAGCCTGAGCGGATGGGTTCATCGCCACGCCAAGCCGTTTGATGGCCACAAAAAACCCCGCCAAGGCGGGGTTTTTGCTGAAGCCGGCACGAACCTAGGCCGACTTCTTCTTCGGCGCGGCCTTCTTGGCGGCGGCCGGCTTGGTCACGGTGGCCTTGGCGCCGACCACGGCCGGCTGCGCACCATGCGCACGGCTGTTGCCGTAGCTGCCGCGGTAGGTCTTGCCGCGACGCGTCTTACGATCGCCCTTACCCATGGGGAACTCCTTGATTCAAATACGAGAACGGTCGGCCATCGTAGCAGCGAAGGCCCAAAGCGCAAGGGGCGCCCTATAGCCAGCCGCCTGCGAGTTCAACGATGGCCATGCTCATCGCCACCGTGCAGCGGATCCGGACAATGCCCCGGATCGATCTGCACGGTGGCGTGATTGATTTTGAAGCGCTCACGCAGCAAGCGTTTGACCGCATCCAGCACCGCCGCGCTATCCGCCAATTGCTGAATATCCACATGCAAAGTCGCCATCCGCGAGCCGGACGCAAGCTGCCACACATGCAGGTGATGCACATTGCGGATCGCCGCGTGCGCGCCGTGCAGGGCGTGCTCCATCTCGACCGTGTCCAGCCCTTCAGGCACCCCTTCGAGCAAGATATGCGTGGAACGCCGCAGCAGCCGCCAGGCGCTGGTCAATATCAACAGCGACACCAGCAGCGAAAGGGCCGGATCGGCCCAGTTCCAGCCCAACCAACGCACCGCCAATGCCGCCAGCACGGCCGCCACTGAACCGGCCAGATCGCCCAGCACATGCAAGCTGGCGCTGGCCATATTGAGATCGTCATGCGCGTGGTCATGCAGCGAGCGCAATACCAGCAGGTTCACTACCAGACCCAGCAGGGCCACCCAGAACATCACGCCGGACAAGATTGGGCTTGGGTGCATCAGCCGCAACACCGCTTCGTAGGCGATGAAGCCCACCAGCAGCAACTGGGTCAGCGCGTTGACGAAGCCAGCCAGGACTTCTAGACGTCCATACCCGTAGGTGCGCCGCGAGTCGGCCGGACGGGTCGCCATCCAGGCGCCAAAGAACGCCAGCATCAACGCCAGCGCATCCACCAGCATATGTCCGGCATCGGCCAGCAAAGCCAGCGAGCCGGACCACCAGCCACCCACCGCCTCGATCACCAGGGTGACCAAGGTCAGCACCAAAGCGAACAGCAGCTTGCGTTCGCGCGTGCCCAGGCCGCCTTCCAGAGCCACCTGGGGCCCGTGATGGTGGTCGTGGTCGTGGTGGTCGTGCGCACCGTGCTGACCATCGCGATGGTCGTGGTGCGCCGGTGAACGCTGATGAGGGTGATGGGCGTGCCTGTTCATACCCGCATGCTAGGCAGCGATACATCCGTTACACAATCACCGGCGGTTTGCATGGTTCAATCGGACAGGTGCAAGGATTCAGTGCACACACTGCGGCCCATGCTGATGACCCCAGCGGCGATCCATGCGCAAGTTGATGAAATGCGCGCTGGCCACCAGCAATCCACCGCAAGCGACCAAGGTGCTGTGTAGTCCAATCGAATAAGACTCGGCGAAAGTTACCCCGATCAACAGCAAACTCAGACCAGGCAGCGCCAAGGACAACGCTAACGGTTGACGATGACGCCGATACCCCCGTGTCAAGCTGACCAAGGCCAACACGCTGGCGAACAAAACAAAGCCACGCTCGAACGCATGATCGGCCAGAAAGGTCAGCCCGAGCAGCGGCAGCAGCGCCAGCACGAAGGGCAACGCCGCGCAGTGGATGGCGCACAAAAAAGAAGCTGCCGCACCGACCCGATCGGCGAACTGCCATCCGCGTGACCGGGGTTCCGGAGTGGGGTCCAGCATCGTAAGGCCCGTCGAAGGATTGAAATCACTCAACGACGCGGCGGGCGTTACGCGCGCCGGTCATTACGTAACTATATAACATAGTTATGGTTCTTTCACAGTGACGGGGTGCGGAAGACAATCCTCACGGTGGTCGACGCCACGCCCGTAAGGTCTTGACTGCGCAGGCCGGCGTGGGAGTGCGCCCCGGATGCCCCGCATTACAAGGCACGCGGCGCGACGGCAACGCTCCGATTCCACGTGTTAGCGGCAGTTTTTGCAGACGCCGTGCACTTCAAGCGTTTGCGCCTGCGGACGAAAACCCATCGCGCGCGCTTGCTCCTCGATCAGGGTGGCGACCCGCGGATCGCAAACTTCCTGCGCGCTGGAGCACACGTCGCAGATGAGGAACGGCACCTGATGCACTTCTTCGGGATGATGGCAGGAGACGTAAGCGTTGATCGATTCCAGCTTGTGGATGAAACCGTGCTCAAGCAAGAAGTCCAACGCGCGGTAAACCGTCGGCGGCGCGGCGTTGCCGTGACGATCCCGTAGCTGATCGAGCAGGTCGTAAGCCTTGACCGGCTTGCCCGCAGCCGCCACCAGTTCAAGCACTTCTTTGCGCAGCGGGGTCAAGCGCAGCCCGCGCTCTAGGCTGGCGTGCTCGACCGCGCGCACGAAACTCTGCGCATCGCCGTGATGATGATGGTGATGCAACTTGCCTGCCGCGTGACTGCTCAATGGATTCACCTCGGCGCTGATGATAACACCGGCGTCCTCAGCGCTTGTCAGGCAGCGGCGGTGGCGCGGGCTGGCGCCGCCAGACCACCCACCAACCGATCGGCCCCAGCAGCAAGGCCCAGCCGATCCCCGCCCACAGGCGACCACGCCACCAGCCCAGCAACGCACCGACGGCCACGAACAGCAACGTCGTCCAGATCAAGGAAGCCCACGGCGTCAGCGCCAGCAGGTTGAGCAAAAGCTGCCGGCTGGCATCCGGCGATTGCAGGTCCACACCATGAAGGGCCTTGGCCAGCAAGTCATCCACAGGCGTGAATCGGTAGATCGGCCATCACGCGCTGGCCAGCGCGATGGCATCGTCGATACGCTTGAGCGCCTCGGCACGACCGGCCAGGTAGATCGTGTGATCGATCGACGGCGACACCTGGGTGCCGGTCAGCGCGACACGCAGCGGCTGGGCGATCTTGCCCATGCCCAGTTCGAGCTCGGCGGCGACCGCTTCGATCACGCCATGAATCGGCTCTGGCGCCCACGTGGGCAAGGCCTGCAGCTTGGCTGCCGCCGAGCGCAGCACCGCCGCGGCACTGTCATTCTTCAGGTGCTTGGCCACCGCTTTGTCGTCCCACGCAACGATCGGCCCGTACCAAATCTTGGCGCGCTCGACCATTTCCTTGAACGTCTGCACGCGATCACGCAATGCCACGATCACCTCGGCCGGCTTGGGGCCAGCGCTGAAGTCGATGCCGGCCTTGGCCAGATGCCATTCGAATTCCGGCGCCAGCGCGGCTGGGTCGTCGGTCTTCAGATAATGCTGGTTGAGCCACGCCAGTTTCTCGGTATCAAAACGCGACGCGGCCTTGTTGACGTCGGCGATGTCGAACAGCGCGATCATTTCCTCGCGCGAAAAAATCTCCTGATCGCCATGCGACCAGCCAAGCCGCACCAGGTAATTGAGCAAGGCGTGCGGCAGGTAGCCGTCCTCGCGGTACTCCATCACGCTGACCGAGTTGGTGCGCTTGGAGAGCTTCTTGCCCTCTTTGTCCAGAATCATCGGCAGGTGCGCGAACTCCGGCACCTTGGCGCCCAACGCCAGGTAGATATTGATCTGGCGAGGCGTGTTGTTGACGTGGTCGTCGCCACGGATCACTTCGGTGATGCCCATGTCGATATCGTCGACCACCACCGCGAAGTTGTAGGTGGGCCAACCGTCGGAGCGGAAGATCACCAGATCGTCCAGCTCGCTGTTAGCCCACTCGATGCGCCCCTTGACCTTGTCCTCGAACACCACCGAGCCCTCGGCAGGATTCTTGAAGCGGATCACCCGGTTGGGGTCGTCGCGATAAGGCTCGTTGCGATCGCGGTAGTAGCCGTTGTAACGCGGCTTTTCGCCGGCGGCCATGGCCGCTTCGCGCATCGCCTCGATCTGATCCTTGCTCTCATAGGCGTAGTAGGCCTTGCCGGCTTTGATCAGTTCGTCGGCGACTTGCTTGTAGCGCTCCAAGCGCTGGGTTTGGTAGTAGGGGCCGTCATCGTGGTGGAGATCGAGCCAGGCCATCGCATCGAGGATGGCCTTGACTGCCGCATCGGTGGAACGCTCGCGGTCGGTATCCTCGATGCGCAGCACGAACTCGCCGCCACGGCGACGCGCCTCCAGCCAGCAATACAAGGCGGTACGGGCGCCGCCGATGTGCAGGAAACCGGTGGGACTAGGGGCGAAGCGTGTGCGTA
>JBEVMS010000129.1:0-17534 GCA_040508515.1 Dyella sp. | reverse complement strand
ACAGCGCATCGTTGCGGCTGGGCGCTTCCCACTTGAAGCTCTTGCGACCGGCTTCGGCGACGAACGCATTGATCGCGTCGACCGCGGCCTGCATCTGCTGATGACCGAACATCACCGCGCCGAGCATCACGTCCTCGGACAGCAGCTTGGCTTCGGATTCCACCATCAGCACGGCGCCGGCGGTGCCCGCCACGACCAGGTCCAGCTCCGAGGTTTTCAGCTCGGTGGCAGTCGGGTTAAGCAGGTACTTGCCGGCGGCATAACCGACGCGGGCAGCGCCGATCGGACCCTTGAACGGGATACCGGCCAGGCTCAGCGCAGCGGAGGCGCCGAGCAGCGCCGGGATGTCGCCGTCGATTTCCGGATTGAGCGAGATCACCTGTGCGATGACCTGCACTTCGTTCCTGAACTCTTCCGGGAACAGCGGACGCACCGGGCGATCGATCAGCCGCGAGGTCAGCGTTTCCTTTTCGGTCGGGCGGCCTTCGCGTTTGAAGAAGCCACCTGGAATACGACCGGCGGAGTAGAACTTCTCCACGTAGTCGACCGTGAGCGGGAAGAAATCCTGCCCCTCGCGTGCCTTGTTGGCGGCTACCGCGGTGACCAGCACCACCGTACCGCCCATGCTGACGACAACCGCACCGGACGCCTGCCGGGCGATTTCGCCCGTCTCCAGTGTGACTTCGTGATTACCGTACTGGAATGACTTGGTTACTTTCGCCACTTTGATATGTCCTTCCGAATTAACGGCGCAGGCCGAGGCGTTCGATCAGGCTCTGATAGCGGCCAAGATCGCGATCCTTGAGATAAGCGAGCAGGCTCTTACGACGGTTGACCAATTGCAGCAAGCCACGACGGGAATGGTGATCCTGCTTGTGGGTCTTGAAGTGGCCGGTGAGGTGTTCGATGCGGGCCGAAAGCAGGGCCACCTGGACTTCCGGCGAGCCGGTGTCATTGGGCACGCGGCCGAAGTCAGCAATGATCTTGCCGGTCTGTTCTGCGGTAAGGGACATGAGGATCTCTTCCTAAAAATGCGGATGCGAAGCTTGGGCAACATCACGGAGATGACGTTGCCCAAGCTTCGCCTTGATGAATAAAATGTGTTAACGAGCTGCCTATTCTAACGGGCTGGCGGCGATCACAACAAGACCGTCACAAACCCGTTTGCTGAATCGCAGCCCTCGGCGCCAGATTGAAGCCGCGTATCACCTGCAAAATCCCCTGTGCATCGACTTGCGCCAATGCCAGCAGGCGACCGTCGTCGGCATAAGCCGCCACGCGTTCTGCCACAGGAAAATCGCCCTGCACTTTGCGACCACGAGCCACGGAGGCGCTGTCGGCCGCCTCCAGGTGCACCTGCGGCAGTTTTGCCAGCCCGGCCGCCACGGGCAGCAGCAGCGCATCCAGCGCGCTATCGCCCTGCTCCGCGGCCTGCTGCAACTGCTCCAAACTAACCATCTGCGGTTTCTCGAACGGATCGACCCATAGCCGACGCAACGCGGTCAGATGCGCGCCGCACCCCAGCGCCTCGCCCAGATCGACCGCCAGGCTGCGGATGTAGGTGCCCGAACCGCACTCGACATACAGTCGCAAGCTGTCGCCTTGGTGTTCGAGCAGGGTCAAGGTGAACACCTCTACCTCGCGCGAGGGCACGTCGACCGCTTCGCCTCGACGCGCCTTGAGATACAACGGCTCGCCGTCTTGCTTGATCGCCGAATAAACCGGCGGCACCTGGATGATTCGCCCTCGCAGCGACACCAGCGCGGCCTCGATCGCTGCCGCGTCCAATGTCGGCACCGGGCGACGCTCGACCACCTCGCCTTCCAGATCGGCGGTGCGGGTGGTCGCGCCCAAGCGGCATTCAGCCAGGTAGGCCTTGCGCGATCCCAGCAAGGTACCGGCGATCTTGGTGCCCTCGCCGAAGCAAAGCGGCAGCAGGCCGGTGGCTAACGGGTCCAGCGCACCGGTGTGCCCGCCTTTGGCCGCGCGCAGCAGCTTGCGCGCCGCCTGCAACGCCTGGTTGGAACTCAAACCCAGCGGCTTGTCGAGCAACAGCAGTCCATGCAGGTCACGCCAGACGATCTTCGCCACGTTTAGCTCTCGTCGGCGTCCGGCTCGGGCGCCGGGGACACGGGATTCTGCCGCAGCAAGGTTTCGATCCGCTCGCCCTTATCGACCGAGTCGTCGTACTTGAAGCGCAGCTCCGGCACCCGGCGCAGGCGCATACCTCGCGCCAGCGAACGGCGGAACTCCACCGTCAACGCTTTGAGTCCCTTGATCGCTTCGATCGATTGCTCCGGCGACAACGCCGTCACCCACACGGTGGCCCAGTCCAGATCGCGGGTCACTTCCACATCCGACACGCTGACCGACGGCAGCGCGTGGTCGCGCACCGCGGCATGGACCAGCAGGCCGATCTCCCGGCGCAGCTCGGCACCGACGCGGTCGGTGCGTTTGAAATCACGCGAAGGCATAACGCGCTCCTCTTAAACATAGGTCGCCACCGTGGCGGCAACCGCAAAAACGCGACGAGCGATGTGGATCAACCACACCGCTCGTCGGACTGTACGCAACGCTGGCGAACGGCGGGGCGCTTACAGCGTCCGAGCCACCTCGATGCGCTCGAAGCATTCGATCTGATCGCCGACCTTGACGTCGTTGTACTGCTTGACGGCGATGCCGCACTCCATGCCGTTGCGCACTTCGTCGACCAGATCCTTGAAACGACGCAGCGACTCCAGCTCGCCCTCGAACACCACGGTGTTGTCGCGCAACACGCGGATCGGCTTGCTGCGTTTGACGTTGCCTTCGATGACCATGCAACCGGCCACCGCGCCGAACTTGGAGCTGCGGAACACCTCGCGCACCTGAGCGACACCGATGATTTCTTCGCGGATTTCCACACCCAGCAGGCCGGACGCCGCCTGCTTCACCTGATCGATCACGTCATAGATGATCGAGAAGTAGCGCAGATCCAGACCGGAGGTATCGATCACCTTGCGCGCCGAGGCATCGGCACGCACGTTGAAGCCGATGATCAACGCCTTGGAGGTGGCCGCCAAGGTGGCATCCGACTCGGTGATGCCACCGACGCCCGATGCGATCACATTGACCTTGACGTTCTCGTTGCCGATCGAGCTGAGCGACTCGCGCAGCGCCTGCACCGAACCTTGCACGTCGGCCTTGACCAGGATGTTGAGCGTCTGCTGCTCGGCGCCCTGACCCATCTGCGCAATGATGTCTTCCAGCCGGTTGGCCTTGCTGACCATGCGCGTGTCGCGGCGCTTCTGCGCGCGCTCGGCCGCCACTTCGCGGGCCAGCCGCTCGTCGGCCACCACCACGAAGTCGTCTCCCGATTCCGGCACGCCGGACAAGCCCAGCACCTGCACCGGAATCGAGGGACCGGCTTCCTGCACGGTCTTGCCGGTCTCATCGACCAGCGCGCGCATGCGACCGTACTCGACCCCGCAAACCACGAAATCGCCGCGCTTCAACGTCCCCTGCTGCACCAGCACGGTAGCGACCGGGCCGCGACCACGATCCAGACTGGACTCGATCACCACACCGGAGGCCGCACCGTCGGCAACCGCGGTCAGCTCCATCACTTCGGCCTGCACCGAAATGGCGTCCAGCAGTTCGTCGATACCGGTGCCGGCCTTGGCCGAGACGGGCACGAACATGGTGTCGCCACCCCAATCCTCCGGCACCACTTCCAACTTCACCAAGCCTTGCTTGACGTTGTCCGGGTTGGCGTCGGTCTTGTCCATCTTGTTGACCGCGACAATGATCGGCACCTTGGCGGCGCGCGCATGCTGCACCGCTTCGGCGGTCTGCGGCATCACGCCGTCATCGGCGGCCACCACCAGCACCACGATGTCGGTGGACTGGGCGCCGCGGGCACGCATCGAGGTAAACGCCGCGTGGCCGGGAGTGTCGAGGAAGGTGATCACGCCCTTGGGCGTTTCCACATGGTAGGCACCGATGTGCTGGGTGATGCCACCGGCTTCGCCCGAGGCGACCTTGGTGCGACGGATGTAATCGAGCAGCGACGTCTTGCCGTGATCGACGTGACCCATGATGGTCACCACCGGCGGACGGCCGACCTTCTCGCCATCGAGCTCGACGTTCTGAGTGTGCGCGGCCAGCGCAGCCTCGGCGTTGTTGTCGTTGGCTTCGACCGGGGTGTGGCCGAGCTCCTCGACCACCAGCACTGCGGTGTCGTGGTCGATGGTCTGGTTGATGGTCGCCATGACGCCCATCTTGAACAGTGCCTTGACCACCTCCGAGCCCTTGACCGCCATCTTCTGCGCCAGATCGGTCACCAGGTTGGCGTCGCCCACCACTACCTCGCGTACCACTGCGGCGGTGGGACGGGTAAAGCCGTGCGGACCGGACGAGGCATTGCTGCTATTGGAACTGCGACTGAAATCGCGACCGCCGCCCTTGCCAGGCTTGCCACGCTTGTTGCGCCGTGCGCGATCGGCCTCGGACAGATGCAGTTCGCCACCGGCAAAACGCTTGCCACCGGCGCTGTCGTCGCGATCGCGACCACCGGCGCCATGGCGCGGCTTGTTATTGGCGGCGTTGGGGCTACCGCTGCTGGGCGATGCGCTGGGTGCCGGACGCGCATTGTTGCCAGCGGGTGCGGGGCGTGCCGCGGGCGGCGCCGGCTTGGCCGCCACCGGGGGGGCGGCTACCGGAGCCGGTGCGACCGGCTTGATCACCGGTTTCTCGCGACGACGCGGCTCGTGGATACGCGGCACGATCATGCCGAGTTCGCGCGTATCCATTTTTTGTACGGTGTGTTGCTGGGGAGTTTGAATGGGATCTTCCACGACGGGTTTTTCGATGGGTTCTGCAGTAACCGACGCCGCCGGCGCCGCCTGAGGCTCGCTGGCCTCGTCCTTGGCGGCATCCGCTGCGGCCTGGCTACGCGCCAGCGCAGCCGCCGCGGCCTGAGCCTCGGCAACACGCTGCGCTTCTTCGGCCTCACGGCGCTGCTGCTCTTCGGCGGCACGCTGCTGAGCCTCATCCTGGCGCCGACGCTCAGCGTCGACACGCTCTTGTTCTTCGTGCGCGCGCTGCTGCTGCGATTCGTTCAACTTGCGCTGCGCATCTTCGCGCTCGCCGTCGACGCTGGCTTCTTCAGCAATAACGCTGCGCTTGACGTAGGTGCGCTTGGCGCGCACTTCCACGTTGACCGTTTTTGCGCTGCTGGCGCTGCCGCGACCGCCTGGCGTGGCCACCTTCAGCTCGCCCATGGTGCGGCGCTTGAGGGTGATCTGTCGCGGCGCGCTGTCGTCAGCTTCGGCAATCGCTTCGGCCTTGCCGTGGGTACGGCGCAGAAAGCCCAGCAGCTTCACCTTTTCGGTGCTGCTGATGACTTGCTCCGAATCGGAGAATTTCATACCGGCTTCGCCAAGCTGACCGAGCAGCTTGTCCACCGGCATGCCCAGCACCTGGGCCAGTTGTTTAATTGTGACGTCCGACATCGTGTTCTTTCTCCGCCGTTCCCGCGCTTATCGTCCATGCAACACCCGCTGCACAGCCACCACCATCCATGGCGAGGAATTCTTTCGAATTCCTCTCGGCGCACCCATCCAAAGGTGCCGCCGTCCGCGGTTAGCCGCCCTTCTCCAGACGTTCGATCATCGGTGCGCGCGCCGCCATAATCAACGCGGCCGCACGCTCCTCGTCCATGCCATCGATATCGATCAGGTCGTCAACCGCAAGATCGGCCAGATCGTCCACCGTGTGAATCTCTCGCTCGGCCAGCGCCTGTGCCACAGATGCGTTCATGCCGTTGAGCGCCAGCAGCTCAGCCGACAGCGACTCGTCGTCCAGGCTCTCTTCCACCGCCAAGGCCTCGGTAAGCAGCGCGTCGCGAGCACGCGCGCGCAGCTCCTCGACGATGTCCTCGTCGAAACCTTCCACCGCCAGCAACTCGGCGCTGGGCACGTAGGCGATTTCCTCGACCGAGGAGAACCCTTCCTGCACCAGGATATTGGCGATTTCCTGGTCCACTTCGAGCTTGTCCATGAACAACTGCAGCGCCGCTTCCTGCTCGGCTTCGCTCTTGGCGGTGACCTGATCCTGGGTCATCACGTTGAGCTGCCAGCCGGTCAGCTTGCTGGCCAGACTCACGTTCTGGCCGCCGCGACCGATCGCCTGGGACAGCTTGTCCTCGGCCACCGCGATGTCCATCGAGTGCTTTTCTTCATCCATGATGATGGATTGCACTTCAGCCGGCGCCATCGCGTTGATGACGTACTGCGCCTGGTTTTCGTGCCACAGGATGATGTCGACGCGCTCGCCGTTCAATTCGTTGGACACCGCCTGCACGCGCGAACCACGCATGCCGATGCAGGCGCCGATCGGATCGGTGCGGGTATCGTGCGCCACTACCGCAATCTTGGCACGGTCGCCCGGATCGCGCGCGCAGCCCTTGATTTCGACCAGGCCCTGGCCGACTTCCGGCACTTCGAGCTTGAACAGCTCGATCATGAATTCCGGCGCGGCGCGCGAAACGAACAGCTGCGGGCCGCGCACTTCCGAGCGCACTTCGTAGAGGTAGCCGCGCACGCGATCGCCAACACGCGCCGATTCGCGCGGGATGGTCTTATCGCGCGGAATGAAGGCTTCGGCGTTGCTGCCCAGATCGAGGTAGACGTTGCCGCGCTCCACGCGCTTGACGATGCCGGTGACCAGTTCGCCGATGCGCTCCTGGAACGCGTCGACCACCTGCTGGCGCTCGGCTTCGCGCACACGCTGCACGATCACCTGCTTGGCCGCCTGCGCCGCGATGCGCCCGAACTCGGCGTTTTCCACCTGCTGCTCGACGAATTCGCCCACTTGCGCGTCGTCGCGCTCGTCCAGCGCATCCATCAGGCGCACCTGGAAGTACGGCGATTCCATCTCACCATCGTCGGCGATGACTTCCCAGCGACGGAAGGTTTCGTACTCGCCGGTCTGACGATCGATCTCAACGCGAACATCCGGATCTTCGTCCGGGTAGCGCTTCTTGGCAGCCGAGGCCAACGCGGCCTCCATGGCCTGGAAGATGACCTCACGCGGCACGCCCTTTTCATTGGCTACCGCATCGACCACCAGCAATAGTTCTTTGCTCATTGCCGCCACTCCATGGACGCCGTAGCGACGCCCCAAGGTTCTTGGATTAGAAACATCTCGCTCACTTAGGCGCCTTCGGAATCGGCGCCTTGCCACCGCCGCGCTTGGGTTGCGGCACGTAGCCGAGCGCCACCCAGTCGGGCACCACGCGGGCGCTGTCGACGTCCGCATGCTCGAATTCAAATACTTTGCCGTCCGCTTCCAGGGTAATCCGCTGGTTCTCGACGGCGTTCAACTTGCCACGCAAGCGCCGACGTCCTTCCAACGGCGCCTTCAGCAGCACCTTGATCTCCTGCCCCAGCACGCGCGCAAATTGCTCGGCGGTGAAGAGCGGGCGATCGATGCCCGGCGAGGAAACTTCTAGAACGTAGTTGCCCGGAATCGGGTCTTCCACATCGAGCATCGCCGACAGCTCGCGGCTGGCCGACTCGCAATCCTCGACGGTAATCTCACGCCCCTCGATGTCGAGGTAGACACGCAGCGTGCTCTGCCCTTGCGAAGGGTTGAATTCCACCCCAAGGCATTCCAGACCGAGCTCGGTCAGAATTCCGGTGAAGCGCGTTGCTAATGCCTGTGTGTCCATAATTCCGTAGATTTTTACCGTCGCCAGAAACAAAAAATGGGCTCAAGCGGCCCATTCCCTTATCTCGCCGATGTGCCGACTTTCCTAACTCCGTCGGTGCGCGACTGCATCATGATAATGCGGACGGCAACGGGAACGCATCCTTGCGCCCAACAAAAAAGCCTCACGAGGAGGCTTTCTTGTTCTAAGAAAGATCTGGTAGCGGGGGCAGGATTCGAACCTGCGACCTTCGGGTTATGAGCCCGACGAGCTGCCAGACTGCTCCACCCCGCATCAGAGTTTGAAAAGTTTACCGATTTGGCAGAATTCTTGCAAGCCTTATCGACAATCTTTTGAACGTTTCGCCCTGAAAGTTGGCGCCTTCAGAACCAAGTGTCGCGCTCCATCGTTGCGCTTCACTGAGCCGACGATTCTAGCGTTATCGCGCTCGCCAGAGCAAGCGAAATTTGCAAATTCATCGCTAATCGATGCACCTGCATGAGCTGGCATCGCTGTAAGGCACGGGAGCACTTGATCCACACGATAAAAATCACCAGACGCCTACCGTAGAAACCCCGAATCGCAGATTTCGTATCGCTCGTTTTCGATCCGCAACTGACGGCGTGCTGGGACTTTCGGCTTTGAATAAAAAGAAACCGCCCGAAGGCGGCTTCTTTATTTCATCGCGACTATCCGCAGCCGATCGGTGCGCTCACCAAGCTCATCCTCAGCCCAGAAATGCCTTCTGGCACCAGCCCAGCAGCGGGCCCCAGCACACGCCCAAGACCAACAGGCTAAGCACATTGAGCGAGAGCACCAGACGCAACGAGGCGTCACGCTGCACGCTCAGCTCGCCGACCAGCTCGGGCTTGTCGAAGTACATCACCTTGACCACGCGCAGGTAGTAGTACAGGCCGATGATCGCAAACACCGCGCCGACCAGGGCGAGCCACAACATATCGGCATGGATCGCCGCCTCCAGTACCAATAGCTTGGCGTAGAAGCCGAACAGCGGCGGCACACCAGCCAGTGAGAAAATCACCAGCAGCATCAAGAACGCCAGCCAGGGCGACTTCTGATTGAGACCCTTGAGATCGTCGATGTTGTCGCACTCGAAGCCCGCACGCGACAACGCCAGAATCACACCGAAGGCCGCAGTGCCCATCAACGCATAACTGATCGCGTAGAACATCGCCGCGGCGTAGCCTTGCGGATTGGCGCTGGCCAGACCCAGCAGCAGGTAGCCCATGTGCGAAATGGTCGAATAGGCCAACAGGCGCTTGAGATTGGTCTGCACGATCGCGACCAGGTTACCGATCGCCAGCGAGAGCACCGCCAGCGCGGCCAGCATGATCTGCCAATGGTGCACCAGCTCGCCCATGCCCGAATCCAGCAAGCGGTATGCCATACCGAAGGCGGCCAGTTTGGGCGCCGAACCGATGAAGATGGTCACCGCGGTGGGCGCGCCTTCATACACGTCCGGTATCCACATATGAAACGGCGCCGCGCCAAGCTTGAAACCGATCCCGATGATCATGAAGATCAGTCCGAACTGCAGCAGATTCGGCATCGCCGCGTGCGCACCGGCGGCACGCAGCTGCGCCAAATCCAGGCTGCCAGTCGCGCCGTAAACCATCGACATGCCGTAAAGCAGCATGCCCGAGGCCAAGGCGCCCAGCACGAAGTACTTGATCGCCGCTTCCGACGACAGCGGCGAATCGCGGTTTAGCGCCACCAACGCGTAGGACGACAAGGTCAGCAGTTCCAATCCCAGGTAGACCATCACCAGGTTGCCGGCCGAAACCAGCAGCATGATGCCAATCACCGCGAAGAGAGTCAGCGTGTAGAACTCGCCCACGTAGAGGTTGCGATCGCGCAGATACGGTCGCGCATAAACGAACACAAACACGGTGCAGATCAGCGCGAACACCTTGAGAATTTCGGCGACGCGGTCGCGCACGAACATCCCGCCAAAGGCGGTCACCGGCACATCGGGCTGGCCGGCCACCACCAGATAGATCGCCACCAGCAGTACCACCACCGACAGCCAGTGCAACAGGCCGCGCTGAGCCGGTTGCATGAAGGCGTCCAGCAACAGCAGCACGCAGGCCGCCGCCACCAGATAGAACTCCGGCAACAAGATCAGAATGTCATTCAGATTAGGCATGGTCGATGTCACTCAAATCTTGTGGATGCCGATCTGCTGGACCAGCTGGGTGACCGAGGCATCCATCAAATGGATGAATGGATGCGGCCAAACGCCCGCGATCAATACGGCGCCGGCGAACGCACTGAGCGTGAGCCACTCGCGCACGTCGAGGTCTTTCATTTCCGCGACGTGCGAATTGCCGATCTCGCCCCACAACACGCGCTTGACCATCCACAGCATGTACGCCGCGCTGATGATCACGGTGAAGGCGGCAAACAGCGCGATCCACGGGCTGGCGCTGAAGCTGGAGAGGATCACCAGGAACTCGCCGACGAAGCCACTGGTGCCTGGGAGGCCGGAGTTGGCCATCGCGAACAGCACGAAAAACAGCCCGAACCAGGGCATCACGTTGATGACGCCGCCGTAGTCTTTGATCATGCGGGTGTGCATGCGGTCGTACAGCATGCCCACACAGGTGAACATCGCGCCGGAAATAAAGCCGTGCGACAACATCTGCACCATCGCGCCCTGCATGCCGATCAAGGCGATATCGATATTGCCGCCGCGACGTACCAGCAACACCGACACGAAGATGCCTAGTGTGACGAAGCCCATGTGCGCCACCGACGAGTAGGCCATGACGCGCTTCATGTCCTCCTGTACTAGCGCCACGAAACCGATGTAAACGATGGCGACCAGGCTCAGCACGATCATCAGCCAGGCATACTCGGCCGCCGCGTCGGGCACGATCGGCAGCATGAAACGGACCAGGCCGTAACCGCCGATCTTCAACATGATCATCGCCAGATCCACCGACGCGCCGGTGGGCGCCTCGACGTGCGCATCGGGCAGCCAGGTGTGCACCGGCACCATCGGTATCTTGATCGAGAAGGCCACCAGGAAACCGAAGAACAACCAGGTCTGCTCGGTATGCGTCAACGGCAATTGAGCCAGCGTGTGGATGTCGAACGTGCCGGCCTTGTTGTAGAGGTAGATCAAGCTGGTCAACAGCATGATCGAGCCGAAAAAGGTATAGATGAAAAACTTCAGTGCCGCATGAATGCGCTTGGGGCCGCCCCAGATGCCGATCAACAGGAACATCGGGATCAGCATGCCCTCGAAGAACACGTAGAACAGCAGCGCGTCAGTGGCCGAGAAGCAGCCGATCATCAGGCCTTCCATGATCATCAGACAGGCCATGTACTGATGCAGCCGGTAGGTGATCGAACCCCATGAGCCGAGCACCACCAGCATGGTGCCGAAGGTAACCAGCAAGGTCATCGCATAGGCAATGCCGTCCACGCCCAGCGCATAGGCGGTGTGGATCGGGCCGCCCCAGGACAAGTGCTCGACGAACTGCATCCCCGGATTGCTGTGGTCCATCATCGGCCACATCGAGAGGTTCAGCAGGAACATCGCGGTGGCGATGGTGAGGGTGATCCAACGCAATAGATCTGGGCGTCGGTCGCGCACGATCAGCAAGAGGATGCCGCCTAGGACGGGCACCCAGGTCAGAATGCTGAGCAGATAATTCGACATGATTACATTGCTTCCCTAGAGTCTCAGCGCCCGAACAGCCAGTATCCGCCGAGCAGCAGGACCAGTCCGAACATCATGGCGAAGGCGTAGTGATAGAGGTAGCCCGATTGCAGCCTGCGCAGCACCATCGCCAATCGCTGGATCATCGCCACCGGGCCGCCGACCATGCCGCCGTCCAGCAGCTTGCGGTCGCCGACATTCCAGAACTTCTGCCCCAACGCCACGCTGCCTTTGGCGAACACCGCGTAGTAGACGTCGTCGATCCAGTACTTGCGATCGAGCACGGTGTAGATCGGCTGTAGCGCCTTCTTGATCTTGCCCGCCATCGCGGGGTTGAACAGGTAGATATACGTGCAGATCGCGAACGCGGTGAGCACCAGGAAGAACGGCAACTGAGTGAAGCCGTGCAAGGCCATCGCCAGCGAACCGTGGAACTCGTGCGCCAGGTCGCCCAGCACGTCGTTGGCCTCGTTCACCCGGATCGCACTGGCGAACCAGTTGCCGAACAGTAAGGGGCCCACGGTAAAAAAACCGATCAACAGCGACGGGATCGCCAGCAGGATCAGCGGCACGGTGACCACCCAGGGCGACTCGTGCGGCGCATGCTCCAGCTCGCCGGGCTTGTGCGCGTGGTGGGCATCGTTCGCATGGGCATGGGCATCACCATGCGTAGCGTGAGCATGATGATGACGATGTCCGACCACCACGAAGCGCTCCTTGCCGTGGAAGGTCAGGTACAACTGGCGGAAGGTATACAGCGCGGTGACGAAGGCGCCGGCCATCACGCAGAAATACGCGTAGCCGGAGCCCCAGCGATGCGATTCGCCGACCGCTTCGATGATCGCGTCCTTCGAATAGAAGCCGGAAAAGAACGGCACGCCGCACAGTGCCAGCGAACCGATCCACATGCTGATCCAGGTGATCGGCATGTACTTGCGCAGGCCGCCCATGTAGCGCATGTCCTGCTCGTGATGCATGGCGATGATCACCGAGCCGGCGCCCAGGAACAGCAGCGCCTTGAAAAACGCGTGGGTCATCAGATGGAACACCGCGCCGGCATAGGCGGACGCGCCCAAGGCCACAGTCATGTAGCCCAGCTGCGACAGCGTGGAATACGCCACCACCCGCTTGATGTCGTTCTGCACGATGCCGATCAGACCGGTGAACAGCGCACCGGTGGCGCCGATCACCATTACGAAGCTCAGCGCGGTCGAGGACAACTCATATATGGGCGACATCCGCGCCACCATGAAGATGCCCGCGGTGACCATGGTGGCCGCGTGGATCAATGCGGAAATCGGCGTGGGGCCTTCCATCGAGTCGGGCAGCCACACATGCAGCGGCACCTGCGCCGATTTACCCATCGCGCCGATGAACAGCAAGATGCTGATCACCGTGGCGGCGTCCCAGTGCACGCTGGAGGTGATCTCCACCGTGCGCCCGGCCAGGCTGGCACTGGTCACGAAGACTTGCGCGTAGTCCAGGGAGCCCGAGAAATACAGCACCGCGCCGATGCCCAGCAGGAAACCGAAATCGCCCACTCGATTGACGATGAAGGCCTTCAAGTTGGCGTAGATCGCGGTCGGCTTCTTGAACCAGAAGCCGATCAGCAGATACGACACCAAGCCCACCGCTTCCCAGCCGAAAAAGAGCTGCATGAAGTTGTTGCTCATCACTAGCATCAACATCGAGAAGGTGAACAGCGAGATGTAGCTGAAGAAACGCTGGTAGCCAGGGTCGTCCTTCATGTAGCCGACGGTGTAAACGTGCACCAGGAAGGATACGAAAGTGACCACCACCATCATCATCGCGGTCAGCCGATCGACCAGAAAGCCGACGCTGACGCTGAAGTGGCCAATCTCGAACCAGGTGTAAAGGTTCTGGTTATAGACCAGTGCCCCGCCGAGGGTGACCAGGTAGAGCACATAAAACGACAGCGCGCAGGAGAGCCCCACGCCCAGGATCGTGACGGTGTGTGCGCCAACGCGTCCGATAAAGCGGCCGAACAGTCCGGCCAGCAGGCAACCGACCAGCGGCGCCAACACAACCGTCAACAGCAGTGGTGAGGAAAGACCCATGTGCTCAACCCTTCATGCTGTCGATTTCTGCGACATTGATCGTGCTGCGATTGCGGAACAGCAAGACCAGGATCGCCAGGCCGATGGCGGATTCCGCCGCGGCCACGGTAAGGATGAAAAACACGAAGACCTGGCCGGAGACATCGCCCAGAAAGCGCGAGAAGGCCACGAAATTCATGTTCACCGCCAGCAGCATCAACTCGATCGCCATCAACAGCACGATTACGTTCTTGCGGTTGATGAACAAGCCGGCCACCGAGATGCTGAAAAGCACCGCGCCGAGCACGATGAAGTGCGAAAGCGTAATCACTTGGAAGGCTCCTCGGTCGGCGCCGCCGACGGCGGCACAGGGCGCTCGGCGTCCATCTTGATCAGACGGACGCGGTTGCGCGGATCGATGCGGACCTGCTCATTGGCGCTCTGATGACGCACGCCGCCGCGATGGCGCAAGGTCAACGCCACCGCCGCCACCACGCCCACGGTAAGGATCAGCGCCGCCACTTCGAACGGCAGCAGGTATTGGGTATACAAAGCCTTGCCCAGCCAGGCGGTATTGGAACCGGCCGTAGCGGCCGGATCGGGGCCCATGGTCTGCGCGTGCATCGCCTTGACCCCGATCAAAGCAAGCATCTCGACCAGCATCACCAGCGCCACCACGATGCCCACCGGCAAAAACCGGACAAAGCCTTCGCGCACCTTTTCCTGGTTGATGTCCAGCATCATCACCACGAACAGGAACAGCACCATCACCGCGCCGACATAGACCACGATCAGCGCGATCGCCAGAAATTCGGCCTCGGCCAACAGCCAGATGCAGGCAGTACTGAAAAACGTCAGCACCAGCGACAGTACCGCGTGCACGGTGTTCTTCAGGCTGATCACCGCCAGCGCGGCGCCGACCGTGACAATACCGAACACGTAGAAACAGATGAGTTGAAGCAGTTGCGGATTCATCGTTATTCCTGCGCTCAGCGGTACGCGGCGTCTTGCGCGCGAGCGGCCGCCACTTCGGACTCGAAGCGATCGCCGATGGCCAGTAGCTGCGATTTGGTCACCACGTTCTCGCCGCGGTGCTCGAAGTGGTACTCGTGGATATGCGTCTCCACGATCGAATCGACCGGGCAGCTCTCTTCGCAGAAACCGCAGAAGATGCACTTGAACAGGTCGATGTCGTAACGCGTGGTGCGACGCTGGCCGTCGCTCTCGCGCGGCGCCGAATCAATCGTGATCGCCAGTGCCGGACACACCGCTTCACACAACTTGCAGGCGATGCAGCGCTCTTCGCCGTTGGCGTAGCGACGCAGCGCATGCAGACCGCGAAAACGGTTGGACTGGGGGATGTGCTCCATCGGGTAGCGCATCGTGTACTTGGGCTTGAACATGTAGCGGAAGGTCAAGCTCATACCGTTGAGCAGCTCGATCAGCAGCAGGCTCTTGAAGTAGGCGGCTATGCGGTTCATGTGATTTCTTATGCTCCCGGGCCGATGCTGACCCAGCCGAAGTACTTCATGCAGCCGGACACCAGCACCCAGACGATGGCGATGGGAATGAAAACCTTCCAACCCAGCCGCATGATCTGGTCATAGCGGTAGCGCGGAAAGCTGGCGCGAAACCAGAGGAACAAAAAGGCGAACATGAAGGCCTTGGCGAACAGCCAGATGAAGCCGCCATGGCCGATGAATCCCCAACTCGCCGGAAACGGCGACAGCCAGCCGCCCATGAACAGGATCGAGGCCAAAAAGCTGACCAGAATCATGTTGGCGTATTCGGCCAGGAAAAACAGCGCAAACGCCGCGCCGGAATACTCCACCATGTGACCGGCGACGATTTCCGACTCGCCCTCGGCCACGTCGAACGGCGCGCGGTTGGTCTCGGCCACGCCGGAGATGAAATAGATCACGAACACCGGCAGCAACGGCAGCCAGAACCAGTCGAAGATGCCCTTGGCGCCAGCCTGCGCGTGCACGATGTCGGTGAGGTTGAGGCTGCCACCGAGCACCAGCACGCAGACCAGGCACAAGCCCATCGCCAGCTCGTAGGAGATCACCTGCGCCGCCGAACGCATCGCGCCCAGCAAGGCGTAGCGCGAATTGGAGGCCCAGCCAGCCAGGATGATGCCGTACACGCCGATCGAGGTCATCGCCAGCAAATAAAGCAGGCCGGCGTTGACGTTGGCCAGCACCATCTTTTCACCGAAGGGTATCACCGCCCAGATCGCGAACGCCGGCACCAGCGCCAGCATCGGCGCCAGATAGAACAGGAATTTGTTGGCGCTGCTGGGCAGGATGACTTCTTTCAGCAACAGCTTGAACACGTCGGCGAAGGTTTGCAGCAAACCCAGCGGGCCGACCTTGTTCGGTCCCATTCGCACGTGCATCCAACCGAGCACCTTGCGTTCCCAGTACACATAAAACGCCACCGCCAGAATCAGCGGCACCGCGATGCACAGGATGTAGATGATCGGCAGCAACAGGTGATTGAAAAGCTCTGCGGCCATGATTTACGCCTTGCCCAAGGTGATCGTTGCGCCATACGGCGGCAACGTGGCGGTAGCCGAGTGCGCTGCCTCGATCCAGACCGCGCCAGTGGGCACTGCCGGATCGATCACCAGCGGCAATACCTGCCCGGCAATGCTGACTCCTGCCCCCGCGGTCAGGCCCTGCCGCTGCGCTTCCTCGGCATTGAGTCGAACCGCCGGCGCGCGATTGAGCGGATGCGCGGCCAGTGCTCCCGCGCGACGCAGAACCGCATCGGTGCGATAGATCGGCCAGTTGGCCACACGCGTCAGACCGCTAACGTCAGCGCGGACGGCCAAACCTTCGCGCGGCACCGGCGGCTTTGACACGCTACCAGCGCGCAACCCGGTCAGATCGTCGAATTCGAAGCCGCTCAACTGCAATTGACCGCCCAGCGCGCGCAATACCTTCCAACCTGCACGAGTCTGCCCCGGTGCGATGGCGCCGGCGCTGACCTGTTGAACCATGCCATCGACATTGACCAGGCTGGCATCGCTCTCCGGCAGCAGCGCGATCGGCAGGATCACCTCAGCGACGTCGCGCAGCGCATCACTGGCAAACGCCGCAAATGCAACCACGGCACTGGCGCCCTTGAGCGCTTGCAGCGTGGCGGCGCCATCGGCGAAATCGTGCGGCGGCTCCACGCCATAAAGCACGTAGCCCTTGCGCGGCTGTAGCAGCATCGCGCGTGCATCCAGACCGCCGTTACCCGGCAAGACGCCGGTCTGAGTCAGACCCAGCGCGTTGGCGCCGACCGGCAGCTCGTTGTAGCCGGCGCCGGTGGCCTCGGCGATGAACTTGCCCAGCGCGCGCAGCCACGAGGCCTGCGGATGCGTCACCGCCGCCTCGCCCAGGATCACCGCCGCCGCGCCGCTCTTGAGCGCGTCGATGGCGAGCCGGTCGCCGTCGTCGGCGCTGACTGCGGCAATCGCCTCGGCCAGCGCGGCCGGTGCCGATGCACCGCCATCCACCACCGCGCGGGCCAGCGTCAACAGCGCGCCGACCATCGCTTGCGGCGCGACGATCGACGCACCCGCCAAGCGGTAGTTGAAGTCGTAGTCGATCGGATTGACCGCGAATACCTGGGCGCCCTTCTTGGTCGCCTGATGCAAGCGGTGATTGAGCAGCGGCAGCTCGTGACGCAGATCCGAGCCGATCAGCAACGCCGCTTTGACGCGCGCCCATTCGGCCACCGGCGTGCCAAACGCACGCGCCGTAGCCTGGTCGGCGAAGTCGAGCTGGCGCAGACGGTGATCGATATGCGCGCTGCCCAAACCACGGGCCAAACGCAGCAGCAGATCGCCTTCCTCGTTGGAACTGGCCGGATGCACCAAAATGCCCAACTCGTTGCCAGGCACGCGCTTGAGCGCTTCGGCGGCGACGCCCAGCGCGTCGTCCCAACTGGTGCTCTGCCAAACGCCATTGCGCTTGACTTGCGGCTCGCTGACTCGGTCGGCGGCGTACAGGCCTTGATGGCTGTAGCGATCGCGATCGGACAGCCAGCACTCGTTGATCGATTCGTTATCGCGCGGCACCGTGCGCAGCACTTCGCCGCGGCGCGT
>JBEVMS010000091.1:0-4481 GCA_040508515.1 Dyella sp. | reverse complement strand
CCGGTTGCAGTTGCTGGTTGAACGGCTCGGCCGGGCTGGCCGGCATATGGACCACCGCCCACGACATGATGGTGGCGAAGATCATCGCGCCGAAGCCGGCCCAGATCGCCCGCCGCGCGCGCGCGTAGCCGTACACCTCGGTCAGCACGTCGCCGAAGATGTAACCGATCGGGAAGAACAAGTTACCGGTGCCAAAACTCAACATACCGATCAGCGGCAGGTTGATCTCGCTGACCTTGGCTGGGCCGATCAGGTTGGAGCACAGCAACACCGCCACCATCCCGGCGACCAGCATGTCGTAGTAGCGAAAGCCGCCGTGGCTGGGCTGGGTCATGCGCGCTCATCCGTTTGAAGTGATCGCGGCATGGTAGCGGCAGCGTGGCGACGCGCCCATCGCTCTTTTGTCACACATCACCCTCGCATCGCCAACAAAAAGCGGCGCCGAAGCGCCGCTTTCGCTTACCGATGGATCAGGCCACCACCACCGGAATCTTGCCGATACGTGCCTGCCATTCCTTGGGACCGGTCTGGTGTACCGAGCTGCCGTTGGAATCGACCGCCACGGTCACCGGCATGTCCTTGACCTCAAATTCGTAGATCGCCTCCATGCCCAGATCGGCGAAACCGACCACGCGCGAGGCCTTGATCGCCTTGGACACCAGATACGCCGCGCCGCCGACTGCCATCAGGTACACCGACTTGTGCTGCTTGATCGCCTCGATCGCCGCCGGGCCGCGCTCGGCCTTGCCAACCATGCCGAGCAGGCCGGTCTGTTCCAGCACCTGCGCGGTGAATTTGTCCATGCGCGTGGCGGTGGTGGGACCGGCCGGACCGACCACTTCGTCGCGCACCGGATCGACCGGTCCGACGTAGTAGATGAAGCGGCCACGGAAATCCACCGGCAACGCCTCGCCCTTGTTGAGCATGTCGACCATGCGCTTGTGCGCGGCGTCGCGGCCGGTCAGCAACTTGCCATTGAGCAGCAGCACCTCGCCCGGCTTGAAGCTGGCGACTTCGGCCGGCGTGATGCTGTCCAGATCGACCCGGCGCGCGTTGGTCGGGTTGTAGGTCAGCTTGGGCCAGTCTTCCAGCGAGGGCGGATCAAGCGCCACCGGGCCGGAGCCGTCCAGGGTGAAATGCGCATGCCGGGTGGCCGCGCAATTGGGGATCAGCGCCACCGGCAGGTTGGCCGCGTGGGTCGGGTAATCCTTGACCTTGATGTCGAGCACGGTGGTCAAGCCACCCAAACCCTGCGCGCCGATGCCCAGCGCGTTGACCTTCTCGTACAGCTCGATGCGCAGTTCTTCGGCGCGGTTGCTCGGCCCGCGCGCGATCAGCTCCTGGATGTCGATCGGCTCCATCAGCGCTTCCTTGGCCAGCAACATCGCCTTCTCGGCGGTGCCGCCGATGCCGATGCCGAGCATGCCCGGCGGGCACCAGCCGGCGCCCATCGTTGGCACGGTCTTGAGCACCCAATCGACGATCGAATCGGACGGATTGAGCATGGCGAACTTGGATTTGGCCTCCGAGCCGCCGCCCTTGGCTGCGACGATCACGTCCACCGTGTTGCCCGGCACGATCGAGACATTGATCACCGCCGGCGTGTTGTCCTTGGTGTTGCTGCGTTTGCCGGCCGGATCGGCCAGCACGCTGGCGCGCAGCTTGTTGTCCGGGTCGTTGTAGGCGCGACGCACGCCCTCGTTGATCATGTCGTCCAGGCTCAGCGTGGCGTCCCACTGCACGCTCATGCCGACCTTGACGAACACGGTGACGATGCCGGTGTCCTGGCACAGCGGGCGATGGCCCTCGGCGGCCATGCGCGAGTTGATCAGAATCTGCGCCATCGCGTCCTTGGCCGCAGGCGACTCCTCGCGCTCGTAGGCGGCGGCGAGGTTGGTGATGTAGTCGACCGGGTGGTAGTAGCTGATGTACTGCAGGGCGTCGGCGACGGACTGGATCAGATCGTCTTGCTTGATGGTGGTCATAGCGGCTGCTTCGGCGTGGAACGAACCCCGTCGCGGCCCAGCCTGGCGACGGTCAATCCGCGCCATTATGCCGCAGTGCGGCAAAGGAGGAAAATTGATGCGGAACAAATCGCCGCTACCGCGACCGCTTTAAGTCATAGCGAGTAGCCGCCCCATCGATGAAAGCGGATTGCGTCAAGGCAGCGCATGGCGCCCCGCCCGTCTTGTCTGACGCCCAACAAAAAAGCCGGCAGGCGAGATTCGCCAGCCGGCTTTTTTAGTGTCGCAACGCCAAACTCGCGTTGCTATCGGCGACTTACCAGAAGCGGTATTCGGCCGAGACCGAGTACATGCCGGTGGTCAGCGCGCCTTGGTCGCCAGTATTGGCGCGGCTGTGGTAGTCGTCGAAGTTCAGGCCAACGCTGAAAGCTTTGGAGATGTTGTAGCCCACGCCCACGCCGGCATACTCACCGGTACCGGTGGAGTGAGCCGAATCGCGGAAATTACCGACGACAGAGTAGGTGGTGACGCGATCGTTGAGCTGCGAACGGTACCAGCCAGCGCGACCCGACACGTACCAGCTGTCGTTGATGTTGTAGTTGAGGTTGCCACCCAGCAGGTAGCCACGGCTGCTCAACTTTTCGTTGCTCTGCGCGCCCGGAAAGTACGACTTCAGCATCGCATTGCCCAGGTCGACGTAGCCGACTTCAACGCCGTAGTCGACCACGCTGTGCCAACGGTAGCCAAAACGCACGGCGCCGGCGGTGTCGTTGCGGTCGTTGCTGGTGCCAGTGGTGCCGAAGCCGTTGAAGGCGCTGGCGCGGTACTGAGACTGGCCTAGGTTGGCGTTGACGAAGAAATCGCCGGTCGAGCTATCGGCGAACGAAACGGTGGAAGCGACCGCCAGAGAAGCAGCCAGTGCCGCGGTAAAAAGCTTGTTCATCACATCTTCCCAGGTTAGGTATCCCCCCTAAGCTGACTCGCCTCAATGCCGCTGATTCGAGTGAGGCCGAGTATAAAGATTTCGTTTATTGGCGCAATGCATCAAGCTGAATGTCCAGTCATCGGAGGGCACGCCAGCCGCGCGGTTAAGCCAATCCACGTGGCCAAACAGGTGTGGGATGGCAACGCAGATTGGCCGGCCGGTTTTGAAGTTGCCTACCCCGCGCTTGCCCGCGCCGTACCGCGCTGGCATCGTCGCGGGCTGTTCTGGTTGGGATGCACCGATGCAACGATCCTTCCGCTTCATGCAATTGGATGTCTTCGCCGATTGCCTGGGTGCGGGCAATCCCTTGGCGGTGGTACTGGACGCGCAAACGCTGGACGCGGCGCAGATGCAGCGCATCGCGCGCTGGACCAATCTGTCTGAAACCGCCTTTGTGCTGCCGCCAAGCCACGCCGGCGCCGACTATCGACTGCGCATTTTCACCAGTCGCCAGGAGTTGCCGTTTGCCGGGCATCCCAGTGTCGGCGGCGCCTATGCGGCGATCGAGGCGCGCGTGGTGGACGCCGGCAAGACCGCGCTGATCCAGGAGTGCGCCGCCGGTCTGCTGCCGGTGCGCGTGGACGGTATTGGCGCGACACGGCGCATCCATGTGCAGGCGCCGCCGGCGCGCATCGATGCCGCGCACGCGGATACCCTCGTCCGCCTGAGCCGCGCGCTCGGTGTGCCGCTTGAGGCGGCGCGCGTGGCGCATATCGACAATGGCCCGCACTGGATCGTCTGCGACCTTGAGCGCGGTGAAAGCGTGCGCGCGCTGCAGCCGGATATGGTGGCGATCGGCGCACTGTGCCTGGCGTTGGCCGCGGTCGGGGTGAGCGTGTTTGGTCGTCAGTGCGACGCTCAGGCGGCGATCGCGGTGCGCGCGTTTTGTCCGGCCGATGGCATGCCGGAAGACCCGGTCACCGGCAGCGCCAACGCGGCGATCGCCGCCTGGCTGCATCAGCGCGGCGAGTTGGCGACACTGGGAGCCAGCTACTGCGCTAGCCAGGGCCGCGAGATCGGTCGCGACGGTTATGTGCACTTGAACGTCGATGCCGACGGCCGGGTCAGCCTCGGCGGCGATTGCGTGATCGGCGTGCGCGGCCATCTGGAGCTGTGATCGCCCCGACCCGGCGCAAGCGCTTGCCGACGACGGGCGCCCCCGCCATGCTGCGATGTCTTTCTTAAGCCAAGCCCCGCATGTCCGAACCCCAAACCGGTTACCTACGCCGCCTGACCCTGCGTGACGCCATCCTGATCGTCATCGGCGGCTTGATCGGCGGCGGCATTTTCCTGAACCCCGGCATCGCCGCGCAGCGCACTGGCTCGGGCCTGACCTTGCTGCTGTGCTGGGTCGGGGCCGGTCTGCTGACGCTTATCGGTGCGCTGTGCTACGCCGAACTGGGCGCGCGGCGACCGCGTGCCGGCGGCAGCTTTGTCTACCTGCGCGAGGCGTTTGGTCCGCTGGCCGGGTTCCTGTTCGGCTGGACCATGCTGCTGGTGATCTATTCCGGTTCCACCGCAGCGGTGGCCAC
>JBEVMS010000306.1:0-19103 GCA_040508515.1 Dyella sp. | reverse complement strand
TCTACGCTAAGCGGCGTCGGGTTGTTCCAGCGCCGCACGCACCACGTACAGCGTGTCCATGCGCGGTATCGATTGGGTGAGCCAGGTCAGGATGCGCCGGCGATGGCCCAGCGTGACCCAGCTTTGTCCCTGCAGCCAAACTTGGGTGCGCACCATATCGGCGCGCTCCTTGATATTTTCTTGCGACGGCTTGATCCGATTGACGATGCAGCGCGAGATTTCGCCAAAAGAGCGCGACCATTCGATGCCGGGCAAGGCGTCCAGCCACAACTGCGAACACGACACCCGCGTCAGGGTTTGGCGCCGCGATATCATTCGCAGTAGCGCAGGGCACTCGCGTTCCACGCGGCGAAGTAACACTTCGGGCAGCGCGTTTTTGTAATAGCGCGCGACGAGTCGCAGCGGCGGCAACGCCCACCACGGCGTATCGTGCGCATGCTCGCCCCACAGCACTTCCCAATCGCTGGCAACCATCCGCGTGGCCAGCAGCGAGATGTCGTTGAGGTGCAGCAGACGCAGGCTGCGGCCACATATATTGCCCGCCGCGTGCAGCAGCAGGTGGCTCATCAACGCGCCATGGGATGGATAAGGATTGAGCCCGGGCCGTGGATTGCGCGGATAGATCCGCGGCGTGATATCGACGGTGGAAATCGGCAGGCGTTCCTGGATGCGCGTGTGCAACTCGATATTGATCGGCGTGTCGCGATGTTCACCAAGCCCGACGAAGGCTTCGCCCGTGGCGGGCTTGAACACGCGGTGCTTCCATTGCGCGAACGATTCCACATACCCAAGCTGCAGCAGCAGGGCGGTCGTTGCCTCCACATCGCGTTCGCGCACCAGCAAATCGACATCGGCCATTGGCCGGTCACCGGGCGCGTAGAGCCC
The DNA here is from genome assembly GCA_040508515.1 of Dyella sp. GTDB lineage: Bacteria > Pseudomonadota > Gammaproteobacteria > Xanthomonadales > Rhodanobacteraceae > JBEVMS01. Next base: position 18,218 of record JBEVMS010000306.1, on the reverse strand, counting down.
CAGCGCGTGCAGCGCGGAACCCTTCAGCGGCACGATGGGCAGGCCGGCGGCACGGGCGCCGCTGTCGATCTGATCGAGCAACGTGGCGATGCGCCGATGGCGTTGCTCGACATGTTCACGCTGACTGATCAGAAACTGCCGCCACGTCGGGTTCTGCCACGTGGATAACTTGCTCAGCAATGGCGACACGCCATGCGCCACGGCAACCGCCGAGGCCAGCCGCCATTCCAGCTCGCTCCACGCGGGCAGGGTGCCACCGGGTCGAGCCAGCGCCAGCTCCTTGGCGAGCACTTCGGTGGTGCGGCGCAGGCCGTGCTTGACGATTTTCAGGGGAGGTAGCATGGCGGCCTAGAGCAGCGGCAGGGCGATGCTTTGCATCGGCGGGGGCAGGGTTGGCTCAGCGCTGCGGTGCGCCTGCTCGATAGCGATCAGCGCCTCCCAGCGAGCGTCCAGCGCGGCATGCGCCTGGCGATAACGCAGCGGCGGCTCGGTCGCCTTCGATTGCTGCAAGGTCGCCTGCTGGTGCAGCAGATCGCGCACCTGGCGGTAAAACTCCGAGTCGTAGACGCCGCGGAACATCATGGCCAGGTCGTCGCTGTCCTGCCAATGTGTTTTCTTGCCGAGCTGCGCTTTGACCTCTTCGTAGAATTTGGTCCCAGGCAGCGGGTACGAAACACTGACGCCGATATCGTCCGGCGCGGCGCGCGCGACCAGTTCGCGGGTGGCCAGCAGATCGGCCAGTTCTTCGCCCAGGTAGCCGAGCTGGATGAAAAATCCCACCCGAATGCCGACGTGGCCCAGCCGTTGCCGCGCGGCGATCAGATCCGCCACCTTGGTGCCCTTGGTCATCCTGTCAAGCACGCGCTGGCTGCCGCTTTCCGCGCCGATCCAGGCTTCCGCGCAACCCGCCTGCGCGAGCGCCTCGGCCATGCGTTCGCTGGCCAAGTCGGCGCGCGTCTGGATGGTAAAAGGCACCGAGCCGTCGGTGGCGCGCAGATGCTCGGCGAACTCGGTCACCCAGTCGATATGGAAGCCGAAGATGTCGTCCGCCATCCAGATGTGGTCGGGCTTGAAGGTGTGCTTCAGATAGCTCATCTCCGCCGCCACGTCCTGCGCGCTGCGCTGCTTGTAGTGGTTGCCCCAGATCGGCTTGGCGCACCAGTTGCAACGGAACGGGCAACCGCGCGAGGCGGCCATGTTGAGGCTGAAGTAACCGTGGCGTTCGGTCCACAGCGCGCGGTAGCGCTCGATGTCCACCAGATCCCAGGCCGGACGGCTGACCACGCGCGGGTCCGGGGGCATCACGCCGATGCGGGTCTGCTGGGTCTTGCCGTCGACCAGCGTGGCGACGCCGACGATGCCGGACACCCAGGCCTGGGTGTCGATATCGCGGCTGCCATCAAGACGCTCGATCAATTGGATCAAGGCCGAGATGCCTTCGCCGATCAGCACCGCGTCGGCACCGGCAGCGAGAAACGCGTCCGGATGGTCCGAGGCATCGGAGCCAGCGACCAGTACCCGAGCACCGCTGGCGCGTGCTTCGCCGATCATCTGGCAGGCCGCTTCGCGCATGCGGCTCAGGCACATCTTGGTCAGGTAGTTGAAGTTGTCCTCGTAGATCACCACCACGTCTGGCCGCGCGGCCTGCAGTGACCCTTGATAATCTTCAACACCCTCAGCGAGCATCGCGTCGAACAGCGACAACTCGTGTCCCATGTCCCTGAGCAGGGATCCGATCTGAATCGTGGCGAGCGGTGGATACGGCTTGCCGCGCTCCCACTGTTTCCGATCGTACCGCAGGAAGTACGAGTGGCCGACCTGAATCTTTAGCATCGCAAAGGGGCCTCAAATGTAGCCGTGGGGATAAGCTGCAGCGCTGACGGGGGAAGAGGGTGCCGATGTATTGGCCTCATCATTCAGCGCTGCATGGTCGTGAGTGCCATGGCGCGCTCCATCGGTTGCCTCGCCGGACAAAAATATTCAGCCATCGTTTTGCCGCTGCGCTCTAGCCGCGCGGGCATGGGCCTCTGGCCGGCGATGCCCGCGAGCCGTCGCCGATCAAGGCAACCTTTTTTGCCTGCGGCCGCACTCACTGCCAACGTAGGGATCGTGCGGCACGCTGCCGCGCAATCCGATCGGCCTAGACTTCGAGGACGACGATGGCTTTGAGTAACTCACGCGGTCTTCGTGACGACTGCTTCGACCCTTTCCGTGAACGAGCCCGGCTTCCTTTCGCGCGGCACAAGCAGATCGCGGGGGCGCGTTTCCGATTTGAAAGCGCCAGTGAAGCGTTGCTGAGCCTGGTAGAGGCGGCGTACGACGGCGTGCCGGCGCATCAGTTCGCGACGGCGGCACCGGAGTTCCGCATCGAGCTGCGACTGCTGTCGCGTCAAGCGGCGCCGGCGCTGGACGAGCCGCCCCCGGTGCGCATGCATACGGCGTCGGGCCTGCTCTACGGCATCATGGACGCGTTCAATTACGTGGTGCTGGCTCCGCAGCAGCAGCGGGCGCTGGTGGTGGCCTCCGACGACATGCTGTGCCAGTCCTATTACCTGCGTTACGAGTTGATCGAGTTCGCCGTCTTCATGCTGGCGGCGCGCGGGCAGGGGTTGGTGCCGTTGCACGGCGCTTGTGTCGGGCGTGATGGGCGCGGCGCGCTGCTGTTGGGTGCCAGTGGTTCCGGCAAATCGACCCTGGCCTTGCACAGCCTGCTGCAGGGGCTGGATTTTGTCGCCGAGGACGCCGTTTTCGTGCAGCCGCAGAGCTTGTTCGCCACTGGCGTCGCCAACTATTTGCATGTGCAGGCTGATGCGCTGCGCTTCATCGACGATGCCACGACAGCACGCTGGATCAGCCAGGCGCCGGTGATTCGCCGCCGCAGCGGTGTGGAGAAATACGAGGCCGATCTGCGCCTGGGCCACGGTCGGCTGGCGCCGGCACCGCTGAAACTGATCGGCACGGTGTTCGTTTCCAATCAACCGGCCGAAAATCCGGATGACTTGCTTCGCCCGATGCCCAGCGACGCGATCGCCGAACGGCTGTTGGCCGATCAACCGTATGCCGCGGAACAGCCAGGCTGGGATCACTTTGTAGAGCGAATGATTGAAATTGGCGTGCATGAATTGCGCCGCGGGCGTCATCCACGCGCTTCCGTCGATGCGCTGCGGCAACTGCTCGATGCGCCTTTTCAAGCGCAGCAAACCGGTTCGGTGCAGGTGCAGGCCGCCGCGCGGGAAAGCCTGCGCGTGGACAGGCGAGTCCCGCTCGCGGAGGCGTCGTTCTGAACGTCACGCAGGCTTTACCCACGGTGCGGCTAAAGCCCACGCACGGCGACGTGGACGTGTAGCGATGTCACCGCAGCCATCGACACCCGCGCAAGCCCCGCCGCACCTGCTGCGTCTGTTTGTGCGCACGCTCACCCGCCTCGACGTGATGGAAATCATCGCTTACGTCATGTTGTCGCTGGCTTCGGCGCTAGCCGGCAATCTCGCGGCGATATGGCTGGTGCCGCTGGTGCAACCAGGGCGCCCACTGGGATTTGCTGGTGGCCTGCTCGATCTGCACGGCGGCCTTGAAGTACAAGCGGCGGCCTTCGCCATTGTAACCGCGGTCTTCGCGCTGCTGCGCTGGCAGGTCGCGCGGCTGGGTGCGCGGCTGGTGGGCCGTCACGGCACGTGCCTGCGGCGCATGGTGCATGCGCGCCTGATCGATGCGCCGCTGACGTCGCTGGCTGACGCGACTTCGGCGGAAATCGCCAACATCCTTACCCACAATGTCGAAATCATGGTGCAGGGCTTCAGCGCCCTGCTGCAGTTGCTGGTGGCGGGCGTCACCGCGGCGGTCAGTCTGGGCTTTGCGTTTTGGGTTTCGCCGCCGTTGATGTTGATGATGCCGGTGCTGGCGGGGTTGGGCTTGTTGGCCTCGCGCATGTACGGAAGCGAGCAGGCGCAGGTCAGTCGCCAGTACGTGGCCGACATCACCCGGCTGTTCTGGCTCAGCGAGGATTTTCCACGCCGTCTGCGCCACGTTCGCTCGTTCGAACGGGAGGATGCGGAGAAGGCCAGCTACGGCACGATTTCCGACCGCCTGGGCCAAGGCTACCGCCGCCAATTGGAATTGGTGGCGTCGGGACAACTGGTGCTCCAATTGCTGGCGGCGGTGGGGATCGCGGCGATATTCGTGCTGGCTCACCACTGGCGCGGCATCGATCAAGCGTCGCTGATCGCGGTGTGCCTGCTAATGGGACGCTTGTTGCCTTACCTGGTGGCGACTCGGCAAAGCTTCCAGCAACTGCGCTCGGCGGGGCCGGCATTCGAGCTGTGGCACCGTTACATGAAGGTCGAGTCGGCGCGCGCGTCCGTGGTGGCGTCACGCCAGCCGACGGCGGTGGGCACGCTACATATCGAGCGGGTTGAATTGACGCCGCCGCCCATCGCGCTGACGGTAAGCCAACTGGTGCTGGCACCGGGCGAGCTGACCTTGATCTGCGGCGACTCGGGCATCGGCAAGAGCAGCCTGGTCGATGTGCTGGCCGGGATGACCACGCCGGCGGCGTTCACGGCGCGAGTCGATCGTCAACACATCGATTTCGACGCGTATCGCGCGCTGGTGCGCCATGGCGCCTACGTCAGCCAGAATGTGCGGCCCTGGCAGCACACGGTGCGCGAATGCCTGCTCTGGGCGGCCCCCGAAGCCACCGACGAGATGCTGCAGCAGGCCTTGGCGGATGTCGGTCTGGGCAAGCGTCTGGCCAACACCTTGCACGGGTTGGACACGGCGCTGAACAGCTCGTCGAGCCGGCTTTCCGGCGGTGAATTGCAACGCCTGCTCGTCGCCCAGGTAATGTTGCGGCGGCCTTTCCTGGCGTTGTTGGACGAGGCCACCAGCGCGCTCGACGCGGCTTCCGAAATCGCCGTGCTGTCAGCGTTGAAACGCCGCCTGCCGCAGACGATCATGATCGCCGTTTCGCACCGTGCCAGCGTGGCGCAGATCGCCGACCAATGCCTGACCATCGACAACGACCTGGTGGCGACGGTGTCTGGCAACGCTGGGTTACAGCGGACTAGCGGCGAGCGCGTCCAGCCGTCTACGCGTCCAGGGCTTTCCACAGCGACATGAGCGCAGCGCTCGAACGATAAGCGCCGCCGTTACCCGTGGCCGCTACGTTGCGCTGCAGCTTTTTTCCCGGTGGTCAGGCGAGTAGGTTGCCAAGGCAAGCCGCGTTCCTAGCGACGACAATGTCGTCGACGCAGGCTTGGGCATTGCCACTCGCAAGGAGATACCTACATGCTCAGTGTTTCCGAAACAGTCGATCTGCAGGCGCCGGCAACCGAAGTGTGGAAAACGGTCGGCAACTTTGGCGCCGCGGCGAGCTACCTGGAAGTGGTGGACCGCTGTGAGTTGATGGGTAACCCCACCGGTGCCGAACGTGTGCTGCATCTCAAAGGCGGTGGTTCGGTATTGGAACGGTTGATCCTGACCAGCGACAGCGACAAGGCGTTCCGCTACACCATCGTCGACTCGCCGCTGCCGGTGAGCGATTACATCAGCACCGTGCGAGTGGATGCGCTTGATCCGCAGCGCTGTCGCGTGACCTGGTCGGCAAGTTTCGAATCACACGGCGCCAGTGACGCCGAGGCGCAGGCGACCATCGCCGGCATCTACCGGATGGGTTTCGATGGCTTGAAGAAGCTGCACGATCCCTCGTAAGCGCGCGTTACGCCAGCCGGAGATCAGCCCATGCCGAAGTTTTTAATTGAGCGCGACATTCCCGGTGCCGGTCAGTTGAGCGCCGAGCAACTGAAAAATATCTCGCAGACCTCATGCAACGTATTGCGGGAGATGGGCCCCCGTATTCAATGGGTGCACAGCTACGTGACCGACGACAAGATTTACTGCGTCTACGTCGCGCCGGATGAAGCCGCCGTGCGCGAACACGCGCGTCAGGGCGGCTTCCCCGCCAACAAGGTCAGCCCGATCCATAGCGTGATCGATCCGGTGACCGCGGAGTAAATACGCCCGCAAGTGGCCGGTCGGATAATGCTGGCCGGCCGCTTCTCGCTTGAGAGTTCGGATCGCGCTGTGTGGAGTTTGGAGTGGCGCTGCGTGCCATGTTGGCCAAGCGCAACGATCACACCACGCGAGAGACGTTCGACTCGCGTGCTTGCGAGTCATGCATAATTTTCCGAAACAATCTTTTTCTAAACGATCTTTACAAAGCAATCGCGACTACCTGCGCGTAGATGTATGGAAGCCAAGTGGTTTCCGCCGGTGAGCGCACAAACCGCATCTATGCGGACGCCGTCGCTGTTTTTCTTCGGGGTAATGACCTACGTTACCGATCGCACCAAACGTTATTGCTGGGTATGAACGAAGAAAGTCGGTTGCGCTATTTGCTTGCAAAGCCCATCGCAATGGCGGCTTTGGATTTGAGCTTCGTCGATCGCGAACGGTATGTCGTCATGGCCTGCGGTAGTGACACAGCTTTGCTCGACGAAGTGCGTTGGATGTTGCGCGCGGCCGAGGTCAGCACCGAAAGCATCGGTCGCTTGCCGTTGGCGTCGCGCACGCAGGACGATATGTCCGGAGCGACGCTTTATTCATCGGGCTCCACCTGTTATCGCATCCTGCGCCGGCTGGGCGAGGGTGGCATGGGCGTGGTGCATTTCGCCGAGCGGCTGATCGGCGAGGACACGGGTGAGATTCGTCAACTGGTGGCGTTGAAGTTCCTCAATACGAATGGCATGCCGGGGGGAGAGTTGCTCAGGCGTTTCGTCGAGGAGCGACGAATCCTCGCCAAGCTCAGCCATCGCAATATCGCGCACTTGATCGACTGCGGAAGCATGCGCGACGGCCGTCCCTTTCTGGCCTTGGAGTACGTCCAAGGCGAGCCCATCGATCAGTGGTGCGATCGGCGCAAGCTAACGCTGTCGCAGCGCATCGAATTATTTCTCAAGGTTTGTTCGGCGGTGGAATACGCGCACCGTCAGCAGGTAATTCATCGCGACATCAAGCCAGCCAACATCCTGGTGACCCAGGATGGCGAACCGAAGCTGCTGGACTTCGGCATCGCGCGCTTGCTGGATCAGGTCGATGGCATGGCGTCGCGCCAGACGCGCACCGCGCACCGGGCGCTGACCTTGGCCTACGCCAGCCCGGAACAAGTCAACGGCGCTCCGCTGACTGCGGCCACCGACGTGTGGTCGCTTGGCGTGGTGCTGTATCAGCTGGTATGCGGCGTGCATCCGTTCGAGGTGCCAAACGAGTCCGCGCTGGCACTGTCCAACGCGATCGTCACCGCCGGTGCGCGCTCGCCCAGTTGGCAGATGCGCAAACGCCGCGCGCGCAGGCTCCCGGCGGATATCGATGCGGTGGTGATGAAGGCGCTGCGCCGCGATCCGATCGAGCGTTATGCCAGCGTCGAACGTTTCAGCGCCGATCTTCGTTATTTCCTTGATGCGCGTCCGGTAAAGGCGCGGCGCGAACTGGGAGGGCGCCAGGCAGGCGCGGTGCTACGGCGAAACTGGCCGGCCGTCGGTATGGTGGCGTCGCTGTTGATCCTATTGAGCTGTCTGGCGATGCAGACCATGCAATTGCGACAGGAACGTCAGGATGCGCAGGTGATTGCCATGCTCGCCCAGCGTGTTTTCAAGCAGGCCGATCTCGGCATTGCGCTCGGCGGTGCTTATGGTCCACGGCATGGCGTACTGGAGGCGGTGATGCCGTCCGAGCAGACGTCGCGCGTGCCATTTGTTTCCGACTTGACCGCCGCTTTGCGCTCGCTGGATGCGTCGGTATATAGGCTCCAGGCGCCGATAGAGGATCAGGGTCTCCGGGCGATTGCGGTGGTCGGCGCTCGCGGCGATGCCCCGAAGGCCGTCGAATGCGCCGCGCGGCGCAGCCCGCTGGGCCTGCGCGGGCAGTTGGAGGCAGCGCAGGGCACTGCAACGAACACATACGACCAAACGCAGCAATGTCCGGGCGTGCAGATTATGCCGACGTGGCTGGAGCGATTGGGCGATGCCGATCGGCATGAGCCAGCCGCTGCCAGCCTGGGCCCGGCTAAGGACTCCATGGAGCGCGCGCGCGCTGACGCCGGTCGGTGGGATGTGCCGTATCTGCACCGGTTGCTTGGTTTCGCTTGAGCCCGGGAGACATCGCGCGATGACCGACGACATTGAAGTGACCCGGCTGCTGCATTCGGCGCAGCAGGGCGACGCGGCAGCGATGGATGAAGCGCTACGCCAGATGTATGCCGCGCTGCATCGGCAGGCCGATGCGCAACTGCGCCGCAACTATGGCGAGCGCACGCTCAGCGCCACCGCCTTGGTCAACGAGGCCTATCTGAAGGTCTTCGCCGGCGAGGGGCCACCGCGATGGGAAAATCGTGGGCATCTGCTCGGCGTCGCGGCCCGCGCCATGCGCGAGGTGTTGATCGACGCCGCGCGACGGCGGCAGGCCGTCAAGCGCCCGCAAGGGCGCGATCGCATCGAGTTATCCGAGGTCGCCACTTTGCTGGCGGTGGAGGCGGACTATGCCGCCTTGCTCGAATGCCTCCAGCAATTGGAGCAACTCGATCCGCGCCAGGCCAGTATCGTCTCGATGCGCTTTTTCATCGGATTGAATGCTGAGCAGATTGGCGAGGCTTTGGATATTTCCCCGGCCACCGTGCAACGCGAGTGGCGTCTGGCGCGCGCCTGGCTGCAACGCGAGCTGCAAGCTTAGCGCCGCATGGGCTGCGCGCGAATCGCAGCGCGCGGATGGCACCGGCGTCGATCGATGCGGGGCGCCTGTGATGGCGAGCGGAACGCCCATCTCTCCAGGCTGGGCTTTAACCGAGTGCTGCTTGGCGGTGAGGGCGCGCGCGAAACGCGTGATCCAAGCTGCCTTTGCTAAACGTCAGGTAAATGTTTCCGCGTAAGGGTGATCAGTTTTTGGCGTGCTTTACGCAGTCATCCAACGAACCCGCCTTTCGTCGCTGAGGTATCGCATGGCCAAGCAGAACAGTCAGAAATTCATCGCCCGCAATCGGGCCCCGCGCGTGCAGATCGAATACGACATCGAGGTCTATGGCGCGCAGAAAAAGGTGCAGGTGCCGTTCGTCATGGGCGTGCTGTCGGAGCTGTCAGGTGCCAACGAAAGCGAACTGGCGCCACTGGATCAGCGCAAAGCCTTGGAAATCGACGTCGACAATTTCGATAGCCGACTGCAGGCGATGAAGCCGCGGGTCAGCTTCAACGTACCCAACACGCTGACCGGCGAAGGCAACCTGCAGGTGGATGTCACCTTCGAGAGCATGGACGATTTTTCGCCCGCGGCTGTGGCACGCAAGGTCGATGCGGTGGCGCAGTTGCTACAGGCGCGCACTCAACTGGCGAATCTTGGCACGTATCTGGATGGCAAGGCGGGCGCGGAAAAACTGATCGCCCAGGCGATCAAGGACCCGGCGCTGTTGCAGGCGTTGGCATCGGCGCCCAAGCCCAGTGACACCGGCGCGGATAAGGAGTGAACGCAGGCATGGCTACCGAAAAACTGATCGAATCCGGCGTTGGCGCCGACACCATCGACGGCAACGATTTCGCCGCGCTGCTCAACAAGGAATTCAAGCCCAAGAGCGCGCGTGCCAAAGAGGAAGTGGAGTCGGCCGTGCGTACTCTGGCCGAGCAGGTCTTGAATAAGTCGGAGATCATCTCCGACGACGTCAGCCAGACCATCAACGCCTATATCGCCGAGATCGATCGCAAGCTCAGCGAGCAGATCAATCTGATCATCCACCACGCCGATTTCCAGAAGCTGGAAGGTGCCTGGCGCGGCTTGCATCATCTGGTGACCAACACCGAATCGGACACCTTGCTGAAGATTCGCGTGTTGAACATTTCCAAGAAGGAACTGGGCAAGACGCTCAAGCGCTACAAGGGCACCGCCTGGGACCAGAGTCCGGTGTTCAAGAAAATCTACGAAGAGGAATACGGCCAGCTCGGCGGCGAGCCCTACGGCTGCCTGATCGGCGACTACTACTTCGACCACACGCCGCCGGACGTGGAGCTGTTGCGCGGCATCGCGCAGGTGGCCGCCGCGTCGCACGCCCCGTTCATCGCGGCGGCCGACGCCAAATTGATGGGCATGGACAACTGGAACGAGCTGTCCAATCCGCGCGATCTGGGCAAGATATTCACCACCCCCGATTACGCCGGCTGGCGCTCGCTGCGCGAGATGGACGATGCCAAGTATCTGGCCTTGACCATGCCGCGCACGTTGGCTCGGCTGCCTTACGGCGCCAAGACCGACCCGGTGGAAGAGTTCGATTTCGAAGAAGACACCAGCGACGCCGACTCGTCCAAGTACACCTGGCAAAACGCTGCCTATGCGATGGCGGTGAACATCAACCGGTCCTTCAAGGAGTACGGCTGGTGTACGCGCATCCGTGGTGTGGAATCCGGTGGCGCGGTGGAAGGATTGCCCACGCATACCTTTCCAACCGATGACGGCGGCGTGGATATGAAGTGCCCGACCGAGATCGCAATCACCGACCGTCGCTCGGCCGAGCTGGACAAGATGGGCCTGATGCCGCTGGTCCATCGCAAAAACTCCGACATGGCCGCCTTCATCGGCGCGCAATCAGTGGCCCGGCCGGAGGAATACGACGATCCGGATGCCACCGCCAATGCCGCGCTGTCGGCACGACTCCCCTACATGTTCGCCTGCTGCCGTTTCGCGCATTACCTCAAGTGCATCGTGCGCGACAAGATCGGTTCGTTCAGCAGTCGCGAGCAGATGCAGAACTGGCTGACCCAGTGGGTGATGAACTACGTCGATGGCGATCCGAGCAATTCCAGCGAGGAAACCAAGGCGCGCAAGCCGCTCGCCGCGGCGCAGGTGGTGGTCGAGGATGTGGAAGGCAATCCTGGCTACTACACCTCTAAGTTCTTCCTCAAGCCGCACTACCAGTTGGAAGGGCTGACCGTGTCATTGCGCCTGGTATCGCGCCTGCCCACGGCCTCGGCTGCCTGATAGCACGCGGGCGTCGCACGTCGCCCGCGCAAACACCGATTCGCTTCAACCCGCTCGGTCGCCGCGCAGGCGTCGGCCGATCGTCACTTTCCGTTAGATCACTGCCAGGAGATTCCCATGGCGTTCGACATGCACATCAAGTTCGGCTCGGGTCAGGTGCAGATCCAGGGCGCGTCAAACCACTCCAAGCATAAGAACCAGGTGCCGATCATTGCCTGGTCGTGGGGCGCCAGCAACACCGGCAACCTGCACACTGGCGCCGGTTATGCCGCGGGCGGCAAGGCGAATATTCAAGACATCTCGATCACCAAGTACGTCGACACCTGCTCCAACGCGCTGCTCAACGCCTGCTGCACCGGCGCGCGCGTTTCGGAGGCCTGGCTGTATGTGACCAACGCCACCGGCGAGCAGACCGACTTCGTCACGATTGAGTTGAGCGAGGGCGTGATGGTCACTTCGGTGTCCACCGGCGGCACCGGCGGCGACGAGCGCCTGACCGAAAACATCACCCTGCATTTTGGCAAGTTCAAGTACTCGTTCCAGCCGCAGGACGACACCGGCAAGGCACAAGGCGGCACCAAGGACTTCACCTTCGACATGCAGCAGGTGTTGAAGTCCTAAGCCCCTCGGCGTTTGCCGCAGCGTAAATCTGGAGCCGCACATGGTGACCCTTCCCCCGATTGAATCGTTAGCCGCGACCTTGCTGCGAGAAGGGCGTCCGCGCGAGGCATTGGACGCGTTGACCGCACACGTGCGCGGCAACCCGGCCGATGCCGCGCAACGGTTGTTCTTGTTCCAACTGCTGGCGTTGCTTGGCCAGTGGGAGCGTGCCGGCAACCAGTTGCAGGTGGCCGCGGAGTTGGACGCTTCCCATGCGCTGCTGGCCAGCAACTACCAGTTGGCATTGCGCGGCGAGCGTCAGCGCGCGGCGGTGATGTCCGGGCAAGGTTGGCCGACGATGATCGGCGAGCCTTCGCGCTGGCAGGCCTTGTTGCTGCAATCGCTGCGTTGTTTGCAGGATGATCAGCTGACGCAGGCTTTGGCGTTGCGCGAGCAGGCCTTCGAGCAGGCGGCGCCGATCAGCGGGCTGATCGATGGCACGCCCTTCGAATGGATCGCTGACGCCGATCCGCGCTTTGGCCCGTGCCTGGAAGTGATGCTCGCCGGCGGCTATGCCTGGGTGCCGTTTGCGCAATTGCGTGAGTTGCGCTTCGAGGCGCTGTTCGACTTGCGCGATAAAGTGTGGACGCAAGTGCAGCTCACCTGGCGCGATGGTGGCCGGGCGCTTGGCTTGGTGCCGTGCCGTTATCCGGGCAGTGAAGGCGATGCGGACAGTGCGCTGGTGTTGGCATCTCGCACCGACTGGCACGAACTGGGCCAGGATTGTTTCATCGGTCGCGGCCAACGCATGCTGAGCACCGATGCGGGCGACTACCCGCTGCTGGATATTCGCTGCATCAGCTTCGATACGGCCGAGCGCAATGGCTGAGTTGACTACCCAGGAACGCCTGCAGCCCTCGCTGCTGGATCGCTTGACCGACCACTCGCCGGAGCGGCGGGAGGAAAGCCGCGAACAGCGCGTGATCAACGCCAGCCAGTTGCGCGAGTTCGTCACCCGCGATATCGCCTGGCTGCTCAACTGCACGCGCACCTGGTCCAGCGAGCAACTGACCGACTCCCCGCACGTGGACAATTCGGTACTCAACTACGGCATTCCCGACCTCACCGGCGCGGCGCTGTCGAGCATCGACGCCAGCGTGCTGGAAAGCCGTATCCGCGCGGCGATCGTGTATTTCGAGCCGCGCCTGAGCGCCAGCACCTTGCAGGTCACTGTCAGTACCGATCAGGAGCGCATGGATCGCAAGTCGCTGAGCTTTCATATCGAATCGCAGATGTGGGCGCAGCCGCTGCCGCTGAACCTCTATCTGAAGACCGAAGTGGACCTGGAAACCGGTCGCTTCGACGTCGCGCAGCGTTACGGCTGAAGCATGGACCCGCGCCTGCTGCGTTACTACAACCGCGAATTGCAGCATGTGCGCGAAATGGGCGCGGAGTTCGCGCGCGCCTATCCGAAGATCGCCGGCCGCCTGGGTATGGAAGGCTTCGAGTGCGCCGATCCGTATGTGGAACGGCTGCTCGAAGGTTTCGCCTTTCTGGCCGCGCGTGTGCAATTGAAACTGGACGCGCAGTTTTCCGTGTTCACCCAGCATCTGCTGGAGATGGTTTATCCGCATTACCTGGCGCCATTGCCTTCGATGGCGGTGGTGCAACTGCAACCGGATCCGTCCGAAGACATTCCACTGACCGGATATGCCGTGGCGCGACATACCGCGCTGCGCAGTCTGCTCGGTTTTGGCGACCGCACCGCCTGCGAATACCGCACGGCGCATGCGGTCACGCTGTGGCCGCTTGCGCTCAATGAGGCGAAATACCTCGAAACCCCCGCGGCGATTGCCGCAGCCGGCGTCGCGCTGCCGCCAGGCCCAACCGTGCGCGCGGCGCTACGCCTGAAGTTTGGCTGCAACGCGGGTGTGCAGGTGAACACGTTGGCGTTGGACGAGTTGCCGATATTCGTCGCCGGTGCCGATGAGTTGCCGAAGTTGCTGTACGAACAGTTGCTGGGCAACGCCAGTGGTTTTCTGCTGCGCGGCACCGGCAAAGATGGCGGCATCATCAGCGAATACTTCGACGCCAGCCACATCCACGAGCAGGGTTTTTCCGAAGACGAAGCGCTGCTTCCCTATAGCGATCGCTCGTTCAGCGGCTACCGTCTGCTGCAGGAATATTTCGCCTGCCCGGAGCGTTTTCTGTTCGCCCAGTTCACCGGATTGCGCAAGCTGCTGGCGCGCGCGCAGGGCGGCAATTTCGAGATCGTGGTGTGCTTCGACCGCAGCGTGGAGCGACTGCACAACGCGGTGGATGCCAGCAATTTTCGCTTGTACTGCACGCCGGCGATCAATTTGTTTGCGCGCCGCGCCGATCGCATTCACCTGGACCAGGGCACCCCCGAGTACCACGTGCTGAGCGATCGCACCCGGCCGATGGATTTTGAGGTGCATAGCGTGGAGCGGGTGGAGGGTTTCGGCGACCGCCAAGAGCCTGAGCAGAGTTTCCTGCCGTTCTACAGCAGCGATCAGCGCAGTTGGCACAGCCATCAATCGGCCTTCTATACGCTGCGACGCGAGCCGCGTCTGATGTCGTCGCGGCAGCAGGAACGGGGTGCGCGTTCCAGTTATGTGGGCGGTGAAGTTTTCATCGCGCTGGTCGATGGCAACGACGCGCCTTACGCCACCCGCTTGCGCCAACTTGGTATGCAACTGCTGTGCACTAACCGCGATCTGCCGCTGCAAATGCCGGTTGGTAAGTCGCATACCGATTTCACCCTGGACAGCGATGCGCCGGTGCAGGCGATCCGCTGCGTCGCCGGCCCGACCAGGCCGCGTGCGGCCAGCGCCGGTGGCGACACGACCTGGCGATTGCTTAGCCATCTACAGCTCAATTACCTGTCTTTGCTGGGCGACAACGACGAGCAGGGCGCGGCGGCGTTGCGCGAAATGCTCACCCTGTACTGCGATCCGTTCGACACCGCGGCGCGGCGCCAGATCGAGGGCATCAAGACGGTGTCCTCCACCTCGGTGGTGCGGCGACTGCCGGTGAGCGGTCCGATCACCTACGGCCGTGGATTGCAGATCACCTTGACGTGCGACGATGCGGCGTTCGAAGGCACCGGTGCCTTTTTGCTCGGCGCGGTGATGCAGCACTTTTTCGCGCGCTATGTTTCGCTGAACTCCTTCACCGAAACGGCGCTGCGCACGCTCGAGCGCAACGAAGTGGCGCGGTGGCCGGCGCGGATCGGCAAGCGGGCCATCCTATGACTCTCTACCAGGCATTGCGCGAACGGCCGCAGAAGTTCACCTTTTTCGAGGCGCTGCGACGGATTGAGTGCGCCTTTCCCGATCATCCACGGCTGGGCCATTCGGCCAAGCCGGAACAAGACCCGCTACGCCTTGGCCATACCGCGACACTGGAATTCGCACCGCGCGAAATCGATCGCTTCGAGCCCGCGACCGCCGATCAACCGGCGCGCTTGCAAGGGTTGTTCCTGGGCTTGTTCGGCCCGAACGCGCCGCTGCCGCTGCATCTGACCGAGTATGCGATCGACCGCAAGCACAACGGCAACGATCCGACGTTGTTGGCCTTTGCGGACATCTTTCATCACCGCATGCTCAGCCTGTTCTACCGCGCCTGGGCCGATGCGCAGCCGACCGTGCACCTGGATCGCCCGGACGAAGATCGCTTTCGCGTCTACCTGGGCGCGCTGCTGGGCATGGCTACGCCGCATCTGGACGGGCGCGACGCTTTGCCCGATCGCTACAAACTTTTTTTCGCCGGACGGCTGGTGCCGCAAGCGCGCAATGCCGAGGGCTTGCAGAGTTTCATCAAGCATTTCTTTGGCGTGCCGGTAAGCGTGATCGAGTTCGTGGCGGAGTGGATGCGTTTGCCTGAAGACGCCCACCTGCGCCTGGGCGGCGGTATGGCCGGCATGGGTCGCACGGCGGTGATGGGGGAATACGTGCGTGGTGCGCAACAGCGCTTTCGTCTGCGCCTGGGGCCGTTGGATCAGGCTCAGTTCAATCGTTTTTTGCCAGGCGGCGAGGCGCTCGAACAACTCAATGCCGCGGTCAAGACTTACCTTGGCGACGAGATGCATTGGGACGTCCAAATGGTTTTGAAGAAAGAAGAGGTTCCGCGCATCCGCCTGGGTCAGGCCGGTCGCATGGGTCTGTCCACCTGGATGGGCAACTACCGCAAAAACACCGATGCCGATCAAGTTGTGCTGGATCCAGGAGCCGGTCATGAGTCGCGATGAGGTGTGCCACGTGCTGACGCATTTATTCAAGCCAGGTATTGCGTCGACTGGCCTATGCCGGCGCGCCGCAAACCGTGTCGCGCGCGGCGGTGATCGCTTGAATCGCTGGACTGGTTGGCATGGCTGGATCTTTTGCGCCGACTCGTCATTCACGCCCACGGCTTGCGCCTAAGCGCCGCCGCCCAGCCACCACAGGAATAGAACGCATGGCCGAGATCAGTCGCGGCGCCTTGTTCGGCAAGCTCAACGCCATCGCTTATCGGGGCATTGAAAGCGCCACGGTGTTTTGCAAGCTGCGTGGCAATCCCAACGTGGAGTTGGTGCATTGGATGCACCAGCTGTTGCAGTTGCAGGACTCGGACCTGCATCGAATCATCAAGCATTTCGCGCTGGACCCGAGCAAGCTCGCACGCGATCTCACGCAGGCGCTGGAACAGCTGCCGCGTGGCTCGACGTCGATTTCCGATCTATCCAGCGACATCGAAGAAGCCGTCGAACGCGGCTGGGTTTTCGCCACCTTGATGTACGGCGAGGCGCAGGTGCGCACCGGCTACTTGATGGTGGGCCTGCTGCGAACGCGCCATTTGCGCAGTGCGCTGCATGCGGTGTCCACCGAATTTACCAAGGTCAAGCCCGAAGCCCTGGCCGATGGTTTCGTTGAGATCGTGGCCGGTTCGCCCGAGGATCGCCAAGCCGCCACCGACGGCTTCCAGGTAGGCGGCGCGGCTCCCGGCGAGGCCAGCAGCGCGATGGCGCCTGCGCAGATGGGCAAGCAGCAGGCGTTGCAGCAGTTCACTGTCGACCTCACCGAGCAGGCGCGCAGCGGCAAGCTTGATCCCATCGTGGGTCGCGACGAGGAGATTCGTCAGGTGGTGGATATCTTGATGCGCCGCCGTCAGAACAACCCGATGCTGGTCGGCGAGGCCGGTGTGGGCAAGACCGCCGTGGTCGAGGGTTTCGCCTTGCGTATCGCGCAGGGCGACGTGCCGCCTACGCTCAAAGATGTGCAACTGCGCACGCTGGACGTCGGCCTGCTGCAAGCCGGTGCCAGCATGAAAGGCGAGTTCGAGAACCGCTTGCGCCAGGTGATCGATGAAGTGCAGGCAAGCCCCAAGCCGGTGATTCTGTTTATCGACGAAGCGCACACTCTGGTCGGCGCTGGCGGCGCGGCCGGCACCGGCGATGCGGCCAATCTGCTCAAGCCCGCCTTGGCGCGCGGCAACCTGCGCACCATCGGTGCCACCACCTGGGCCGAGTACAAGAAACATATCGAGAAAGATCCCGCGTTGACGCGTCGCTTCCAGACCGTGCAGGTCGATGAGCCCTCGGAAGAAAAGGGCATCTTGATGATGCGCGGCGTGACCAGCGTGATGGAGCGGCATCACCGCGTGCAGATTCTGGACGAAGCGCTGGAGGCCGCGGTCAAACTCTCGCACCGCTATATCCCCGCGCGCCAACTGCCCGACAAGGCGGTGAGTCTGCTCGACACCGCCTGCGCGCGTGTGGCGATCAGCCAGCATGCGGTGCCGGCCGAGGTTGACGACACCCGCAAGCGCATCAAGGCGCTGGAGACGGAGCTGGCGATTATCGCCCGCGAAAAAGCCGTGGGCGTGGAAGTGGTCAAGCGCGAAGCGGCAGCCAGCGGCAAGCTCGCCGTGCAGCGCGTGCGACTTGAACAACTCGACGCCGCTTGGGCTGCCGAGAAAGATCTGGTCGAACAAATTCTGGCCTTACGCGCGCGCTTGCGCGGCGATGTGGCGCCAGTGGAGGGAACCGGCAGCATGTTGGAGCAGGCGGCTGATGAACGAGCCGTTGAAATGGAAGCGGCTGTTGCTCCGAGCGTTACCGAAGCGTCAGCGCTCGTGCCGGCGCTCGACGATGCGGCGCGTGCCGTCGCCCTGGTCGAACTGAAGACTCTGCAAGCCCGGCTCGCCGAACGCCAAGGCGAGTCGCCGCTGATCCTACCCAGTGTGGACTACCAGGCCGTGGCTTCGGTGGTCGCTGACTGGACCGGCATTCCGGTCGGCCGCATGGTTCGCAGCGAACTGGAAAACGTGATGAACCTTGCCAGCTTGATGGGCCAGCGGGTGATCGGGCAGGACCACGCGATGGCGATGATCGCGCGCCGCGTGCAGACCTCACGCGCAGGACTGGACAACCCCAACAAGCCGATCGGCGTGTTCCTCCTGGCCGGCACCTCCGGCGTGGGCAAGACCGAAACCGCGCTGGCTCTTGCCGAGGCGCTGTACGGCGGCGAGCACAACATCATCACCATCAACATGAGCGAGTTCCAGGAGGCGCACACCGTCTCCACGCTCAAAGGCGCGCCCCCGGGTTA
>JBEVMS010000246.1:0-3389 GCA_040508515.1 Dyella sp. | reverse complement strand
TGCGAATGGATCAGTTGCAGCTTCTCGTCCAAGGTCATCCGACGCACCAGCGCATCGGCCTGCGCCAACGCTGATTTGTCTGGCGACGTACCACCACGCTGCGCAGCGGCGTCCATATTTTGCGCATGGACGCTGCCAACGCCCAATGCCATCGCCAGCGCTAGCCACAGGCCACGCGCCTTGAGATTTACAGGTTTCCCATGTCCATCCCTCGCCGCCCGAACACTACGGGACAACGAGAAGATGGCTCCTTCATTGAAACGGGTCTTGCCTTTCATCCGCGGCTCCCTATCTTTCAAAATGGGTCTTTCATTCCGGTCCCCTGCGTTGCGCAACATACTCTTGCGAGATGCCATTTTTTGCGACTTCCGGCGTACATCTCATTACCCGATGTGAGGCACAAGTGAATACACGTTCCCTGGGTCGATCCACGCTACAAACCGCTCCGCTGGCGTTCGGCGGCAATGTTTTCGGCTGGAGCGCCGACGAAAACCGCTCGTTCGAACTGCTCGATGCCTTCGTCGGCGCCGGCTATAACCTGATCGACACCGCCGACGTCTACTCGCGCTGGGTGCCCGGCAACCGCGGCGGCGATTCGGAAACCATCATCGGCAAGTGGTTGAAGAAAAGCGGCAAGCGCGATCAGGTGCTGATCGCCACCAAGGTCGCCAAATGGGACCAGCAGCCTGGCCTGTCGCCAGTCAATATCGTGCAAGCGGTGGAAGGCTCGCTCACGCGCTTGCAAACCGACTACATCGATCTTTACCAAGCGCACGAGGATGACGCCAGCGTGCCGCTGGCCGAAACCCTGGGCGCGTTCGCGCGGCTGATCGAGCAAGGCAAGGTACGCGTGATCGGCGCCTCCAACTACAGCGCGGATCGTCTGGGCGAAGCGTTGACGGTGGCCGCCGCGCACAACCTGCCGCGCTACGAAACGCTACAGCCGGAATACAACCTGGCCGATCGCGCCGGCTATGAGCAGGCTCTGGAACCGCTGATCCGGCGCGAACAGATCGGCGTGATCAGCTACTTCTCGCTGGCCAGCGGCTTTCTTTCCGGCAAGTACCGCAGCGAGGCCGATCTGGCCAAAAGCGCCGCGCGCGGCGGCAAGGTCAAGAATTATCTCAATCCACGCGGCCAGCGCATCCTGGCCGCGCTGGATGACGTGGCCAGCGCGCACGGCGCCAAACCCTCGCAGGTCGCGCTGGCTTGGTTGCTGGCGCGCCCCGGCATCAGTGCGCCGATCGTCAGCGCCACCAGCGTGGACCAGCTCCAGGAATTGTTCGGCGCCGCCGAACTGAACCTGGGCGCCGAACAGATCGCCGCGCTGGATCGCGCCAGCGCCTGAGCTAGGGGGTTCGGTATCGGGGCCCATCTACTCGCCTGAAACACGCGGATGAGACCCAGCCGATAAGACCCCGCCGATAGGACCACCCAGGCCGACGCCGTGCCGTGTCGGTCGGGGTGGTTGCCGCGGCGGCGGTAATCGCCGGACACCGCGCTGAAGCGACTACTGGGCCAGCGGCATCCCTGTCGGGCGATCCTCAGCCGCGGCACCACGCCCGCCTCGCCTCAGACGACTGCCCTGGAAAGCACACACAACGCGCCAGCACACGGGGGGACCCGAGACGCGCATCGCAGCGACGCGCCGCCTGCTCGGCCGACCTAGGGCGCCGTCACTAAACCGTACTGGCGGAAGCGTGCTTCGACATGCGAATCGAGCGCACGCGCGCTGGTAAGGTCGGCGTTGCCCGCGTCGGATTGACCGCTGCGGATTTCCGCCAGACCCAGGCCGTAACGCGCCCATGCCGCGTGCGGGTTTTTCGCCAGCACCTGTTGGTACGCCTGGATCGACTCGGCGTAGTGCCCCAGCCGCAACTGGACCAGACCCAGGCTGTTGAGGTAAGCCGGATTGTCGCCGCTGCGCTTGATCGCCCGGCGACAGTCCTTCAGTGCGTCATCGAGGCTCTGGTTACTCAAGGTGCGCGCCCAGCAGCGCTGGTTGAGCACTTCGCCGAGCATCGCATCACCGTCACCGTGCTGGCTGATCCAAGCGTCGAGAAGCGGCAGCGCGGCCGCGGGTTGACCCAGTTCGATATACAAGGAGGCCAGCTCGCGGCTCTGCGCGGCATTGGCCGGCAACGTGCTCGCCGCCGCCACGTCGGAGACGGCCCCCGGACGATCGCGCGCCACGCGCAGCGCCGCACGCAACAGCAACGCGTCGAGGTCCTTGGGATCGAGGCTCAACGACGTATCCAGATCGGTCAGCGCCGCCTGCGGCTGCTTGCTGGCCAGATGCGCGTTGGCGCGGGCGCGGTAGTAGGCGGCCTGATCGGGCGCCAGCCGGATCGCCTCATCCAGATCACCGATGGCCTCGCTCAACTCGCCGCGCGCCAAGTGGGCGCGGCCGGACAACAGGTAATCGTTCGCCGTCTTGGGCGCCGTCGGGTCTGCCGAGGCTGCGCTGCCGGCCGGGGCAGGCCCGCTGTCGTTCGATGCCGCCGCGTACGTGAAGAGGCGTCCACCGTTGTAGGTGAAATAGATCTTCTTGCTGCTGTTGGCGATGAACATGTGATGGGCGAGTATGAAATCCACGCCCAGCAGCATGTCCACGTCCTCGCCGAGCGTGCCATCGAGCACCTGCATTTGGCTGTGTTGGATCGTCTCGGTGCCCACCGAAAACGAATCCACTGGCACCGTCCAGCTATTGACCAGCTTGCGGCCGATGCCGAAAAAATTGCGGGGGCCGCGCTTGACGTTTGGTCCGTTCACGTCGATGCCGGCCCGCTCAGCGGCAATGCGGCTCAACACTGTGGCCGCGGCGCCCGTGTCGAGCAGCGCGTGCAACTTCTTGCCATTGACCATCACATTGACAAACGTGCGCCGGTCAGAGTCACGCAGGGAGGGCTCCGTATCGACGACGTTGTAAGCGCCATCCTTCGTCCAATACGCCAGTGACGCCTTCTCGCAATGCTGCGACTTGAACAACGTCACCTTGCCGTGCGCAAGGTCGATCTCCAGATCAACCAGATCCAGCAGGTTGGCGCCGATCAGGCCATTGCCGACGTCCGTGCCGCCCACCAGGAAATCGATGTTTTTGAGCGTGCTATCGAGGATGCCGAATTCCTTGACGCGGGCTTGTCGGGTATCGGTCGTGCCGCCGACGCCGCCGATGCGAAAACCAAAAGGCATGGCCTTGGTATCGAGCCCGAAGGACGCCGCGCTGGCCGCCGACATGATGTTGTAAAAAGCCCCCGTGTCGATGACCAGACGAGCGCTTTGCCCGTTGATCTTCACCACCGTGGTGGCTTTATCGCCGACCATTTCCACCGGCAAGGTACCGAAATCCGTGAGTTGGCATTCACCCGCCCACAACGGAGCGGCGAGCA
>JBEVMS010000241.1:0-15202 GCA_040508515.1 Dyella sp. | reverse complement strand
CGTTGTCCACGGTGACGACTAACTGCGCCGTGGGGCTGAGCGATTCGACCAGCGCCGGACTCAAGCCATAACCATGCACGAAACGATTGGGAATCACGTAATCGACGCGCCGCGCGCCTAGCAGGCGCAGCCCGCGCACGGCTACGGCGGTGCCGGTGGCGCCATCGCAGTCGTAGTCGCCGGCCACCACGATCGACCACTCGGCATCGATTGCTTGCAGCAGCAGTTCCACCGCGGCCGCCATGCCGCCAAGTGCCTGTGGCGAGAGCATGCGGGCAAGCCGATGCTCGGCTTCATCGGGGCTCAGCACGCCGCGTGCGGCGTAGACCTGGCGCAACACCGGATGCACGGTTTCGTTCCAGCCGCTGGATTCGCCCAACGGCACGCGTCGACGCAGTTGCGGTGTACTCATACGCCGCCTCGGCGCCAGCGTCGCAGTCGGTGCCAGCGTTTGTGCAGGTAGCGCTCGCCGCTGGCGAAGGCCAGCTCCAGCGCGCCGGCAGCCGCCCGTTGCTGGATCGATGTCTCGAAGTGCGCAGCGATCGCATCCACCGGCAAATCCTGGAGGTCGATCAACCAGCCGTCGCCCGCCGTCGCCACAGCGTCCGGACTGCGTGGCTGGGCCGGGATGCGCGCCTTCTCGGCCAGCGCGCACAGCACCGGCTCGTCGCTGATCACCCCGTGCCATGGCGTATCCAGTACGGCCGGTAGCCGTCCGCCCCCCCACAGCCACAGGCTGTTGATCGGCGGCAGACCTTGCTCGCGCCGCCGCGCATTGAGCGGATGCTGATGTAGCAGCACCTGCGCGTCGTTGATGAGGCGCCGCCACGCCCGCCCGGCCTCGCCCTGCGGCAGGTGCTGGAACAGATCTTCGCCCAGCGCCTGCTCGGGTGCGCTAAAGGGAGGAAGCGCCAGGCCAGCGGGTAGCCGCAGTTGCCAGCGATCCGGCGCGGACACCAGCAACTGCATGCCCGCTTCCTCCACCGCCGGACGCACCGAGGCGGCCAGCGACTGCGCCTCGTCCATGCTCAATTGCCATTGACCGCAGGCGAGCAACCGCGCGCCGTTCATGTCCGGCTGCACCCAGGCGGGATCGGCCGCCAGCCAGAGCTGATCGCCGGCATCGCCGGCATACCATTGACGGGTCAGCGCAGCCGCCGGCAAGGTGTCAGCCAGCAGGCCGAAGTTCTGCGCCAGTCCGGCGACGTAACCTTGCGCGCCGTCGCTCAGTCGATCCGCCTGCCGCGCCAGCAGGCGCAGCGGGTGCGCCGGGGCGAAGCGCGACAACGCCGGCAGCCACAGTCGGACCGGCCACGCCCCGGCGCTCACCTTAGGCTTCCAATTGCTCGTAGAGCGCCAACCACTCGCCCTCCAGTTGTTCCTTCTCGCCGCGCAACTGGGCTTGGCGCTGGGTCAGCTTCATCAGTTCGGCGGTCGGGCCGTTGTAGATTTGCGGATCGGCCAGACGGGTTTCCAACTGCGCCAATTCGCCCTCGATCGCCGCCGTGCGCGTCTCGATTTTCTTGACCCGCGAACGCACGACCTTGTCGCCTTCGCGCTGAGCGTTGGCCTGGCGGCGGCGCTCCTCATCCGAAACCACGGGCACCACGGGGGCGGCCATCGCCTTGGCGGCTTTCTCGTTTTTCTTGTTGGTCGAGCTGCGCGTGCGCAGCCAACGCGCGTAATCGTCCAGATCGCCGTCGAAACTTTCCACCACGCCGTCGGCTACGCGCCAGAAACTGTCGCTGACCATGCCCAGCAGATGGCGATCATGCGAAACCAGCACCAGCGCGCCGTCGAAATCGGACAGTGCGTCGGCCAGCGCCTCGCGCATGTCCAGGTCCAGATGGTTGGTCGGCTCGTCCAGCAGCAGCAGGTTGGGTTTGTCCCAGGCGATCAGCGCCAGCGCCAAGCGCGCGCGTTCACCGCCGGAGAATCCATCGACCACTTCGAAGGCGCGGTCGCCGGCGAAATTCCAGGTGCCCAGGAAATCGCGGATCGCCTGCGCGCTGGCACCAGGCGCCTTGTCCTGCAGATGGTCGAACGGACTGGAGCCTTCATGCAGGCTCTCCACCGTGTGCTGCGCGAAGTAGCCGATTTTCAGATCCTTGTGTGCCTTGCGCTCGCCGCCGATCGGGTCCAATTCGCCGACCAGCGTCTTGACCAGGGTCGACTTGCCCGCGCCGTTGGGGCCGAGCAGACCGATCCGCTCGCCCGCTTCCAGCCGGAAACGCACCTGGTTGAGCACCTGCACCGCGGGCGCCGTCGCGTCGGCCGGATAGCCGGCGTCGACGCTCTCCAACTGCAGCATCGAATCGGGGATGCGGTCGGGCACGGCGAAATTGAAGCTGAAGGGCCGTTCGGCGCGCACGGCTTCGGTACCCGCGAGTTTCTCCAAACGCTTGACGCGCGATTGCGCCTGCTTGGCCTTGGACGCCTTGGCCTTGAAGCGATCGACGAACGATTGCAGATGCGCACGCAACGCCTGTTCGCGCTCGTGGGCGACCAGTTGCTGGCGCAACTGCTCGGCGCGCAGGCGCTCAAACGCGCTGTAGTTGCCGGTATAGAGTTTGGCGCCGCCATCGTTGAGATGCAGCGTGTGGGTGATCACGCCGTCGAGGAATTCGCGGTCATGCGAAATCACCAGCAAGGTGCCCTGGTAGCGACGCAGCCATTCTTCCAGCCACAGCACCGCGTCCAAATCCAAATGGTTGGTCGGCTCATCCAGCAGGAGCAGCTCGGACGGCGCCATCAGCGCACGCGCCAGGTTCAGGCGCACCCGCCAGCCGCCGGAGAAATCCTTGACCGGGCGCTGGTGCGTCTCGGGCGAGAAACCCAGACCATGCAAAAGGCGCCCAGCGCGAGCCTGGGCGTCGTAGCCGTTGAGCTCCTCGATGCGATGATGCGCGCGCGCCATCGCCTCCATGTCGCCGCTGTCTTGCGCGGCGCTCTCGGCGCACAACGCGGCCCAGAGTTCTTCGTCGCCGCCCAGCACGTAGTCGATCGCCGCATCGGGAAGCGCCGGGGTTTCCTGCGCCACCGAGGCCAGCCGCAGCTTGGCCGGCAAGTCCAACTCGCCGGCATCCGACTCCAGCTTGCCCTGCAACGCGGCGAAGAGGCTGGACTTGCCGCAGCCGTTGCGGCCGATCACGCCCAATCGCCAGCCGCTCTGGATGGTCAGGTCGATATCGGAAAGCAGCAAGCGGCTGCCGCGCCTGAGCGCGAAATGACGAAACGAAATCATCGGTGGTCGGGTCCGGAAAAATACGCAGCGAGTCGCCTAGTGTACCTGCCCGCCGCGGCGCGCCGGGCATCGAGCGCTTCGTCGCCTGTGCGCCAGGCCCGCTTAAGGACGCGCTTAAGCCCCCGTGCTTGCGATAAACTGATGCATCGCGCCACGGGATGGGGGACGGATCATGAGCAAGTATCATTTCAGCTTGGGCCTGCTGGCCGCACTCGTCGCCTTCAGCGCGGCACCCACGGTACGCGCGGACAACCTGCTGCTCAACCGCGTGCAGCAGGAACATGCGATGGACCTGCCCGCCCGCGGCCTCAGCATGAGCCAGGTGCAGAGCCGCTACGGCGCGCCGCTGCGCAAGCTCAGCCCGCGCGGTGGCGGCAAGCCGCAGCACCCGGTGATCAACCGGTGGGAATATCCCAACTACATCGTTTTTTTCGAGCGCAGCCGGGTGATTCACTCGGTGCTCAACACGCCGGCCGGCAACAATACGCAGCCGTCGGCCGTCCCTTAGAGATTTAGCAAGCATCATGACTGAACCGAATTTGCGCCTGCCGGCGGAATGGGAACCGCAGTCCGCGGTATTGATCGCCTGGCCGCACACAGGCACCGATTGGGCCGATCGCCTGGAGCAGGTCGAAGCCACCTACGTCGCGCTGGCCGCCGCGGCGACCCGCTTCGAGCCGCTGATCATCGTGGTCGCCGACGCCGACTTGCGCCAGCGCGTGCAGGGCTTGCTGCAATCCGCCGGGGTCGATCCGCAACAAGTGCGTTTCGTCGAGCTGCCCTATGACGACACCTGGCTGCGCGATTCGGGTCCAATCACGCTGAAATCCGGCTCCGACGATTTCCAGCTCACCGATTTCCGTTTCACCGGCTGGGGCGGCAAGTTCGGCGCCGCCCAGGACGATGCCCTGGTCGCCGGGTTGGTCGAGGCGGGTGTGTTTGGCCGCGCGCGGCATCGCCGGATCGACTGGGCGCTGGAAGGCGGCGGCATTGAGAGCGACGGCGAAGGCACCATCCTGACCACCTGGAAGTGCCTCAACCAGCGCCATCCGGAGCAGTCGCGCGAAGCGATGGACGCGATCCTGCGCGACGGCTTGGCCGCCCGGCGCATCCTGTGGCTG
Source organism: Dyella sp. (assembly GCA_040508515.1). Taxonomy (GTDB): domain Bacteria; phylum Pseudomonadota; class Gammaproteobacteria; order Xanthomonadales; family Rhodanobacteraceae; genus JBEVMS01. Next base: position 10,837 of record JBEVMS010000241.1, on the reverse strand, counting down.
GACTACGGCTATCTCGAAGGCGACGACACCGACGCGCATATCGACACACTGGCGCGCTTTGCGCCGGACGATCGCATCGTGTTCCAGTCCTGCGACGATCCGGCCGATCCGCACTACGCAGAACTCAAGGCGATGGGCGAGCAGTTGGCCAGCCTGCGCACCGCTGCCGGCCAGCCCTACCAGTTGCACCCGCTGCCTTGGGCGAAACCGATTCTGGATGAAGGTCGTCGGCTGGCCGCTTCGTATGCCAACTACCTGATCGTCAACGGCGCCGTGCTGGTGCCGGCTTACGGCGACGTTGCCGACGACCACGCCGCGCGGATCATCGCCCAGGCCCATCCCGGCCGCGAGGTGGTGCAGGTGCCCTGCCGCGCCTTGATCTGGCAAAACGGCTCGCTGCATTGCATCACCATGCAACTGCCTGCGGGCATCGCCTGAAGCACCCACCGGCATCCGCTACACTTCGGCGTTTGCCCCACCGCAATACCGAAGGTTTCGAGGATTCACACCGATGACCCGCAAGACGCTGAAAGTCGCGCTGCTGCAGGAAACCGAGCGCGGCAGTCGCGCCGCCAACCTGGATGCGATCGAGGCCGGCCTGCGCCAGGCCGCCGCCGCAGGTGCCGAATTGGTACTGCTGCAGGAACTGCACAACGGACCGTATTTCTGCCAGCGCGAATCGGTCGACGAATTCGAACAGGCCGAAACCATCCCCGGCCCCGGTACCGAGCGCATCGGTCAGCTGGCTGCGGAACTCAAGCTGGTGGTGGTCGCGTCCTTGTTTGAAAAGCGCGCCACGGGGCTGTATCACAACACCGCCGTGGTGTTCGATCGTTCCGCCGCGATCGCCGGCAAGTACCGCAAGATGCATATCCCGGACGATCCGGCGTTCTACGAAAAGTTCTACTTCACGCCGGGCGACCTGGGCTTCGATCCGATCGATACCTCGGTCGGCAAGCTCGGCGTGCTGGTGTGCTGGGATCAGTGGTATCCGGAGGCGGCGCGACTGATGGCGCTGGCCGGTGCCGACCTGCTGCTCTATCCCACCGCCATCGGCTGGGACCCCAACGACGATGACGCCGAAAAAGAGCGCCAGCGCGAAGCCTGGGTGACCGTGCAGCGCGGTCACGCGGTGGCCAACGGCCTACCGCTACTGGCCTGCAACCGCACCGGCTACGAAGCCGATCCGTCAGGCGTGGGCAGCGGCATTCAATTCTGGGGCACCAGTTTTGTCGCCGGCCCCCAGGGCGAGTTCCTGGCCCGCGCCAATACCGAGGCACGCGAACTGCTGCTGGTCGAGATCGACATGCAGCGCAGCGAGCAGGTGCGGCGCATCTGGCCATTCCTGCGCGACCGCCGGATCGACGCTTACGACGATCTGTTGAAGCGCTTTCGTGACTGACCGCTGCATACGCTTGTGGCGCGGCAGAAGCGGCCCCATGCAAGTAACTCCCTTCTTTTCAGGTCAACCGATCGCATGAGCGCCACCGAACTTCCCACGCCGCTGCCGCCGGCCCTCGCGGGCCAGCCGCTGGAACGCATCGCGCGCGACGGCGTGGAATATGTGGTGCTGGGCACCGCGCACGTCTCGCGCGCCAGCGTGGAGGCGGTCGACGCGATGCTGGCGCATGAGCACTTCGACGCGGTCGCGGTCGAACTGTGCCCCAGTCGCGCGCAAGGCATGCGCGACCCGGAAGCGTTCAAGCAGATGGACTTGTTCCAGGTGATCCGCCAGGGCAAGGCTGGCATGGTGGCGGCCAGCTTGGTGCTGTCCTCGTTCCAGAAGCGCCTGGCCGATCAGTACGGCATCCAGCCTGGTGCCGAAATGAAGGCCGCGATAGACGGCGCCGATGCGCTCGGAGTGCCGGTGTGGCTGGTCGATCGCGATGTCGGCACCACGCTCAAGCGGGCCTGGCGCAGCGTCGGTTTCTGGCAGCGCTTCGGTCTGCTCGGCGGCTTGATCGCCAGTGTGTTCGAGCGCGAGGAAATCGCCGAGAAGGACATCGAAAAACTCAAGCAGAGCGATCTACTGGAAAGCGCCTTCAGCGAGTTCGCCGCCGGCTCGCAACCGCTCTACCGCAGTTTGATCGGCGAACGCGACAGCTACATGGCCGCCCGCCTGCGCGAAGAAGCAGCGCTGTCAGCTAGCGATCAGCCACGCCGGGTGCTGGTAGTGATCGGCGCCGGGCATTTGAAGGGTCTGGTCGAGCAGTTGGGCACCCAGCAGGATGATCCGGCCGTAAAGGCGGCTGAACTGGCGCAGTTACCAAGCAAGTCTCATTGGCCCAAATACGTGGCGGTGGGCCTGGTGCTGCTGGTGTTCGCGGCGATAGGCTACGCCTTTCATCGCAACGCGACCTTGGGCACGCAAGCCTTGCGCGACTGGGTGCTGTTTACCGGCGGCTTGTCCGCGTTGGGTGCGCTGATCGCCGGCGGCCATCCGCTAAGCATCCTGGCGGCCTTTATCGCCGGGCCGCTCAAACCGTTCAGGCCGGGCATTCCGTCCGGCGGCATCAGCGCGATGGTCGAGGCCTGGGCGCGCCGGCCGCGCGTGGCTGACTTCGAGAGCCTGCGCGAGGACATCGGACATTGGCGTGGTTGGTGGACCAACCGGGTGGCGCGCACCTTGCTCAATTTTTTCCTGGTCTGCATCGGCACCATCGTGGGCGAATACGTGGCCGGCTTTCATATCTTCAAGAGTCTGCTGTAAGGCCGAGCGACGTGCCGATGCCTGCACGTGCCATACCACATCGAAAAGCGGTGAACGAGCCGTACCGCCGGTGTGTCGGGTTGTTCCTGTTCCAGTTCAATCGCTATACTGCCGCGACTTTCCGTGCATCAGCCGGAAACATGGGGTACATCGATGATGCGACTGCAACTGTTGGCCCTGGCCGTTGCGACACTTTGCGCGTCCAGCGTTACGCACGCACAAGGCAACCCCACCGAGGGGCGCCGACTGGTCTACACCTGCCACGGCTGTCACGGCATTCCCGGCTACAACAACGCCTACCCCAACTACCCCGTGCCCAAGATCGCAGGCCAGAACCAGCAGTACCTGATCAATGCCCTGCAAGAATATAAAAAGGGCGAACGCACTCACCCCACCATGATGGGCCAGGCGCAAAGCCTGTCCGACCAGGACATTCAGGACATCGCCGCCTACCTCGCCAGCCTCGGTAAGTAAGTCGTCTCAGGACTCTCAAGGATCGGCATGAAACGTGCGCTTACCCTGCTTTTATTCGGCACCACGATGGCGTTGCTATCCAGCCAAACGCTGGCCGCGGCTGATCCGATCGCCGGCAAGCAAAAAGCTGTGACCTGCAATGCCTGCCATGGGGATATCAGCGGGCTGGACCCGCAGTATCCGCGTCTGGCCGGCCAGTACAATCAATATCTCCAGCAGGCCTTGCACGAATACAAGGATGGTCGGCGCAATAACCCGATCATGAAAGGCTTCGCTGCCACGCTATCGGACGACGATATCGAAGACATCGCCGCCTTCTATGCCAGCCAGCCCGGCAAGCTCGATACGCTCGAAGGTCATGTCCAAGGTGATTGAACCCGCCTTGGACCGCGCCACCAAGCCTCAGCCGACGGCGGAATGCCCGGCGCGTTTATCGTAGTAAGGGTTTTCACCGCCGCTATGATCGGTGGCATCGCGCACCGCGGTAATCTCCGGCACGCGCTGGCGCAGGGTCTTCTCGACCCCTTCCTTAAGCGTGACATCGACCATCCCGCAACCGTGGCAACCGCCGCCGAACTGCAATACCACCACGCCCTGCGCACTGACTTCCAGCAGGCTGATTCGCCCGCCGTGCCCCGCGAGCTGCGGATTGATTTCCGCATCGAGTACATAACGCACCCGCTCCACCAGGCTGGCGTCCATTCCCGGAAGCTCACCCTTGATCTTGGGCGCGCGGATGTTCAGCAGGCCGCCGGTGAGATTAGGTTCGTAGTCGATGCTGGCGCCATCGAGCCAGCGCACACTCTCGCCGTCGACGTAAAGATTGAAGCCGCTCAACTCCAGTGTCCACTCATTGCCATTGAGTTCGGCGGAGTCGCAAAATTCGAGTTCGCAATTGGCCGCCGCCGTGCCGGCCGCAACCACGCTCAGGCGAATGCCCAACCCTTCGCCGCCTTGCTGGTCCAACAGGCGGACAAAATGTTGCTGCGCTCGTTCGGAAATATCGATCATGAAAAACACTCCAGCCGATGCCGTCGGCGCGATGCGCGGCTTGTGGGCAGTCAAGGTTCGATTTTAGTCCTGTTTGGCCTCATCGGGGCGGCTTTGACTTTTTCGCAGCAAACTTCGACGCTTGCGTCTTTGCCTGCAACATACGGAGACCGCATGATCCTCGCCGACCTTGCCACCCAACATTGCCTGCCGCGCCAAGGTAGCGAACATGCCTTGAGCCGCGCCCATATCGATGAGCTGCTGGCCTTGCTGCCTGGTTGGCAGTTGCGGCAGGACGGCAAGGCGATCGTCAAGGATTTTCGCTTCGCCGATTTCCATCGCACTCTGGGCTTTATCAATGCGGTGGGTTTCATGGCCAATCAGGAAGATCATCACCCCGACCTCGAGGCAGGCTATGCCCATTGCCAGGTACTGTGGTCGACGCACGATGTCGGCGGGCTGTCGCTGAACGATTTCGTCTGCGCCGCCCGCGTCGAAACCCTGCTGGCACACTGAGCGTGCCGGCGCGTCACAGGCAACTGATCGAACTGGCCGGCTTCGCGCTGCTCGTCGCCAGTTGCCTGCTGGCACTGCCGTGGCTAAGCGCGCGCCTCACCGCGCAACATCTGCAACAGCAAGCCGCCGATCGGCTGGATCGGCTGCGCCAGGGCCTGCCACTCTGGCAGTGGCAGCCACGCCAACCGCATGACCTGATCGCCGGACGTGCTTTCGGTGCCGCCCGACTCGAAACCGGCCAGACCGGCTTGCGCGTGATTAGCCTTGATGGCTCGCCGTTTGATTTGGGCCTTCGCCTGGAGCAGCCAATCGACCTGCGTCATTGGCCGCGACTGCGATTGCGCATCGACAGCGAGCGCGGCGGCCATTTAGGGTTGCTTACCGCCAGCGGGGACGATCCGGCCATCTGTGCCACCAGCCTCGGCATTCCGCTGTCTGCTGGCGAGCAGCAGCCCGTCGTTGATGTGCGCGCCTTGGCTTGGCACACCGTCCAGGGACAATCGTGCCGACCCGGCCGCTCGATCAACATGCTGCGAATGACCTTGCAACTCCCATCCGGCAGTTGGCTGGCGCTATCGGACGTAGCCCTACTGCCGACATCAGCGCCGACCGGATCACCCACGCCCCCCACCCGTATCCTCAGCAATCAGCAAACCGCGAACGCCCTGCCAGCGGACCGCAGCGAGTCCAGCCCAAAAATCGTGCTCGACGCGGCAAGCCCTGCCGAAAGCCTGCTGATCCAGCGCGATCAGGCGCTTGCCACATGGCCCGGCGCGGTAGTCGCGGTAGGCCACCTGCCCAAACCATTGATGACCGCGCAGCCTCGCCAATGGACGCGATGGCTTGGGCTGTGCGCCTATGTGCTGGGTGTACTGATGTTGCTCTTCCGCCGGAGCCATCCGCGTTGGCTGGACGGCCTGGCCTGCCTGCCTGGTCCGCTGTGGCTTCTCACCGGCCTTCAAGTGGGACAGAGCGTATCGCCGCCGGCCGCAACCGGCTTTCTCGTCACCCTGCTTTACGCCGGCCTCCTCAGTTGGCGCGAGCGCCCCGCCGATTGGCGCTGGCACGGCCCGCCGACGAGCTGGTTGATCGCCTTGGCGCCGCTGCCGTTGGCCATCGTGCTGTGGCTGCTGTGCGGCCATCCGCTGCAAGCCTTGCCACCTCTGCACGTCATTACCTATTTCGGCTGGGCTGCGCTGCAGCAGTGGCTGATACTCGTCGTGCTGCTGCGCCATCTGGACGGGTTCCCGCGCCTGCTGGGCGTGTTGTTGAGCGCTCTAGTCTTTGCGCTATTGCACACGCCCAACGGCCTGTTGATGCAGCTTTGTTTCATCGCAGAGTTGCTTTGGGCATGGCAATTCAAACAGCAGCGTGCCCTGCTTCCAATCGCCGTGGCGCATGCGCTCTGCGCGTTGCTGTTGGAAGCGGGCGTCGCTGGCGCCACGCTGCGATCGCTGGAAGTCAGCGCGCGGTTTTTTTCCTGAGCGCCAGGCGATCGAGGAACACTTTGAGCTCATCCGGCAACGGTGCCGAAAAGCTATAGCTACGATCTTCCAGCTCAAAGCTCATGTGCGAGGCATGCAGGAACATCCGCTTGAGGCCCAATTCTTGATAGCCCTTATTGGCCTCTTTATTGCCGTATTTGGGATCGCCAGCCAGTGGAAAGCCCACATGCGCCGCATGCACGCGGATCTGGTGGGTGCGTCCCGTGCCGAGCGTGGCGTGCATTAGACGTGCTCCCGGATACTGCTCGGCCTCATGGAAAAAGGTCAGCGAAGGTTTTCCATTATCGGCAACCCGCACCATCCGCTCGCCGCCCTGCAGGATCGACTTGGCCAGGGGCGCGTTGACATCGAACTTGGCCTTCGGCGGATGCCCAACCATCAGGCACAGGTACTGCTTGACCACCTCGCCGGCACGGATCGCCGCCTGCAGACCGATCAAGCCTGAACGGGTTTTGGCGAATACCAGCACGCCACTGGTGTCGCGATCGAGCCGATGGACCAGTTCCAGATGCTCGTTAGGCCGCGCCGCGCGCAGCAGTTCGATCGCGCCATGGCTGACCCCGCTGCCCCCGTGGCTGGCGATCCCGGCGGGTTTGTCGATCACAAGAAAATGCTTGTCCTCGAAGATCACCGCCTCGGCCACTTCGGCCACCATCCCGGTGGGCGGGCCCTGATGAACCGGCCGTTCAGCCACGCGCACCGGCGGAATTCGCAACATATCGCCAGCGGTCAGCCGGGTATCGGGCTTGGCCCGTTTGCCATTGACACGCACCTGACCGGTGCGCAGCAGGCGGTAGATCATGCTTTTGGGCACCCCTTTAAGCAGGGTCATCAGCGCATTGTCGATCCGCTGACCATCGCGCTCGGGACCGATCTCGACTTGACGCACACCTTGAGGTGCATCGGGGGAAGTTACCGTCTGCATTGAAAAAAACCTGCTGAGATAGGATACTCGGCCAGCGCTACGCCCTGCCCGTTTACTGATTCGGAGTTGGGCGCCCGCCCGTGACGCCGGCGAGGATTGCGCCGGCATGCCAGCACGGCAGCCGGTCGCTGCTCCCTTTCATCGTAACGGTTTGGGTTGCCATTTGTCCGGTACTGCGAAGTACCAGATGCTTGGAGCGTGATGCCAAGAATCACCCCCGTCACCGGAAACGGTGTCGTTTTTTTGCCGCTTTACCGCAGCGGCGCGATCCCCGGCAGGCCGCCACCTTGGCGCCACCGCGGCGCGCGACGCGCGGTCTTAAGCTGAGGAAACCACAATGAAGCGTATGTTGATTAACGCAACTCAGCGTGAAGAGTTGCGCGTGGCCATCGTCGATGGCCAAACCCTTTACGACCTCGATATCGAAATACCCTCCCGCGAACAAAAAAAGGCCAATATCTACAAGGGCCGCATCACGCGCGTCGAGCAATCGCTGGAAGCGTGCTTCATCGATTACGGCGCCGAGCGCCACGGCTTTCTGCCGCTGAAGGAAATCGCACGCGAGTATTTCACCGCTGGCCTTGATCCCAATAAAGCCTCGATCCGCGAACTGCTCAAGGAAGGCCAGGAAGTCGTCGTCCAGGTCGAAAAAGAAGAGCGAGGCAACAAGGGCGCGGCGCTGACCACGTTCATCAGCCTGGCCGGTCGCTACATGGTGCTGATGCCGAACAACCCCAAGGCTGGCGGCGTCTCGCGCCGGATCGAGGGTGAAGATCGGCAGGCCCTGAAGGAAGCCCTCGACCACCTTAAGGTGCCCGACGAGGTTGGCCTGATCGTGCGTACCGCCGGCATGGGCCGCGACGCCGAAGAACTGCAATGGGACTTGGACTACCTGCTGCAACTGTGGAAGTCGATTTCCGAGGCGGCCAGCAAGCAGCGCGCGCCGTTCCTGATCTACCAGGAATCGAAGCTGTTCATTCGCGCCCTGCGCGATTACCTGCGCAACGATATCGGCGAAATCCTGATCGACGAGGAATCGCTGTATCACGACGCGCGCGAGTTCATGCAGCAGGTGATGCCGACCTCGCTGCGCAAGCTCAAGCTGTACAAAGATGACACCCCGCTGTTTTCGCGCTACCAGATCGAAACCCAGATCGAGAGCGCGTTTGAACGTCAGGTGCGGCTGCCCTCGGGCGGCTCGATCGTGATCGACCAGACCGAAGCGCTGACTGCGATCGACATCAACTCGTCCAAGGCCACCAAGGGCTCGGATATCGAGGAAACCGCGTTCAACACCAATTGCGAGGCCGCGGTGGAAATCGCCCGGCAGGCGCGTATTCGCGACGCCGGCGGCCTGATCGTGATCGATTTCATCGACATGGACAGCCCGCGCCACCAGCGCGAAGTGGAAGAACGCCTGAAGGAAGCGCTCAAGCTCGATCGCGCGCGGGTTCAGGTCGGTCGCATTTCGCGCTTCGGCCTGCTGGAGATGTCGCGCCAGCGCCTGCGTCCTTCGCTGGGTGAAGCCTCCCAGATCGTCTGCCCGCGCTGTGGTGGCCACGGCCATATTCGCGGCGTTGAATCGCTGGCGCTGTCCACGCTGCGCCTGATCGAAGAACACGCCATGAAGGAAAACACCGGCCAGGTGCTGGTGCAGGCACCGCCGGATGTGGCCAACTTCCTGCTCAACGAAAAGCGCGCCAGCGTGGTCGAGATCGAAATGCGCCACAAGGTGCATGTGGTCGTGGTCGCTGACGACAAGCTGGAAACGCCGCATATCGAGATTCAGCGTATCCGCGAGGCGGATATGGGCGAGCACAGCAAGCCCAGTTACGAGCGTTTGACTGCAGTCGAAGCCAGCGAACTGCCGAAGATGGGCCAGACCCTGGGCAGCAGCGAGCAACCGGCCGTCAGCGGCATCGTGCCGGCGACGCCGGCACCGGTGCGCGAAGACGCCGAGGCCAACGCCACGGTAGCAGACGCCACCGCCCCGGTCGCCACACGCAAGGTCGCCCCGCAACCGGTTGCACCGACGGCCAACAGCAGCCTCCTTTCACGCTTGTTCGGCTGGGTTCGCAGCGCGGCCGCCGCGCAGCCTGCTGCCGCAGCCACCGCAACCCCGCCACGGGAAAACCAGCCCACCACGCCGCGATCACCTCGTCGCGACGACGCGCAACGGCAACCGCGCCATGTCGGCGCCACCGGTAACCCGCGTGCCGCCGGCCGACGTGACGTCAATGAAAGCAGTGCTAGCGGCTCACGCGCCGGCAACACCGCGCAACAGGGCAAGGGCCAGAATCGCCAGCGCGGCGGCAGCGACACCACGTCCAATGTGCGGCAAGCCCAGTCGAGCGCCGCCGCCTCAACGCGGCCAGAACGCGCTGAGCGTCAGCCCAAGCCATCGGTTAACCTCGACGGTCCGCTCGCACCAGCCACTGAGCGCAAGCAACAGCAGCCACGCAATCGTCCCGAGGCCAAACCGGCTGAGGCCATCGTCGAGCGGGCGGCCAAAGAGCCGCGCCAGTCACCACCGTCAAGCGCCGTGGTCAGTGCCCAAGAAGCGTCGGCCGATGCCACAGAATTGACCAAACTGGCTACCACCGAAGCAACGACGCTAGCTACCGAAGAAGGCAAAGACGGCGAGCTCGGAGAAGTGGGTCAATCGCGTCGACGCCGTGGTCGTCGTGGCGGTCGTCGTCGGCGCCGGCATGATGAAGGCGCGCAAGCAGGCGCCGATAACGCGGGCCATGCCGATGCGCTGGACGATGAGGATCGTCGTGAAGCTCCGCCTGCATCGACTGAACCGAAGTCCGCCGCGTCGACACTGCATCAAAATATGCCCAAGTCGACCGCTGTGCCGACCGTTGCAGCGGTGACCGAGCCTGCGGCAAGTCCCGCCTCAACACCGGCGCAGACGCTATACACCGGCATACCCGCCGCCGTCGTTGGCTCGGGTGCCGCCATGATTGCCCAAGAAGCAGCGCTGCCCAGTCATGGCGGATTCAATCTGCCACCGTTGCCACCGATCCCTGACAAAAGCGAGCCGGTGCTTGCACACGCACAGGTCGAGCATGCGGAACACGTACCGCATGCCGAACCGGAAGCAGCGCCGCACGGCACAGTAACGCTCCCGAGCGAATCGGCTGCCGTCTTGAACACGGCTACGCAATCGCCTTCCGTAACGTCCCCCCTCTTGCCTGCCGAGGCTCTGGGGACCCCGCTGCATACCAATGACGCGCCACTGCCAACGCAAGATGAGCCCGTTGCACCAATCGCCCAGCAGGCGGTTGAACGGGCTCCCATGGCAACCGCAATCACCGATGCCCCGACCTCCGTTCTGGTTGCAAATGAGCCGACTCAAGCTAAGCCTTCGGTAACGGCCACTGCTTCGGTCGAACTCGCCCCCGCGCCGACCTTGGCTGAGCCGGTACAAGATCCGGTTGCCGCACCGCATTCGGCAGAGCCCCCCTCAACGGTTGCGGAACAAGCGGCCACGGTCAGCGTTGAGCAGCCCGATGCGGCATCGAACTCCGACTCGACGGCGTCGCGGATTGCCACCACGGTGCCTACCCAAGGCGACCTTCTCGGCGGGCATCATGCATCCACGCCCGCCTCCGAAGCTGTGGACGCACGCTCCGTAGAACCCGCGCGCACCATTGACGACAACAAGGACGAACACTCGCACTGAGTGCGTCCCGAGCTTGAGTTTTTCAGCCA
>JBEVMS010000225.1:0-11635 GCA_040508515.1 Dyella sp. | reverse complement strand
GTGCGCACGGCCAGCCCCTCCACCGCTTCTACCAGCATCACCGGAATGTGCCGCCATTGTTCAGCCATGCCGCACTCCCGCTCCCGTACCGCTCAAGTCATCACCCATCACCGTTGCCGGTTACAGGCGCAGGTCTGCCATGTCGTCGCTGATGTCGTCTTCGCCGATGGTCTGGCGGATCTTCGCCAGATGCGCCTGCTCACTCCACAGCTCGAACTTGTTACCCATGCCCAGCAGCACGGCCTTTTTTTCAATGCCGGCCGCCGCGCGCTGACTGGCCGGCAACAAAATGCGCGCGGCGCCATCGGGCTCGACCTGCGCGGCCGCGCCGACCAGCTTCATCTGCAGCGCGCGATGCACCGCCTTGACGCTGGACAGCGCGTTGACCTGATCGCGCACCTGCTCCCACTCGGCGTACGGGAACAGCCAAAGGCAGCCCGACTCGAAGGGGTTGTAGGTGATCACCAGACGATTGGCGCACGCACCGGCGACCTGCTCCCGATACGCGGTCGGGATGGCCAGGCGGCCCTTGTCGTCGACGGTGATGGCGGTCTCGCCCTGAAACACGATGCACGGACTCCACGAAATTCCACGATTTCACACTGGAATCCACGATAGTCTCGCCCCCTGAGACTGTCAAGCGAATTTCGCTTGTGAATCAACAAGAAAGGCGCAATTGTGACGGTGATTACAGCCGTTTATGAGGAAGCACCTCAAGGTGCTTGAATGAAAGGAGATTTTTATCCGGAGGGGCCGTCTCAGGCCGGCCTCTAGCCCGGCTTGCGCAGGCCTGGCATGAACCACTCGTTCATCCCACCCGTCCCCACCGACAGCACCCGCCATCGCCGGAAGGCGATAGCGGGCGTCGTCCGCGAAGAGGTGGAGTCGGCCTGTAAGCCGGGTTCTGTACGTCTTGCGACGCGACAGTCATTCCTCTCGTCCTGGCGTCGCCGCCAGGCTCTAGCAACCTACCCGGGAACAACGCGGGCCGCGTTATCGTCCCCCTATTCGGTCTTGCTCCAGGTGGGGTTTACCGTGCCACGCGGCGTTAGCCCCGCGCGCGGTGCGCTCTTACCGCACCGTTTCACCCTTACCACGCACATCCGAAGATGCCGTTCGGCGGTTTGCTTTCTGTTGCACTGGCCGTCGGTTCGCACCGCCCAGGCGTTACCTGGCACCTTGCCCTATGGAGCCCGGACTTTCCTCGATGCGCTTGCGCGCGACGCGACTGTCCGGCCGACTCCACTTCGTATTCTATAGGAACGCGCCGATCGCGGCAGCTACGCCGTGGCCTGCAGGTGAGATGTCATTGCGCTCAGCCCTCGCCACCGCCCTCGTACAGCGCTTTGCGCGGAGCACCGCTCAAGGCTGCGGCCAGTTTGGCCGCCTTGGCCGGCGGCAGTTCCTCGCGCAGCAAGGCAAAGATGCGCCGACCTTCCTGCAACTTGGCGTCGGTGGCATCGGCGCAGCCGGCCACCACGATGACGTGCTCGCCGCGCTGCTGATCCGGGTCGGCCTGCACTTGCGCGGTCAGTTCACCCAACGGCCGGCCCAGCACGGTTTCGAACAGCTTGGTCAGCTCGCGCGCCAGCACCGCCTCGCGCGTGGCGCCGAACACATCGCGCATGTCGGCCAGACTCTCGGCGACCCGATGCGAGGACTCGTAGAAGATCACCGTGCGCGTCTCCGCCGCTAACTCGCTCAAGCGCGCGCGCCGCGCCGAGGACTTGGGCGGCAGGAAACCTTCGAACACAAAACGATCGCTGGGCAAGCCCGCCACCGACAGCGCGGCGATCGCCGCACACGCGCCCGGCACCGGCTGGCAACGAATACCCGCCGCACGCGCCTCGCGCACCAGCCGATAGCCCGGATCGCTGATCAGCGGCGTGCCGGCGTCGGAGATCAACGCCACCGAATCACCCGCGAGCAGACGCGCCACGATCGCCGCCACCGCCTCGCGCTCGTTGTGCTCATGCAGCGCGATCAACGGCGTGGCGATGTTGTAGTGCGTCAACAGCGGACGACTGTGCCGGGTGTCCTCGGCGGCGATTACCGCCACCTTGCGCAAAATGTCCACCGCCCGCGCGGAGAAGTCGTCGCGATGGCCGATCGGGGTGGCGACGACCCACAAACTGCCGGGCTGAACGGATGACATGAGCAACTCCAACTCGCCGCGAGGCCGCGGCACGATCGGCTATGATCGCGCATCCGACCGTGACGACAACACTCAAGGAATTGCTCATGCGCACGTTTCGCGCCGCCGCGCTGGGATTGCTGGTCGCGGCTGCCTTGTCGGCCTGCGTGCCGCCGGCCGCTCAGCGCCCGTCCGACAACGCCCCCGCCGCGCAGCACGCCGCCGACCTGCTTCGGCAAGGCCAGTTCGACCAGGCCGCCCAGGCCTATCTGACGCTCGCTGAAGAGGCCGCCACCGGTGGCGACCATTACCGCTTGCTGGCCGCTGAAGCCTATCGGCAGGAAGGCATGCTGGAGCGCGCCGCGCCGGTGCTGGCGCAAATCCGCCGCGATCGCCTGGTGCCTGCCGATGCGGTGCATTACGACCTGCTGCAGGCCGAGCTGGCGTTGCAGCATCACGATGTGGCCCGCGCCCTGACGCTGACCACCCAGGCCAACCTGCAGGTGCCGCCGGAGCTCGCGACGCGCCTGCTGGAACTGCGCGCCCGCGCCATGGCCGCCAGCAACGACTACTGGGGCGCCGCACACACCCGCGTGCAGTTGGACGAAACGCTGAGCGGCGCCGATCGCGCGCAAAACCGCAAACAGGTGATCGACCTTTTGAGCCGGCTCGGCGCCGATCCGCTTAAGCAACGCGCGGCGGCGATGCAGCCGGGCGACCGGATGCTGCCGTGGATCAACGAGGTTCTGACTCAACTGGGCGTGGCCGTGGCCCGGCCGCAGCCCAATCTGGGCCAGCCGGTCGGCACCGAGGTGCCCGGCGCCAACGCCAATGTCCGCGAAGGCTACAAGGTGCCCCCGCAGATTGCCCTGCTGCTGCCATTGAGCGGCCCGCTCGCTGGCGCCGGCAGCTCCATCCGCGAAGGGTTCTACGCCGCCTACGCCGATGCCACCCGCAACAACGCGCCGCGTCCAGACGTTCGCAGCTACGACACCGGCAGCACCCCGGCGCAGACCGTCAAGGCCTACCAGCAAGCGGTCAGCGATGGCGCGCAATTGGTGGTCGGCCCGCTGACCCGCGACGACGTTGCGGCGGTGTTCGCCCAAGGCCAGTTGCCGGCGCCAGTGCTGGCGCTGAATCATCCCGACGGACAGAACCTGCCGCCAACCGGCGCCAGCGAATTTGGCTTGCTCCCGGAAACCGAGGGCGCCCTGGCCGCCGATCACATGTACGACGGCGGCCTGCATCGCGCCTACGTGCTGGTGTCCAGTGAGGATTTCGCGCAACGCGCCGCCAGCGCCTTCAAGGCCGAGTTCGCTGCCAAGGGTGGCACGCTGGTGTCCAGCGGGTCGATCGATCCGGCCACCGTCAATTACGCCACGGCAATCCGCGGTTTGGGCGCGAGCACATACATAGATTCGTCCGCCTCGGCCGATCCCAACGCCAACCCGCCGGAAGCGGGCATCTTCATCAGCATGCGCCCGCAACAGGCGCGCCTGCTGGTGCCGCAGCTGCGCCTGGCGCGGCTTGATCTGCCGCTGTTCGCCACCTCGCACATCTATGGAGGCGTGGACGACGCGGCCGCCGACCGCGATCTGGACGGGGTGCAATTCAGCGACGCGCCGTGGCTGTTCGATGCCCAGCCGGGCCTGCCCAACCATGCCGACATCACCGCCCTGCTGCCTGCCGCGCGCGGCACCTCGGCGCGCCTGTTCGCGTTCGGCATGGACGCCTGGAACCTGGTGCCCTATCTGGACTGGCTGCACGCCCATCCGGGTAGCTACCTGCCCGGCGCTAGCGGCCAGCTGACCGCCGACCAGTTCGGCCGCGTGCGGCGCGTGCTGATCTGGGCCAAATTCCAGGATGGCGTGGCGCATCCGATCAGCGGCAGCCTGCAAACGGATAACGTGCCCGCACAAGCGCCGCCGGTGGATGGTCCGCTCAATCCGGCACCAGCCAGCACCATCACGCCCGCGGCCGCGCCTTTGCCGGCCGCCGCCAGCAGCGCCCACGGCGGTTGATGCGCAGCGCCGGCGACCGCTTCGAGCAACGCGCCTGCGCCGAACTCGAACGCGCCGGCCTCACGCTGCTGGCGCGCAATTACCACTGCCGCCACGGCGAGTTGGACCTGGTGATGCGCCACCGCGACACCGTGGTGTTCATCGAAGTGCGCTACCGCCGCAGCGCCGGCCATGGCGACGCGCTGACCTCGATCACCCCCAGCAAGCGCGCCAAATTGATCGTGGCCGCGCAAAGCTGGCTCGCTGCGCACCCGGCCCAGGCGCGGCAGCCGTGCCGGTTCGACGTGGTCAGTTACGACGGCCCCGACGAACACGCGCGCATGCAGTGGCATCGCAATGCGTTCGATACGGAATAAAACGCCGCGGCCGCGCCGCGCGGTGCCACCGGCCGGTGCGACTAAGGGTCGCTGAGCGCGGTCAACACGCGCAGCCGCGTGACTTCCACGCTGACACGCTTGCGCGCGACCTCCACCTTGCCTTGCAGCTCCAGCGGCGTCTGCGCGTCGGCGTGCTGGCGCTTCCAAAGATCCTCATCAATCTCCACCGTGATTTGACCGCTGCCATCGACGAACAGGTAATGCTTTTCGTCCACCTGGCTGAGGATGCGCCCGCGCAGCACCACGTGCTCGCCCTCCCTGCTCGCCAGCGCCGCCTGCACCGTCGATCCGCTCCACTGACTGCCCGGCCCCACATAGCCACGCTGCGCCGGTGTCGAGCATGATGCCGTCGCGAGCAAGCCCAGACCGAGCGCTAGTGCGCTGAAGATTTTCATGATCGCGCTCCGCTTAGCGGCCAGTGGCCGGAGCGAGGATGCTAAAAAAACCCTGCGACAAGCGCGTGTGAACCCGGACACTTCGCCTGCTGGCCCGTTCAGCCACCGCGGCGCGCGATCAGGTGCAGACCGAAGGCGATGAACACCGCGCCGGCGCCACCGTCGATCCAGCGCCCTATGCGTAAATAACTGCGACGCATCGCCGGCAGCGCGAACAGCGCGGCGACCAATGCGAACCAGGCCAACGTCTCCAGCACCACCAGCGTCCACAGGCCCCAGCGCGCGCCGCCGCTCAGCCGATCACCGACGAACGCTGAAAAAATGCTGCCGAAATAAATCACCACCTTGGGATTGGCAAGGTTGGTCAACAGCCCATTGCGCAGCGCACGCCAGGCACCGGCGGTCAGCATCACCGGTGCGTCGGTCGAAGAAGCGGCCGGGCGCAGCGCACCGCGCAGCATCTTGTAGCCCATCCAACCCAGATAGAGGCCGCCGCCGATCGCAATCACTTGCTGCAGCCACCACACCTTGTGCAGCACCAGTTGCAAGCCAGCCAACGCCAGCGCCGCCCACCAGGCCACGCCCAGGGTGATGCCCGCCACGCCGGCCAGCGCCTCGCGGCGCGAGCGGCTGATCGCGGTCTGCGACACGTAGAAAAAATCCGGCCCCGGGCTCAGCAAGGCGATCAGATGCACCGCCGAAATCGTCAAAAACAGACTCATCGAAATACTCAGCAAGCCACCGGGGCGCCTGAGTCTAGCCATCGCATCGACGCGCGGCTACGGCTTGCGCAGGATGGCTCGCCGCTTGCCCGGCCCGGTAACGTCATCTAACCTTCACAACATTTGCCCGGCCCCGGGATTCCCTTGGGCCTGCCACCTGGGGTCATGCGATGTTGGATGTACTGGGCCACATTTTATTTGGCCTGTTTGGCCTGACTGTCTTGGTTGGAATCGCCTTCGTGTTCTCCAACAACAAGCGCTCGGTGGACTGGAAGCTGGTCGCCACCGGCGTGACATTGCAAATTGCCTTCGCCGCCATCGTGTTGAAACTCCCGGGCGGGCGCGAGGTGTTCAACGCGATCGCCGCCGGCTTCGTCAGACTGCTGGACTATGTGCGCGAAGGCTCCACCTTCATCTTCGGCAGCCTGATGGACTCGCAGAAGTTCGGCTACGTGTTCGCCGTGCAGGTGCTGCCGACCATCGTGTTCTTCGCCTCGCTCACCGGCGTGCTCTATCACCTGGGCGTGATGCAGAAGATCGTCAAAGGCATGGCCTGGGTGATCACCAAGGTGATGCGCGTCTCCGGCGCCGAAACCACCAGCGTGTGCGCGTCGGTGTTCATCGGGCAGACCGAGGCGCCCCTGACCATCAAGCCTTACATCGAGCGGATGACCCAGGCCGAGCTGATGACGGTGATGATCGGCGGCATGGCGCATATCGCCGGCTCCGTGATGGCCGCCTACGTCAGCATGCTCGGCGGCGACGACCCGGTACAGCAGCTGTTCTATGCCAAGCACCTGTTGACCGCCAGCGTGATGGCCGCGCCCGCGACAATGGTGCTGGCGAAGATTCTGGTGCCGGAAACCGAGGAGCCGCTGACCCGCGGCACGGTCAAGATTGACGTGGAAAAAACCACCGCCAACGTGATCGACGCGGCGGCTGGCGGTGCCGGTGACGGTCTCAGGCTGGCGCTCAACGTCGGCGCGATGCTGCTGGCGTTCGTGGCGTTGATCGCGCTGGTCAATGCGCCGATTCAATGGCTGGGCTCGGCGCATTTTGGCGATGGCAACCTCAACGCCTGGCTCAGCGCCAGCGCTGGCCATCCGGTCGCCTTGAGTCTGCAGACCGTGTTCGGCTGGGTGCTGGCACCGATCGCCTGGCTGATCGGCGTGCCCTGGCAGGATGCCACGCTGGTTGGCAGCTTCATCGGCGAGAAGGTGGTGATCAACGAGTTCGTCGCCTACGCCGATCTGTCCAAGCATCTGGGCGAGCTGTTGCCGCAGAGCCGGTTGTTGGCCACGTATGCGCTGTGCGGCTTCGCCAATTTCTCCTCGATCGCGATCCAGCTCGGCGGCATCGGCGGGCTGGCGCCCAGCCGTCGCGCCGACCTGGCCCGACTCGGCCTGCGCGCGGTGCTGGGCGGCTCGCTGGCGACCTTCATGACCGCCACCATCGCCGGCGTGCTGGAACAGTTCTAAAGCGATCGCCGAAGCCGCGGTCCGCGGCGACCTCCCGTCTGGCTAGGCGATCCAGCGCATGCGAATCGCCTAGCCAGGCGGCACAGCATGCCTTGCGCGCCGCCGCCGACCGCCGACGCGTCCTGGCGAACGCGTTGATTGGACGACCACCAGCCCTCGGTAGCCCTGGGCGCCGAACCTAGGCTGGGCCGGCGATCGCCGGACGCATGATCGCGTCGCCTTCCATCACCCGATTGCGGCCCGCGCCCTTGGCCCGATAAAGCGCCGCATCGGCGCAGCGCATCCAGCTATCCAGGTCATGGCATTGCTCACCATCGAAGATCGCCACCCCGATGCTGACGGTAACGCCTTGGACCTTGACCTCACTGGGCAGGCTCAAGGCGGCGACGCCGATGCGCAAGGTCTCGGCCAGCGCCAAAGCCCTCTCACGCCCAAGACTGGGACAGAGCACCGCGAACTCTTCGCCGCCCAGGCGTGCCACATGGCCAAGCCCGACTGTCCCGCCACGCAAATAATCGACCACCAGCGCCAACACGCGGTCGCCTTGCGGATGTCCTGAGCTGTCGTTGATGCGTTTGAAATGATCGAAGTCGATAAGCAACAGCGCAGGCGCGCGCTGACGTTCCATCGGACGCGCTGCCAGCAGCCCCGCCACGCGTTGCAAAAACGCACGCCGATTGTCCACGCCGGTCAACGGATCGCGCAGCGCCTGGATGCGCAAGGTATTGGCGTGCCGACGTTGCGTGCGCAAGAACAACATCAACAGCAACAGAATCAACACCAGCGCAAAGGCGATCGCCCAAGCTAACCAGGCGCCGAGTTTTTCACGGCGCTGAGCTTCGTCGTGTTGCGCCTGCGTCGCCTGCGCGGCCTGCAGTGCGAGGTCTTTCAGTCGGTTTTCACGCTCCAGATCGCGGATACGCAAGGTGTTTTCGCGTGCGGCGTAGCGCTGCTCCAGTTGCGCCTGCAAGGCGCGCAAGGCTGGCGTGCTGGTGGATGCCTCACGCTTCAATATTTCGCGCACATCGGCCAGTGCCTGCTTGAGGTTGCCGATCCGTTCGGCCATGCGGCTCTCGGTGGCCAGCAGATCGGTCAGTTGGCCATCGAGGCCAGCCGCGCGCGCCGTCGCCACCGACTCCTGGATCGTCGCGTAAGCCAGTTGATGCCGACCCAACGCGGCGTAGGCGCGGGCGATATCGGCACGTGAAAACACCGAATCGCTGATGCGGCCGCTGGCCAACTCCTGCTTCAACGAAGCCCGCGACAAGGCCAACGCCTCGACCGGCCGGCCCATATCCAAATAACTCTGCGCCAGGTTGTCGCCGACCATCACCACCAAGGGCTGCGCGTCCAGCGCCCCGAAGCGCCGGCGCGCGCTTTCGAACGCCAGCGCCGCATCGCGGGCACGCTGTTGCGATTGCAAGGCGATGCCCATGTCGTTTTCCACATCAGCCATGCCCCAGCTATCGCCGAGCGCCGCATAGCTATCACGCGCCAGCCGGCACAACGGCAGCGCCTTGTCGGCCAGTTCGTCCAGCGCATAGGCATCGCATAACTGAAAGCGCGCCCAGGCCTGCACCGCCGGATTGGCCTGCTCCTGCACCTTGCCGGCGGCGGC
Organism: Dyella sp.; assembly: GCA_040508515.1. GTDB lineage: Bacteria > Pseudomonadota > Gammaproteobacteria > Xanthomonadales > Rhodanobacteraceae > JBEVMS01. Next base: position 2,890 of record JBEVMS010000225.1, on the reverse strand, counting down.
CAGGGCCTCACCCAGGCCTCCGCCGTTGCCATTGGCGATGTCGTGGCGCGAGCGCAAGAAGCCGGCCGCCGCCGCGGCGACCGGATCGCCCGCACTCAGCCGATCCAGGCGATCCAGCGCGGTGGTGAGCGCGCCATCGTCGTTGCTATTGATCGCCGCCGTGCCCAGCCACCATAACTGCTCGCGGCGCTGCGGTTCGGAGGCCGGCTTAGCCTGCGACGTCAGTCTCAGGCGTAGCGCACTGATCAAGCCATGCGGATCGGTCACCGCGGCGCTGCGCATGGCGTACATCGCCGGATCGATGCCCGCTTGCACTGCACTCGCCAGCAATAATCCCAACCCGATGGCCCAAATGCGCAAATGACCGACCCATGATTTCCCCACACCTATCATTCCCAGCCAGGGCACGCTTCACAAGTGGCGCCCGGGGGCTGGCTACAATATCGCAATGAAAATTGGCCCCTACCAGATCGACCCACCGGTGGTGCTCGCCCCGATGGCCGGCGTCACCGACAAGCCGTTCCGCCTGCTGTGCAAACGGCTGGGCGCGGGGCTGGCCGTGTCGGAGATGACCACCGCCGATCCGCGCTTGTGGCAGACGCGCAAGTCGCTCAAGCGCATGGACCACCTGGGTGAGCCCGAGCCGGTCAGCGTGCAGATCGCCGGCTATGACCCCAACATGCTGGCCGAGGCGGCGCGTTACAACGTCGATCACGGCGCGCAACTGATCGATATCAACATGGGCTGTCCGGCCAAGAAGGTCTGCAATGTGTGGTCCGGCTCGGCGCTGTTGCAAGACGAGCCGCTGGTGGCGCGCATCGTCGAGGCCGTGGTCAAGGCGGTGCCGGTACCGGTGACCTTGAAGATTCGCACCGGCTGGGATCGCGCCCACAAGAACGCGCTCACCATCGCGCGCATCGCCGAGGCCGCCGGCATCGCCGCGCTGTCGGTGCACGGACGCACCCGCGCTGACAAATACGAAGGCCAGGCCGAGTACGAGACGATCGCCGCGGTCAAGGCCGCGGTGACGATTCCGGTGCTGGCCAACGGCGACATCAGCAGCCCGGAACAAGCGCGCCATGTGTTGGACGTCACCGGCGCCGACGCGGTGATGATCGGTCGCGGCGCGCAGGGCCGGCCGTGGATCTTCCGCGAGATCGCCCATTATCTGGCCACCGGTGAACACCTGGAGGAGCCGGACACCGCCGAAGTCTGCGCGATCCTCTGCCAGCACCTGGAAAAGCTCTACGCCTTCTACGGCGAACCAGCCGGCGTGCGAATCGCGCGCAAGCACCTGGGCTGGTACGCCAAGGAGCGGCCGGAAAACGCTGCCTTCCGCCAGGTGGTCAACCGCGCCGAAAGCGCTGAGCAACAATTGACGCTGACCCGCGACTACTTCGCCGCGCTGGCGGCGGGCGAGCGACTGGCGGCCTGAGCGCGCCATGCGTCGCACTTCGTGGTAAACAGCGCGAGGTCTTCCGCGCACGGCTCGCCATGTCCCCAGTTATCGCCAGCACAAACTCAACGCGAATCGCTCTTGGATGGCGTGCGCTGGCCTGGCTGGCGCTGTGCACCACGATCGGCTTGCTCAACGCCAATCACTTCTATCTCGACGACGCAGCAAATGGCCGTCCAGGCGTCTTTATGCCGCGGCTTGTCAATGAGCTTACCGGCGCCTGGAGTGCCGGCGCGCTGGTGCTGCTGGTGGCCTGGGCACTCGGCCATCTGCGCCGACAAACGGTTCGCTGGCGACGCTACGTTGGACACCTGCTCCTGCTGGTGGTCTTTTCGCTGCTGCACACCAGCCTGATCTGGACCAGTCGGCTGTTGCTATATCCGCTACTGGGGCTCACCCATTACGACTACGGCGTGCTGCCGTGGCGTTACGCGATGGAGTTTCCCAGCGACGTCATCGTCTACGCGCTGACCGTCTGCGTCACCTGGCTGCTCGCGCATTATCACGCCAACCGCGCGCGCGAGCTGCACGCCGCGCAGTTGGTCTCCGCGCTCGCCGCCGCCCAGTTGGAAGCCTTGCGGCTGCAGCTCAACCCGCACTTCCTATTCAACGCGCTCAATGCGGTGTCCTCGATCCTCTACGAGCGCCCGCGCGACGCCGACGAGATGCTGGCCCGCCTCGGCGACTTGCTGCGCGCCACGCTGAGCACGCAGGCGCAGGAACACACGCTGGCCGATGAACTTCGCTTGCTGACGCTGTATCTGGACATCCAACGCACACGCTTCGGCGAAGCGCTGGAGCTAGAGCTTGACGTAGCGCCTGACATCGACGCGGCGCAGGTGCCGTTCCTGCTGCTGCAACCGCTGGTGGAGAATGCCATCGAGCACGCTGGCGGCGAGAAGCGCTGGGTAGCGCTGGCCGCTCGCGTGCAAGGCGATCAATTGCAATTGACGGTCATCGACCGCGGCAACGGACCCGGTCACGGCGACCACCGCGGCCATGGCATCGGGCTGAGCAACCTGCAAGCGCGCTTGCAGCATCTTTACGCCGAGGCCGCCGGTGTCAGCCTGCACACCGGGCGCGATGGCGGCTGTGAAGCCCGCCTGTGGCTGCCGCTGCGCCAGCAGGCCGCCGCGTGAACCTGCACGTGGCCATCGTCGATGACGAGGCGCCCGCGCGTGCCAAACTTCGACGCTATCTGCACGAGGCCGAGGGTTTCCAGCTGATCGGCGAAGCCGGCAGCGGCCGCGAGGCCTTGGCGCTGCTGCTCGATACACAGCCGGACCTGCTGCTCCTGGATGTGCAGATGCCGGATATCGACGGCTTCGCGGTCTTGCAGGCTTTGGGCGATCGGCTGCCTGCCACGGTGGTGTTCGTCACCGCCCACGACGACTACGCGCTCAAGGCGTTCGAGGCGCAGGCGTTCGATTACCT
>JBEVMS010000213.1:0-6051 GCA_040508515.1 Dyella sp. | reverse complement strand
CCGTGCACATGACCCCGCTGGTGCATGTGTCCTCGCGCTATCCAGCCAACCGCCACTGCCTGGCGGTGATCGCGCCGCTGGTGGCGCATCCGACCCGGCCGGGCGAGGTGATCGTCTACGACCTGGCCTACGATCCCAGCGAGCTGCTGGAACTGGACGAGGAAGAGATCGCCGATCGTGTGTTCACAAGCCGCGCCGATCTGCCCGAGGGCGTGGAGCGGATCGCCCTGCGCACCGTGCGCGCCAATCGCGCGCCGGCGCTGGCGCCGCTGTCCACCCTCAAAGGCATCGACCACGCTCGCCTGCAATTGAATCTGGAACAGAACCTCGCGCATCTGGCCCAACTGCGCGCCGCCGGCGGGCTGATCGACAAGCTGCGGCGGATATTCCAGCGCGCCGCCGATCTGCCGCCGGCGGACGATCCGGAACTGGGACTCTACGGCGGCTTTCTGCCCGATGCGGACAAACGGCTGCTGGCACAGGTACGCGCCACCCCGCCCGCCGAACTCGGCACGCGCGGCTTCGCCTTTCGCGATCCACGCTACGCCGAACTGCTGTTCCGCTACCGCGCGCGCAACTGGCCGCATACCTTGAGCGTCGAGGAAACGCAGCGCTGGGAAGCGTTCCGCCGTCACCGACTGACCCGTCCCACCAGTTTGACCGGCCTAACCTTGGACGACTATCACGCCCGTCTGGCCGAACTGCGCGCCGATCCCGCGCTGAATGATCGGCTCCCCCTGCTGGACCAGTTGCAAGCCTGGGGCGAGGCGCTGGCACAGGACCTCGGCCTCACCGTGGACACGCCGGCCCTGCCGTAGCGGGGCCGGCGGTAACTCAGAAAGTTGCCAAATCCTTGCCATACGCCGTGTCGTACGGCCCCGCGGCAGACCCTATCCGAATAGATCGATACCCTGAGCGCTGGTCTGACGCGCCAGCAGCATGTCGTTGAAATCGCAACTCAAAAGCGGATAACCAGGTTGCCCGGTGAATAGTTAAGCTACTGGTTACCCCTAATAGTGTGCGTCGGGCGACACTTGCCGCCGTCACAGTCGATGGCGAGATCGTAGGAACTACACGAGGTGACAAAAGTCGAATCGCCGCTGGCGCGAACCGCTCCACATCCCAGCTGGTTGGCGACCCTCTGGGCTATCGATGCCGTAGCGGCGCCGATAGAGGCGATCTGAGCGCCTCCTGATGCTGCGGTTGCTGGCGCGGTCGCCGTCGGCGTCATCGAAGCGGTCGATGCTATCGCTTGAACACCAGCGTCATAATGAGAAAGATGATTTTTGATGGCCAACTGCACCGCGTCCGCCAACGCATTTTTTTGGTCGCTATGCAGCCTCATGGAGGCAACAGTCCTGGTGAATACCTTCTTGCCGTCGATATCCGTGTCGACATAGATGATATAGACGGCCGCATTTTCTGGATTCTCCGCGGCGCTGTACTGGCCGCGCAGATATTCGTCAGACCCGCTATTGAAGCTCATTTCATCAATAACGTGGGTCTGAGAAGACGAATTATGTGATCCTATGGCGTCCCCCATTATCCCGCCAAGCATGCCGCCAATGCCTGCGCCAATAGCCCCTGCGCGCAGCTGTGATCGCATATTCTCGTAGATCACAAAGTGATAGACAGTTACCTGGGGCGGATGATCTGTAGAAGCGAATTTCTGGAAAGCCTCATGCTGCAGCAGGCGAACAGGCACTGGTGACAGCTTGGCATCTCCCGCACGCTTGACTCCGTATTCCTTGCTGGTGATCAGCAAGCTAAAAATCTTGTTTTCTTTTTCGCTGGCCGGCCGCAAATCACGCAACGGCAACGAATCGGACTTGGCGATATCCGTCACGTTGACCTTTGTGACGGCTGGCACACAGCCCGCACATGCGAGCATCAGTAGAACGAGAAGGTGTCGTTTCATAAATCCCCTATTTAGTGGCTTTGATACGTCCCCGATAACTCAGACTAATTCCGCGTCGATCTCTTCATTCGCTCCAGCGATACCCATATAACGAGATGACGAAAACAGACGCGCAGCGCTTTGACGGCATTCACCGTAGACATTCCGATGTTCTATGCCGAAAGCAGGCGATCGACGACCGCGATTTGCTGCGTCCTTGCACCATCCCTTTCCCCTTAACAGGCCAAGCATTTCGCACGGCGCGTGACGCTTCTACACATGCATTTTGCATGTCAAGAAAAGCCCTAAATTCGCAATTACTTGCGGAATCAGTGATGGGCGACGCGCTCGCCGCCGAAGCACCTTGCCTCAGCCTCGGCTCGCCGTCGATATGCCCAATGCACGCCGACAATCTCGCTAGAATCGACAATCTTGTCCGGCGCGCGCCGGCGCCTTCCAACCGCCTGCGATCCCATGAGCCACGTCAGTTATTTCAGCCCTGCCACTTTCCGCTTTTTGCGCCAACTCGACCGCAACAACAGCCGCGAATGGTTCCTCGAACACAAGGCCGACTACGAGCGCCACGTGCGCGAACCGTTTCTGCAACTGATCGGCGATCTGGCGACGCCGCTGGCCGCGATCAGCCCGCACTATCGCGCCGATACGCGCAAAAACGGCGGATCGCTTTATCGCATTCACCGCGACACCCGTTTCTCCCACAACAAGCTGCCCTACAAGCCTTGGCAGGGCTCGCGCTTCTATCACGAACGACGCTTGCAGATCGCCGCACCGGCGTTCTACCTGCATATCCAGCCTGATGACTGCTTCGCCGGTGGTGGCATGTGGCATCCGGAAGCGGACGATTTGAAGCGCATCCGCAATTTCCTGGCCGACAATCCGGCGGCCTGGAAGCGCGCCACGCAATCGAAAAGCTTCCGCCAGCACTTTCAATTCTGGGGCGAATCGCTGACCCGGCCACCGCGCGGCTACGACCCCCATCACGAGCTGATCGACGACCTCAAGCGCAAGGATTTTGCCTGCGGCGAGAATTTCGACGAAGCGTTCGCCTGCTCGACTGAGCTCATGCCGTGGGTCATTGAAACCTTCCAGCGCGTGGCGCCGATGATCGACTACCTGTGCGCGGCGCAAGAGCTGGAGTTTTAGAAATCCACGCGGCGATGCAAGCGACGACGAGTGCGGGACGCACTCACTCGTCGCGCGCAATCACGCCGCTATCAAGCTCGTACTGCATCCAGTGGCGCGCGCCTGCCGATCAGATACACGCCCACCAGCGCGGAAACCACCGCGGTGATCGCGACATAATGCGCCGGCGCCAACGCGCCGAGCTTGGCCGCCAGCAAACCGATCAACGGCGGGGTGGTGGCGCCGAAAACCGCATAGGCCAGATTGTAGGAAAACGAAATACCGCTGAAGCGCACTGCGGGTGGAAAGGCCGCCACCATCACCGCCGGCACGATCGCCACCACGCCCACGCACAACCCGGCCAGCGCATACAGCGTGAGGAAGTGCGTGCCGCCAGCGATCAGGTCCAAATACAGCGCGTAGGTCGCCACCAGCATCAGCAGCGAACCCAGCAGCAACGACCAGCCATAACCGATGCGATCGGCCAGCAGGCCACCGCCGATGCAGCCGAAGCAAAGGCAAAGCGCGGCCCAACTATTGCCCTGGAACGCCCGCGCCGCATCGATATGAAACTTGGCCTGGACCAACGTCGGCGTCATCAGGATCACCACCAGCACCGCCGCCGTGAGCGTCCAGGTCAGCAGCATGGACACCACCACGCCGCGCCGATGATGCTTGAGCACCGTGGACATCGGCAGCTCGCTCGCCAACTGTTTGCGCATGCGCATGGCTTCGAAGACAGGTGTTTCCTCCAGCCAACGACGCAGCCAGACCGCCAGCAGCCCGAACAGGCCGCCAAGCAGGAACGGGATGCGCCAGGCGAATTCAAGCACGCGGTCGCCGTAATGGCTGTTGATACCGGCCGCGACCAGCGAGCCGATCAAAATCCCCACCGTCAACCCGGAAGTCAGCGCCGCACAGGCGAAACCGACGCGGCCCGGTGGCGCATGCTCGGCCACGAACACCCAAGCGCCAGGCACTTCGCCGCCAATCGCCATGCCTTGCAGCAAGCGCATCAACAGCAACAGCAAGGGCGCCAGCACACCGGCTTGCGCATAGACCGGCAATAAACCGATGCCAAGCGTCGGCAGCGCCATCAGCAAGACGCTGAGCAGAAACATTTTCTTGCGCCCAACTTTGTCGCCTAAGTGCGCCATCACGATGCCGCCCAGCGGCCGCACCAGATAACCGGCGGCAAAGATTCCGTAGACCTGCATTTGGGCTAGCCAGGCCGGCATGTCAGCAGGGAAGAACAAATGCCCCAGTGCCTTGGTGAAAAACACGAACACCACAAAATCGTAGAACTCGAGCGCACCACCCAGGGCCGAAAGCACCAAGGTAGAGGCATCACGCCACGCCATCGTGGACGCCTTGCCATCCGCAGGCCCCTTGGCGGTGAAGACTTGCGACATACGAGGACTCATACACTGTGAAGATGGCCCGGCAACATACACCAACCCGACCGCACGCGCAGCCAGCATCATCCATTACGAATTAGAAAATCCCTCGCAACGCCCATGACATCCGGTGATTGCATTACAAAAAACGCACCTGTTGATCATCACGTATATTTTTAGACGTAAAGACATCCATATAAAACAGCCATAGACGCACTGACATTCAAGCACATATTTGCCACGTCCAACGAATCGTTCGCAGCACCATGCAGCGCATTCGCACACGCCTTCGCCTGGCTTGATCGATCAATCGTATTCATACAACTCGATCGGCAGGCCATCGGGATCGGCAAAAAAAGTGAAGCGTCGACCGGTGTATTCGTCGATCCGGATCGGCTCGCACTCGACCCCGCGTCGTTGCAGCTCAGACACCGCGAAGGCGACATCGGGTACGGCGAATGCCAGATGACGCAGTCCCTGCGCCTCCGGTCGCGAAGGCCGCGGCGGCGCGTCGGGAAAGGAGAACAACTCCAATTGCACGCCGGGACTTATCTCCAGGTCGCACTTCCACGACTCGCGAGCTTCACGATAAACCTCGCGCACAATTCTCAGCCCCAGCAGTTCGCTGTAGAAGGCTTTAGAGCGCGGGTAGTCCGAGCAGATCAGCGCCACATGGTGGATCGCCGAAAAAAGCGGTGCGGTCATGGGTAGGCCTCGCGGGATAACGTCCAAGCATAATCGCGTTCGTCACGATCGCTTCCGGCGATCCGATAGCCGCCAAGCAACTCACGCGCGGTCGAACGGAAACGCCAGCACATCGGCGATCGCGCCGCTGTCGCTCAAGCACATCAGCAACCGCTCCACGCCAAGCGCCACGCCGGCGCAATCGGGCATCGCATCGAGAACGCTCAGCAGACGCTCATCGACAGGCACTTCGCGCAGCCCGCGGGCACGACGGCGTGCGTTGTCGCTTTCGAAGCGTGCGCGCTGCTCGCGCGCATCGTTGAGTTCGTGATAGCCGTTGGCCAGTTCATAAGGCCCCAGGTACAGCTCAAAGCGCTCGGCCATCGGCGGCTCGCCAGGACGAATCCTGGCCAACGCGCATTGGCTCGCCGGGTAATCGTGGATCACCGTAATTCGTTCGCGTGGGAAGTTCGGTTGCAGCTTGTGGGTGATTAATAAATCCAACCAGTCATCGCGGGTCAGCCCCTCGGGATTGATATCGTACGCGGCTAGCGGTAGACGCAATTCGTCGATCGAAGCGGTGACCGGGTCCAGCCCCAGTTCATCCAGAAACAACTGGCGATAGCTTTCCACCAGCACGGCGGCGCGGCGCCCTTGCTGCGCCAGCGCGGCTTCGACCAGGGCGATTGTCTCCGCCATGAGCTGTCTATGATCCCAGCCGACCCGATACCACTCCAGCATGGTGAACTCGGGATTGTGTCGCCCGCCGGCCTCGCCGTTACGGAACACCCGACCCATTTCGTAGCAGTCGCCCACGCCGGCGGGCATCAGGCGTTTGAGGGGGAATTCTGGGGAGGTGCGCAACCAGCGCTGACGCGCGCCGGCATCCTCAGGGCCGGAGAAATGCGTGATGATACTCTCGATGTTGGG
>JBEVMS010000159.1:0-3609 GCA_040508515.1 Dyella sp. | reverse complement strand
CCCTGGCCGGCCGGACTGTTGAGATCGATGTACCAGCCAAGTTTGCCGGAGGCCACCGTGGGCTCGTAAGGCTCGAAGGCGCGGCGCTTCGTTACCGAATCCACCACATGAATGGTGCGCGTTTGCAGATCAGTGCGGGTGAGATCGGTTCCAACCTTGCCGTTTGCGCCAACAATGACTCCGTAATAAGTCTGCGTGGCGGTGTCGGCCTGGTCAGCCGAGGTCATGTAGCGACCCGTACCGAAGTAGACAAAGATCTTGCCGGTGGTGGGGTCACGCGCCACACCCGGGGCTGAGCTGATCGGCTGCGCAAGGCTCGCGGGAGCCGGTCCCGTGGCAGTGAACACTTTGTTGAACGACCAGCTGCTGGTGCTGGTGGCGCTCACGTCGAATCTCCAGAGGTTGCCCAGCAAGTCGCCCGCAAAGAACAGGTCGACCTTGCCATCGGCATTCACATCCACCGCGCGCGGCGCGGAGAGGCCGTTGGCGGCGGTGCTGGTATCGAACTCGTGAATGGTGGCGCCGGTGTCCAGGTTGATGATGAACAGACTGGCCGTGCCCGTCGAGCTGTTAGGACCATTGGCCACAATGGCCGCCGTGACGTTGGTATTCAACTTGGAGATCAGCGGCTCGGAAATCACGTTGCCCATGTTGGCGGGCGCGGAGGCGCTGCCGGTCTTATCCCACAGGACATCGGCGGCGGTGAAGGCAGCAGGGTTGGTGACGTTGAGTGCGTACACACCGAGTCCGCCACGGCCCAGGGCGCCGACCAGGTAATTCTTTCCAGGCGTGCGCACCCGCGACGACACCACAATCGGCCCGTCCACAAAGAAGCGGTGTGGCTTGGTGGTGGTGGTGCCGTACAACGGGTCCGCGAGTTCGGCCAACTGGCTCATGACCACGCCGCGCGGGACATAGGTGAAGCGTTCCGTGCCGCCGCCCGAAGTGTTGGTCGCGTTCGCGGTCGTGTTGCTGGCATCAATGGCATGCATCATGCCGCCGTTGGCGCCGACAAAAATGGTCTGACTGTCCGCCACGTAGAAGGGTGACGAATCCACGATGTCACCCAGCAGCGCGGGGACGATCTGGTCAAGGGTATTACGCATCACGCGGTCGCGAGCCACGCCGCCGTTGCGCTTCTCCCTGCTGGGATCACCTTTCAGGTAGTTAGCCAATGCCGTGGCACTGGGGAGGCCCAGCGTCGTTGCCGGCGTGGCCAGCGCCGTCAACTGCGCGGCGGTGGGGAAAGTGCTGCCGCCCGATGCACCTATGGTGAAGATATTGCGCGAACCCCACGCAGCAATGTGTTCGCCCGCACGCCACTCGGGTGCACCCAGACCACTTGCGGAAACGGGATAAGCAAGCAGTTCACCGCGCCAGGCGCCCGCGGTGTAGGTCGCCTGGTATATAGCAGTATCGTTGCTGATGGACGTGGAATTGGCCAGCACGTTGGAAGCCGAACCGCGGCGTTCGCCGATGCGGTTCAGCGCGTCGGCGATGCCACTGGCAAACTGCGTCGAGTCATTGGCATTGATGAAAGAGCCACGCGCGTTGAGTGATGCGTGGCGCAGGTCATCCACGTTTTCCGGATTCTCGGCGCCGCCGGTGGCATGCACGGGTGCGGGCCAGAAACCGCCGTTCGCGAGAGTGCCGGTGCCCTTCACCGCATCCAGCACTTGAGCGTCGGTCAACTTGCCGCGCACACCCAGGCCCACACCGAAAGTGACCATGTGCTGCCAGAACGCGGGGTTGGCCACGGAGAATGGCACCTTGTTTTGCGCCGAGCCGGGATAACCACTGACATCCGAGGTGAGCAGGTCGGTTTTCCAGTAGTGCATGGCGACGTCGGCCAACGTGCTCCCGTCGTTTCTGTCGCTGCCGGCGATGTTGTACCAATACGGCGCCGCCTTTTCATACTTGTAGCTTTGACCGTTTGGCCCGGTGATGGTGCTGCCGTCTTTTTCATCACCACTGATGCTCGAGTAATCGCTGTCCGGATCTTCGCCGTTGAAGTTATTCCAGTAGCCGTCAGTAGTTAGAATCGCGAAGTTCTGACGGCAAGCCAGATACGAGGTCGTGGCGCCGGAGGTGGATCGATAGGCGCGTGCGGTAGTGAAGTAGCTGCCTGCGGCACTCAGCGCCTTGCGCAAAGGCGTGTATTGCTGGCCGGCCATGGCGTGAAGATGGTCGAACCAGCCTTTTCGGTTTGCGCCGACGAACAATCCGCCGTTGGTCTCAACCGGAATGATATTGGCCATCGAGCCGTTCAAGACCTGCTGGCGGCTGCCTGTCGGGTACAAGCCCATGAGACCGACGCGATAATTTTCGTCCAGCGTGGCGAACGCCTCGCTGCCGCCTGCCTTGGCGGTCTTCATGCGGGTGCGGTGGTACTGGTACCAGTTGGCGTAGTTCTGCTTTTCCGGATCGAGGAGGCGCACGCTCGTGGTGGCATCGCCAGTGGCGGTGATGTCGGCACAGTTTTTCCAACCGTAGGTACCAGTCGCGGCCGTGCTGCAACCCAGGGTGGCTTGCGTCGGCGTGGTGCTGGTTTGTACCGTCAAGGTGACACCGGAGAACGTCCGGGTGCCAGTGCCAGAGGCGGAATTGTAGACGCCGAAGTACCAGTACCCGGTCGCCGGGGCATCAACGGTGATGCTTTCATCGGCGAGCCCGGCATTGGTGGACCGAGCCGAGTAGTTGCCAGTGGTATTGCAGGGGTTCGATCCGCTGCGCACATACAACTCGGGATTTCCGTTCGTTCCCGTGGCACCCGTCGTGGTGATGACCATACGCGTGACGCCGGCCGGTACCTGGAAGCGGAAATTATTGGTATTGGTGGTGCAGGCGGCATTGCCGTTGCTGGTGCTCGGGGTGCCGGTCCCGTTGTTGCCCCAGTACAGCTTGGTGCCCGTGATGCCGCTCGTCGAGTAGACGGTGGTCATCGCGTAGGTCGTGGTCGGAGCGGTGTTGACCCACTCCGCACGCACGAGGCGGTTGCCGCCGCTCAGAATCTGATAGCGGTAGTACTGGCGCTGGTCCGTCAGATCGGCTGACGGCTTGGGCACGTAATAGGTCTGGGTGTTAGAGCTGAAGTTAGTGGTGCCGCCGCTGGAAACGTACTGATCACTGTTGCGGACGGCCGTATAGCTGGCGTCGGCCAGACGCACCACACTGGTATCGGTGGTGTTCGACGTAGCCCATGCCTTGTACGTAGTGTGCGGATTGTAGGAGAGCGGGTTCTTGGTGTACGGAATGGAGTACGGAAAACCTGGATTTTCGGAAGTACCGCCCATACCCGGCGAAGTGTTGCTCCACGTGAGACGCGTATCCAGCTCGTCGCCATTCTGACTATTCTGGGTCGTCATCGACAACGAGTCGTCGAGAATGAAAATGATGCTCGGCGCCGGCTGCACCACGCCGGTCTGCAGCGGCTGCGACGGAAATGCCACGTCGGCGTGGCTGACTCCGCCTGCGCAGCAGCCGAGAAGGAGGACTACCACACGCGTCAAAGCGCGGCGGCTGCTATCACTGGCTGGCGCGAGTTCGTGCATGTGATTCATGGCTCGAGTGTTAGGAGTCATATAACCCTTCATGGCTTACCAACCTGCC
>JBEVMS010000136.1:0-4062 GCA_040508515.1 Dyella sp. | reverse complement strand
GGTAGTTGACGTAGGCGTCCATCAGATTGGGCCGCCACTGGGTCAACCACATTTCCAGCGCCGCCTTGACCGGACCGTTCATGGCGATCAACTGGGACAGATTCTGTCCGCGCAGCAAGGTCACGCTGCGCTGTACCTGCGGCAGCGCCGAGGTCACCGGGGAAAGCTCGCTGCCGGTGCTTCCGCTTTCAGGCGAGCCGTCACCCAGGCTGTCGGCGTCGTCGCCGGCGAAGAAGCTGCCGTCCTTCAAGCGCAGCAAGCGGTCAAACACGGAAAAGAACCGCTGCGGATCGCAACCGGCGGTATTGCCGCATTGCGCCGCCGCCTGCTTGAGCTGATCCAAGGCGCCATCGAGGGTTTTCTGCGAGGCCTCCGTATTGCCCTCGCGCGCCTGCGCCAACGCGGTTTCGTAGCTTTTACTGGCCTGGTCGAGTTGGGCGTACAGCGCATTGACTTGGGTGGAGGCGACACTGCGTGGTGCGCCGCCGGACGCGCATGCCGTCATGGCCCCTACAGCCAGCGCCAGCGGCGCCAGGCGCAGGAATCGAAGGGGCAGAGAAAACGACATGGGGAGCGCCATCACGAGAAAGCACGCACGATACTGGGCGTAACCAATTGATTCAACGAAAACTCGCCTTCACAGCGCTGCCGCTTCCTCGCGATTCAGCACGATTCGCCGGGTTGGCGGCGCGCACCACTACAATCAACCCACTCTCGAGGGATGGATCACCATGAGCGAGATTTTGATTGGACGCAACGACACCGGCAGCGTCAGCCTGGACGTACGCTACGGCAACCGCCACGGCCTGATCGCTGGCGCCACCGGCACGGGTAAATCGGTCTCGCTGATGCTCCTGGCCGAGGGGTTCTCCAAGCGCGGCGTACCCTGCTTTCTGGCCGACGCCAAGGGCGACCTGGCGGGCCTGGCGCTGCCGGCCCATCCACCCAGCGACAAGCTCAAGGCGCGCCTGAGCAAACTCAAGCTCGACGCGTGGGCGCCGCAGGGCAATCCGGTGCTGTGCTGGGACATCTACGGCAAGCTCGGCCATCCGATCCGCGCCACCGTCAGCGAAATGGGACCCACCCTGCTCGGCCGCGTGCTGGAACTCAACGACACCCAGCAAGGCGTGCTGGACGTGGTTTTCAAAGTGGCCGACGACGAAGGTTGGCTGCTGCTGGACCTGGCCGATCTGCGCGCCCTGCTGCGTTTCGCCACAGCCAACAGCAAGGCCATCTCGGCCAGCTACGGTTTGATCAGCGCCAGCAGCCTTGCGGCGATTCAACGCGCGCTGCTGAAACTGGAAGGCGACGGCGCCGAACAATTTTTGGGCGAGCCGGCGCTGGAACTGGCCGACCTGATGCGCCAAGACCTCAGCGGGCGCGGCGTGATCAATATCCTGGCCGCCGATCAAGTGATCTTGAAGCCGCGTCTGTATTCCACGTTTTTGTTGTGGCTACTGTCCGAGCTGTTCGAGCAACTGCCCGAGGTGGGCGATCTGGAGCAACCCAAACTGGTGTTCTTCTTCGACGAGGCGCACCTGCTGTTCGATGATGCGCCTGCGGCGCTGCGCCAGCGGGTGGAACAGGTGGTGCGACTGATTCGCTCCAAGGGCGTGGGTGTGTATTTCTGCTCGCAGAATCCCGACGACATCCCGGGTGAGATCCTCGGCCAGCTCGGCAACCGCGTGCAGCATGCGCTGCGTGCATTCACCCCGCGCGATCAGAAAGCCGTCAAGGCCGCCGCCGAAACCTTTGTCAGCAATCCCACGCTGGATGTCGCCACCGCGATCACCCAGTTGGGCGTGGGCGAGGCGCTGGCCTCGACCTTGCGCGAGGGCGGCGTGCCTTCGCCGGTGGAACGCATTTGGGTCAGCACGCCGTGCGCGCGCATCGGCACGCTCAGCGAAGCGGAGCGCGCCACGGTGCGTCAACGCTCGCCGGTGGGCGGCAAATACGACACCGCGATCAATCGGGCTTCGGCCGCTGAACGGCTGGCGGAACGGGCGCAAAGCAAACTGACCAACGCAGCCGCTGCTGCGCCCGACCCACCGTCAAAGACGGGTGGGGACGACGCACCAGGCAGCGGTTGGGGCAACCCCGTCCGCGATGCCCTGCTGGGCACCCAACGACGCGAAGGCATGCTGGCGGCGATGGCAAAATCGGCCAGCCGCACGGTGGGTTCACGGCTGGGTCAACAAATCGTGCGCGGCGTGCTTGGTAGCATCTTCGGCGGCAAACGTTGATGCTTGCCTCATTCAGCGCAGGAGAGCGGACATGAATCTGGTCAAACGCATCGGTTTGGCAGTAGCACTCGCGGCGGTGATCGCCATCGTCCTGGGCTTCAACTACGTCCTACCGCACCACGCGGTGGTCTATATCACTGGCACCGAAGTCAAACGGATGGACCACGACGGCGTGGTTACCGCCAAGAACCCCGCCAACGGCCCCACGCGCGACATCTACTTCATCAATGCCGAAACGCCGGACCATCGCGAGCCGCGCGTGTTCCGCAACGACGACACGGGCTTCGGCTTTCCCTGGTACTTCAAGTTCGACGCGGCCGACCAGCAGGCCCGCGCGCAAGGCTTGGCGCGCGACGACAAGCAGTTGGCGGTGGTCACCTACTACGGCTGGCGGCTGCAGATGTTCTCGGCGTTTCCCAACGCGGTATCGGTGCGGGCGGCCGACAGCGCCGAGCCGCCGTTCCCCTGGTTCAATACGATCTTCCTGAGCCTGCTGGCGATCGCGGCGATCTACCTGGTGCTGCTGGGACGGCAGTGGCGCCGTCAGCGGCGTGCACGCAAAACGGCCAGCACGCTGCCCTAGCCCACCGCGACTGACCTATCCTTGGCGACCGGCCACCTAGTGCGGCCGTCCCCATCCGTTATCTGAAGTAACCCCATGAGCCGTTGGCGCCCGCCTTCTCCGTCCTCCACCGCCATCATCACCCGCGCCGGTTTCGAGCGGCTGAAGGCCGAACTGGATCACCTGTGGCACACGCTGCGCCCGGAGGTGGTCAAGGCGCTGGCCGCCGCCGCGGCCGAGGGCGATCGTTCGGAAAACGCCGAGTACACCTACCGCAAGAAGCAGTTGGGCGAGATCGATCGGCGGGTGCGCTATCTGAGCAAGCGCATTCCGCTGCTGAAAGTCGCTGAAGGCCAGCCGGGCGATGCCGGCGCGGTGTTCTTCGGCGCGCAGATTGAGTTGGAAAACGTCGAAAGCGGCGAGAACCTGCGCTATCGCATCGTCGGTCCGGATGAAACCGATGCCAAGCTCGGCTGGATCAGCATCGATTCGCCGCTGGCCCGCGCCGCGCTCAAAAAACATCTGGACGATGAATTCGTTGCCGAACTGCCGGGCGGTCCGACCCGCTTCGCCATCGTTGCAGTCAGCTACAACGCGTAACACCCGACCGGCCTTGCGCCAGCCGGGTGCGCCTGGCATCGGCTTACTGCGCCTGCGGACCCTGCATCAACGCCATGATCTGCTCCTGATGCGACTGGAAGAAGGCCACGTTGGCCTGGTTGATCTTGCTCTTGTCGATCTGCGCGGCCATCTCCGGGTTGCTCTGTGCCTGTACCGCGATGGCAGCGTTCATCAGTGCGATGTTGGCCAGCATGAATTCGCGCGCGGTAAATCCATTTTTGGTGATGATCGGTGTTATCCGCGCATCGGTGCCAACGGCTTGGTTGGCCAGATCGTCCAGGTTGTGAATTTTCGACGGATCGCTCGGCTGGGCGGGTTTGATGCCGGCGGCACGCGCTTCCTTGGTTGCGGCGATCAGGCGATTGAACACATCCTCGGTCAGGGTGTACTGCTGGATGGCCTGCTGGTCGGCGGCCGGCAGGGAGGGGGCTTCCTGCGCTTGGCTGGCAAGCGGTGCGAAGGCCAGCAGCAAGGTCAGCAGTACGGTGCGCAGGCTAAGGCGCGGCGGAGAAAGACGCGAACCGATCATTTTTTTCATGGGCTGATCCTCAAGGGGAGATGTGCCGCAGATGATAGCGGACAACCTCGCCACCCAAGTCGGCCACGACGCTCAAGGCCCGGTACACCCGCCGAGCC
>JBEVMS010000081.1:0-18903 GCA_040508515.1 Dyella sp. | reverse complement strand
TACCTGATCAGGATTGACCGGCATCGCGGCCGGAAGGTTGGGTCGCGGCGTGCGCGGCGTGCCGATGCTGTTCGGCCTCGACATGGCGCTGGTGCAGGGTGTCGGCCAAGGCGTCGGCGCTGGCGGTGCCGATGCCGTGGTCGGGCGACGAGGACGCGGCGTGTTCCGTCGTGACGCCTGCCGGCGCGATCGCCCGCGTGGCGTGCTCGGGCGCTGTCGGCGGCGGTGCACTCGGCGTCGTGGCCTCGCCGCTGGCAGGTGCGCCATCGGCGCTGGTACCGCGCGCCGGCTCGCCGTCGCCGGCGATCTTCAGGATCGAATGACGCACCTCGCGCGCCAGGATCACCCGCGCATCGCGCACCATGTCCTCCAGCGCCTCGTCGTAGTCGAGCTTGCCGTTGGCGTCGGTCCACACCACCTTGCGCTCGCGCAGCTTCTGGATGAAGCCGCGGAACAGCGCCTTATCGAAGAACTCCGGCGCGGACAATTCGTTGAGCAGGCTCAGCCGCTGCGCGGTCAGCGTGCAGGCGGTTTCCAGTTCGCCGCCGCTGAGCGTGTGCGGGCCGTGCCGGGTGAGCGTGGCGACGGTGATGTAGTAGCGCTCGAACGCCTGCACGAGTGAGCGCGCGATCACCTTGAGTTGGAACGCGCCATCGTCCTGACCGGGACCGCGCTCAAGCAGGCGGCCTTCGCCGGTGGATTCGAGCAGGCCGCGACGCACGAAGAAGTCGATGGTCGACTGCACCTGCTCGGCGAAGCCGTCGGCGTCCCACGGCAGGAAAAGTTCGCCCTGAATAAACGGGTAGATGATCTTGCCCAGCCGCAGTACCGAGGCGCGCGACATGCGTCGGTTGTTCAAGAAGCAGCAGGCCACCCAGGCCGCGGTGGCGGTCAGGTGCAGCACGTTGTTGCGGAAGTAGGACAGCAGCACTGCCGCCTCGTCCTCGGCCATCAGCACGTCGCCCTGCGGATGGCGCACGCGGCTGATCCAGCCCATCTGCTCCCCGTAGGCGATGATCGCGGCCGGGCCCAACGAGGTCACCGTGATGCGCTCGGAGTAGGGCAGCTCCTCCAGCAGCGCTTTCATCAGCTCCAACTGGGCGGCCAGATCGCTCTCGTCCATCGCGTGCTTGGGCGTGGCCAGCAGGGCCAGCGCCAGCAGGTTGATCGGATTGACATCGGCGGCGCGGTTGATGTTGACCTGGATCTGTTCGGCCAACTGATCGACCACGCCGTTGAGCCACTCGGGCTTGGCGTCCGGGTCGCCGGTGGCGACACGCCAGTCCTTGGCGGCGGCATCCAGCAGTGGGGTCAGCGCGATCGGCTCGCCGAAGTTCAGTGCGACATGCCCGTAACGCTGCTTGAGCAAGCCGCGCAGGCTGCGCAGCAGGCCGAACAGCGATTCCTTTTCCTTGGGCTTGCCGGACAACTCGCCGATGTACGACTTGCCCTCCATCAGTTTCTCGTAGCCGACATACACCGGCTGGAACAGCACCGGTCGGCGCGGCGCGCGCAGAAACGCGCGCACGGTCATCGACAGCATGCCGGCACGCGGCGCGAGCAATCGTCCGGTGCGCGAACGGCCACCCTCGATGAAGTATTCGATCGGCACGCCGCGATCGATCAACTGCGCCAGGTATTCCTTGAACACCGCCGAATACATCGGGTTGCCGGTAAAGCTGCGGCGCATGAAGAAGGCGCCACCGCGACGCAGGATGGGTCCCACGCCTGGCAGGTTGAGGTTGACCCCCGCGGCGATGTGCGGCACCACCACGCCGGCGTGATGCAACTGGTAGGAAAGCAGCAGGTAGTCGGCGTGGCTGCGGTGGCTGGGCACATAGACCACTTCATGACCGGGCGCGGCGGCGCGCGCCTTGTCGAAGTGGTGCATGGCGATGCCGTCGTAGAGCTTGTTCCAGAAATTGGACAGCAAAAACGACACCGAGCGCACCACCGGGTGCGAATAATCCGCGGCGATTTCCAGCGCGAACTTCTGCGCGCGCCGCCAGGCCTTAGCGTGGCTGATGTTTTCCTTGGCGGCGGCGGCGTTGATCGCGTGACGCACCGGCTCGGCATTGAGCACCGCATCGACCACCGTGCGCCGGTGCGACAGGTCCGGTCCGATCACCGCCGCGCGGATGCGCCGGAAATGCGTGCGCAACACGCGCGCGATCTTGCGCGTGAAGCGCGCCGGATCGTGCGGGCCGGCCTCGTCGAGCACGCTGCGCAGCGACACCGGCGCGGAGAAGTGCACCACCGTGTCGCGCCCGTTGAGCAGCAACGCCAGCATGCGCCGGAAACGTCCCACCACCACCCAGTTTTCCGAAAACAGCACGCGGAACCAGCCGGAATCGCGGGTCGGCGCGCGGCCTACATAGATCGACACCGGCACCACCTGGATGTCGCGGCTGGGGTCCAGTTCCAGCGCGCGCAGCAACTGGCCCAGCGTGTCGTAGGGTGTGCGCTTGCGGCTGTGCCCGAACAGCCGCCCGTCGCGGCGCGCCAGCGCGAATACCGAGCGGCGTCGGCGGGTGCCGGCCAGGCTCTGCATCGGATGCGGCAGGCCCGCCTCGCGGCAGGCGCGTTCCAGGATCAGCGCATCGGATAAACCATCGCGCTCGATCACATAGCACACCGGCGTATCGGGCCGGATCAGCGCGGTCGGCTCGGCCGGCTCGCGTTTGAGGCGTACCCAAGGTTCGAGCAGACGTCCAGCAAAAGTGAACCACCAGGGCGCGTGGGAGCGGGCGGCGGAATCCGCAGGGGAATTAGTCGGCATAAGGCATTGTAATCGTTCTTGCGCTTAGCCTTGCGCGGCGGTGGGTTTGCGGGGCGGCTGGGGCGTCGTCGTGGCCGGGGCGGGGATCGGTGCCGACGCCGCGGCGCTGGCCGGATGGGCCGGGCTGCTGGCGGCGGCGGGTGCCTGCAACAGGTCGATGTGCGCATCCCGCACTTGCTGCAACAGATCGCGGTCGTACCAGCGGCCATCCTGCTGGATCAGGATGATCTGCGTGGACAGCGGCGTGCCCAGCAGACGGTAGTCCAACGTGACCTGGGCGCTGGCCTGATCGCTGCTGAGCAGGCTGAGCTTGGCCGAATCGAAGACTTCGTCCAGCGACAACCCGTACAGCGCCAGCACCTGCTTGGCGCCGGCATAGAGCACGCCGTACTTCTGCATGGCGCCATCGTAATCGAGCTGCTGCCACTGCTGGGCACTGTCGAGCTTGAGGTCGCGCGCACTCTGCACGGCGATGGTCACCGCGTTCTTGGCCAAGGCCTGGTCGAACCAAGGGGCTTTCTGCGCCCACGGCGCCAGCACCGTGAGGATGTCGTGCAATTGCTGCTTCTGGGCGACGGTGAAGTCCTTGCTTTGATCCACTGCGGTGGTGGCGATCGCCTGGAAGATGCCCACCATCACCGGCACCTGATCGCTGTATTGCTGCTGGAACTGGACCAGCTTGGGCTTCAATTGCGCATACAGCTTGGTTTCGGCATCCGCTGCGGTGAATTGGCGCAGGGTCTGTTCCACGCGGGCGCGGTCGTCCTCGTTGAGCGGGTGCTGGGGGCCGTGGTTGCGCGCCCAATCACTGCGCAAGGTGGCGAAATCCGCCGGTGGCAGCGCGTGTTTCCAGAAACCGCCGAAGTCGCCCTGCTTGATCAGCTCCAACGACTGTTGCACCGCCGCCACAGGCGTCTCGCCGCCGGGCTTCACGGGTTCCTTGTCCTTGTGGCAAGCGCCCAGCAGCAGCGCGACGCAGGCAATAGCGGCAAAACGGAGACGGGCAGCGGGCATGGCGTACTCTCGAAGGGAGGCGGCGGCCTGGATGCCGGTACCATACCGGCCGGTACAGGCATCCGGTGCGCGCGCAGGGTAAGCGGCAGCGGCGGCGGCGGACAAGCGGCGCGCGCCCAGGGCGATCCCTACGGATAAAAGAAACCCCGCGGGCGTGAGGCCGCGCGGGGTAATCCGGCGACGCCGGAAGGGAAATGGCCTGGTCCGCGATTTACATCGGCGGGCTCGGCGAGGGGCATCATACGGGGCTGAAAAAGCTAAGGCAATACCTTAGCTTTATTTATGTAAGTGATTGATTTTGAATATCGATGATTATTCAGTGCGCAGTGATTGGAGTTTCAACTGACGCCGCTGCGGACGCGATAGGCCCGGCTGGTTGTCGAACAAGGCCGATTCCCAGGCGCCGTAGGTCGGGTTGGGCAGCACGAACCAACGCTCGCCGATCCACTCCCGATACGGTGCGATGGCTTGCTCGCGGCCGGCGTCGGTATTGCTGGGCACGGCGACGAAATCGGCCAACTGATCGCCGAACTGCATCAACACGCGGTACGTGCGGCTGACCCACTGGCGCCGGCAGCTCTTGTCGCTCCCACCACCCTGGGTGCAGCCCGCGATCGGTGAACCCAGGCCCAGCAAGGCATTCGGGCCGGCGACCGGCAGGCCGACCTTGCGCAGGTTCTCCAGGGTGACTTGATCCAGTGCGCTGGCACGGTTGGAGATGTAGATCACCGCCACGCCGTGGCGCGCGGCGAACTGGGTGAATGCCACCGCGCCCGGCAGCGCACGCGCGGCCGCTTGGCGGCACCAGGCGGCCCAGTCAGCTTCGTCGTACTCACCGCCGCGCGCGATCAAGCGCGCCTGGTAGGGCGCGTTGTCCAGTACGGTTTCGTCGATATCCAGCACCACCGCGGGCTTGAGGCCGGCCACGGGCGCCAACCGATCGCCTTTCGCCAGCGCGTCCCAGCGCTTGTCCTTAAGTGCGGCCAGCAGGCGATCCTGCGCATCACGGTAGATCTGCTGATAAACCAGATCGTGCTCGATCGCGCGTTGACTCCACAACACCGCGTTGAGGTTGTCGTCGGCCAGCGCGCCGGAGCGGACAATGGTCGCCGGCGTGTGCGCGCTGACCACCGGCGGCGGCGCCGGATCGGCGGCGGGGCGCGGGGTGTGACTGGCGCACGCAGCCAGGGCGAGGACGCTGGCCAAAACCAGCGAGCGAGCTTTCGACATGGATATTCCCAAGCGGCGAGGCAAAGCGCGGAAAGTAGCCGGCCAGTTTACGCCAGTCGCGCGGGGCTGGTGGGGGTTGCGCCCTGCTGCCAGACTGCGGCTTTCTAAGCGCAGCGCCGCCACGCATGGATTCGAATTCCCCCGCCTGCACTGCACCCGCGCGCATTGTCGAACTGATCAGTTACGCGCTAGCGGCCCTGGCCTTGCTGCTGGTGCTTCAGTTGCACCTGCTGCCGGCGTTGCTGGCCGGGTTGTTGGTCAATCAACTGGTGCAGTCGATCGCGCCGCTGCTGGGACGGCGCCTGACGGGCGATGGCGCCCGCGTGCTGATCGTGGCGGCGCTGGGCGTGCTGGTGGTCGGCCTGCTGATTCTGTTGATCCTGGGGGTGATCGGATTCTTCCGCGACGAAATCGGCGACCCCGCCGATCTGTGGCAGCACAAGCTGATGCCGTTGGTGGAAAAGGCCCGGCAGCAGTTGCCACCGTCCTGGGTGGGCTGGCTGCCGGACAGCGTGGACGATCTGCGCGTGACGGTGCTGGAACTGGTGCGCAAGCACGCGCAGGAACTGCAGCTGGCCGGCAAGGGCGTGGCACGCAGCTTTGTGCAGATCGTGATCGGCCTGCTGCTGGGCGCGATCGTGGCGCTCAGTCAGGCGCGCTCGGCGCATAAACGCGGGCCGCTGGCGGATGCGCTGACGCGGCGCTGCCGCCGGCTGGCCGGCGCGTTCCATCGCATCGTCTACGCGCAGATCAAGATTTCGCTGGTCAATACCGGCTTCACCGCGTTGTTCCTGCTCGGCGTGTTACCGCTGTTTTCGGTGCATCTGCCTTTCAGCAAGACCTTGGTGGTGGTGACCTTCGTGGTCGGCTTGCTGCCGGTGTTGGGCAACCTCATTTCCAATACCGTGATCGCGATTGCCGGCTTGTCGGTGTCGTTGGGCGTGGGCGCCGCGGCGCTGGGCTTTCTGATCCTCATCCACAAGCTGGAATATTTTCTCAACGCGCGCATCGTCGGCACCGAGATCCGCGCGCGTGCCTGGGAATTGCTGATCGCCATGCTTTTGATGGAAGCGGCGTTCGGCCTGCCTGGATTGATCGCCGCGCCGATTTACTACGCTTATCTGAAGAGTGAGCTGGAGGCGCGGCGTTTGATCTAGCGTTCATCGCGCGGCTGCTGCAATACGTGTGCAGGCCGTGGCATCGGCGCTGCATTGTCCCGAATGCAAGGCGTTATCCATCGTGCCCAGCGCTCCCGATTTTTGCGTGCGAATCGCCAGCTACCTGCTGGCGTTGCTGGCGTTGCTGGCGATCTTGCATCTGCATCTGCTTTCGGCGCTGCTGGCTGGGCTGTTGGTCTATCAAGTGGTCGATGCGCTCAGCCCGCTGCTGCAACGCTGGTTGTCCGGTGAACGCGCGCGTTTGATCGCGGTGGCGGTGATCAGCGCGTTGGTGGTGGCGTTGCTGGTGCTGCTGATTGTCGGCGTGATCAGTTTTTATCGGCACGAGATCGGCGATCCGAACAAACTCTGGCAAGAGCAGTTGCTGCCCTTGCTGGACCGTGCACGCCAGCAACTGCCGCCGATCGTCACTAACCACCTGCCGGACAGCGTGGAGTCGCTGCGCCTGCTGGTGACCGACTGGGCCCGAAGCCATAGTGGCGGCTTGCAACTGGCGGGTAAAAATACGGCGCGGGTGCTGCTGCATGTGTTCATCGGGCTGGTGCTGGGCGGCATCGTTGCGCTCAGTCACAGTCGCCAGCGAACTCAGGCGCGGCCATTGACGCGCGAGTTGTCGTTGCGCTGCCAGCGATTGTTCAACGCGTTTCACGACATCATTTACGCGCAGATCAGGATTTCGCTGATCAACACCGCATTGGCGGCGCTGTTCCTGCTGGTGGCGCTGCCGCTGAGCGGTGTGGTGTTGCCGCTGGGCAAGACGCTGGTGCTGGTCACCTTCGTGGTCGGCCTGTTGCCGGTGGTCGGCAATTTGATCTCCAACACCTTGATCGCCGTGGTGGCGCTGTCGGTATCCATGTGGGTCGGCGTGGCCGCGCTGGGCTTTCTGGTGGTGGTGCACAAGCTGGAATATTTTCTCAACGCGCGCATCGTCGGCGGGCAAATTCGTGCGCGTGTCTGGGAGCTGCTGATCGCTATGCTGGTGATGGAGGCGGCGTTTGGTCTATCCGGCTTGATCGCCGCACCGATCTACTACGCCTACCTCAAGCGCGAATTGGAAGCGCAGCAGCTGATCTAAGGAAACGCTGACGCGAAGCCCATGCCGACAGCGTGTTGACGATGCCCGAGCCACGGGTCTGGGCCGAAGCCGAGGGTGGATTCGTATCCATGGTAAGCGCACACACGACGGGTTCCTCGCCGCGATGAACACGGTGGGGCCGAGTTGTGCGCGGTGATTGAACCGTTCTATCCCCAGGCTCGCGCCGATGGCGGTCGTCGCCCGGTGGGCCTGGTGCGGATGCCGCGTGGTCCGTTTTGGCAGGTGTCTCGACGTCCTAGGCCGAGCGCGCCACGCTAGCTGACGGCGGCGTGGCGGCGTTATCGATGAGCCAATCTTTGAACGCCTGCTCGTCGGCGGCGAGGGGCTCGGCGTGGGAGGGGCGCTGCAGCATTGCGGCCAGGCTGGTGGGCACTTCCACGGGATGGCCCAGCAGCGGTTCGACCACCGAATCGAATTTGGCCGGATGGGCGGTGGCAACCACCGTCCAGGGCGTGAGGTCGCCGGCGGCCAGGCGCTGTTCCAGCAGATGCACGGCGGTGGCGGTGTGCGGACAGAACACGTGGCCGTGCAGGCGCGCCTGTTCGGCGATGGTGTGTTGGATCGCCGTGTCGTCGACGCTGCGCGCGCTCAGCAGGGCGCGCAGCACGCTGGCGTGGGGATAGGTCCAGCGCAAGCGCTCGAAATTGCTCGGTGCGCCGACGTCCATCGCATTGGCCAAGGTGGCAACGGCTTCGCGCGGGTGGTAGTCGGCGCCGGCGAAGAATTCCGGCAAGGTAGCGTTGGCGTTGCAGGCCAGTTGCACTTCGCCGATCGGCAGGCCCATCTCGCGCACCCACAGGCACGCCAGCGCATTGCCCAGGTTGCCGCTGGGCACGATCAGATTGATCGGTGCGGCGTGCTCGCGCTGCCAGCGCAGCGCGGTGTGCGCGTAGTAGCTCATCTGCGGCAGCAACCGGCCCAGGCTGATGCTATTGGCCGAGGACAGCGGGCGCTGGTCCTGCAGTTGCGGATCATTGAGCGCCGCCTTGACCATGCGCTGGCAGTCGTCGAAGCGGCCGGCCACGCGCAGCGCGCGCACGTTGTCGCCGAAACAACCCAATTGATGCGCCTGCCGTGGCGAGACGCGGCCGTCCGGGTAGAGGATCACCACGGCGATGCCGGGCTGGCGATGGAACGCCGCCGCCACCGCCGCGCCGGTATCGCCGGAGGTGGCCACCAGGATGGTCAACGGCCGGGCCGCAGGTTGCGATAAACGACGCATGCAGGCGGCCAGAAAACGCGCGCCGAAGTCTTTGAACGCCGCGCTGGGTCCATGGAACAGTTCCAGCACCTGCGCATGACCGAACCCCAATGGCCGCAGCGGCGCCTCAAAGGTGAAGGCCTCGGCGCAGATCGCAGTCAGTTCCGGGGCGAGCCGATCGCCGGCGAAGAACGGCGCCAGCAAGGTGGCGGCGGTGTCGGCCAGGCTGCCGTGCGGATCGAAATCGGCTGGGTCCAGCCGTGGCAGCGCTTCGGGCACGTAGAGGCCGCCATCGGGCGCCAGTCCGGCGCCGATCGCTTCGCTGAGGCTGGTCGCTGGACTGGCGCCGCGGGTGCTGAGGTAGAACAACGCGTCGTCTTTCCTCATGCGTCTTCCTCCGCCTCCAGCAGGCGCGCGGCCGGGCCGTCGATGGGCGAGACGTAGCCGTCGCTGTCCAGCCCGGCGTCGGCGAAGGCGGCCTGCATCGCCTTGGCGGCGGCTTCGGCGTCCAGTCGATGCTCGTACCAACCGAACACGCTGGGACCAGCGCCGGAAATGCTGGCGCCCAAGGCGCGGTGATCCAGCGCGGCTTGTTTGACGCGGGCGAAGTTGGGAATCAACGGCGCGCGGCGTGGCTCCACCAGCACATCGGCGAGCCCCTCGCGCACCAGCGCCGCCTCGCCGCGGTAGCAGCCGGCCAGGACTAGCGCCAGATTGTTGCTCTGCGCAATGAACTGGCTCAGCGGGTAGTCGCCGGCCAGCGCGGCACGTGATTTGCGCGTCTCCAGCACGTAGTGCGGGTGGACCACCGCGCAGTGCCAGGCCGCCGGCACCGGAATGCGCACCAGGCGATCGCGGGTGGCCAGCACCAGGCCACCCAGCAGCATGGCGCCGACGTTGTCGCCGTGCCGGCCACCGCTGGCCACCGCCTCGCCCTCCAGCGCGAACTCGTACAGCGATTCGGGCGACAACGGGCATTCCAGCAGCGCATTGGCGGCCACCAGCGCGGCCACGCAGGACGCGGCCGAACCGCCCATCCCCGAACCTAGGGCGATGCCCTTATGCAAGGTCAGCTCGAAGCCGTAGGTAAGTCCCAGCGCCTTGCGCAGCGCCAGCAGCGCCGCGCCGGCGGTGTTGTGCGAGGGTTGCGTGGGCAGGTCGGTGACGACCCCTTCGATGGCGGCGATGCGCACCGTGGCCTGCTCGATCCGGCGCACCTCGGCGCAGTCGCCGGGTCCACTCAGGCTATGCCCAAGGATGTCGAAACCGACCGCTGCGTTGCCCACGCTTGCCGGCGCGATGGCCTGGGCGACCTGGGCGCGCGGTCGCCGGGTGGTCGCCGGGGGCAGGGGAATGACGCTCATGTACGGACCTCCAGCGATTCGGCCATACGCCGCAGATTGGCGCATCCGGCGGCGGTGATTCGGGACCGCCTGCCGGCCCCGTACGGGTCATGATTATCGCGGTATCGGCGGCGGCTGAACTGAACAACACGGCCGCTCATCGCGCGCGAAGGTGTCGCCGGTAACACATCCCGCCGGCGCTCGGCAAAACGCTGGCGATCCCGGCCGACCGTGGCCCAGCGCGCCGGTGCGGGTCGGCGCCAAACGCAGGCCCTTCGGCGCGTCCGATTAAGCCGGGCACGAGGCCGTGCAGTGACCAACGCACCTGCGCAGCGTCACTCCCCCGAACCGGCGGTGATGGTACTGGCGAGAGGGCGCCGCCGCTTGAATCACGCATGCGGCGGTGCGCGTGTGACGGAGGTCAAGCGCTTCAGGCCAGGGCACATGCGTTGAGCCGGGCAAGGCGAAGACGCAGCATTCACTTGGTCCAATTTATTCATGGTGTTCTGAATGCGTGCTCTGAGAGGGATCTGGTGGGTGTAATCGCTCGCTGGCGAGCATCGTCAGGCCCGGCGAGAGCACGGTTCACGCGATGCCTTTAAGGAACCGATGGATATCGATCGTTTGTTAGCGCGGCTTTCGTGGGGTCAGTGGCCAGCACTCGGCTGGCGAACCTCCCCGCGCAAGTTCGAGGACGAGCCGGCATTACGCTCGGAGTTGTTCAGCGCCGAGCAGATGGAGCGCTACGGTGCCCAACTCGCCCAGCAGCATCGGCTGGACAGTGAACCAGGACCGGATTTGCTGCTGGCGCGTCTGGCCGACAACGAAGCCTTGCTGATCAGCAGCTGCAAGGCGCTTACTGCCGCCAGTCGCTCGCCCCTGCGCATCACGCCGGCGGCGGAATGGCTGCTGGACAACTATTACCTGATCGAAGAGCAGGTCCGCACCGCGCAGAAGCATCTGCCCAGGGGCTATAGCCGCGCGTTGCCACGGCTGGCCAATGGACCGTCCAGCGGCTTGCCGCGAGTCTACGACATCGCGCTGGAAGTGATCTCGCACGGGGATGGCAGGGTCGATAGCGAGAGCCTGAGCCGCTTCGTGGTTTCCTACCAGAGCGTGATGCCGCTGACGCTGGGCGAGCTGTGGGCGATCCCGATCATGCTGCGCTTGGCGCTGCTGGAAAACCTGCGCCGGATCGCCGTGCGGGTGATGAGCAATTGGAACGATCGCAAGCTCGCGGTGGAATGGGCCGAACGGATGACCCAGACCGCCGAGCGTGATCCCAAGAGCGTGGTGCTGATGGTGGCCGACATGGCGCGCTCCGATCCGCCGATGGTCGGCTCGTTCGTGGCCGAGCTGGCGCGCCGTCTGCAAGGGCAGAGCGCGGCATTGGCGCTGCCGTTGACCTGGATCGAGCAGCGTCTGTCCGAGTCTGGCCGCAACGTCGAGCACATGGTGCAGATGGAGGCGCAGCAGCAGGCGGCCAAGCAGGTATCGATCAGCAACAGCATCAGTAGCTTGCGGCAACTGGCGGGCACCGACTGGCGCCTTTTCGTCGAAAGCACCAGCGTGGTCGAGCGCACGCTGCGCAAAGATCCGGCCGGGGTCTACGCGATGATGGATTTCGCCACCCGCGATCATTACCGGCATCGGGTCGAGCAACTGGCGCGGCGCTGTGGCCAGGCCGAGCCGGCGGTAGCGGCCGAGGTGGTCGCGCTGGCGCAGGCCGAGACGGGCGTGCAGGCGCATGTCGGCTATTACTTGATTGATCGCGGACGCGTTGCGCTGCGGCGCCACTTGTCCGTGCGCCGGAGCCTTACTGCCTCGTGGCGGCTCGCGCTGGAGCGCGCGCCCTTGGCGATCTATCTGGGTCTGATCGGACTGCTGACGATAGGTTTCGCGCTACCCTTTCTGGAAGCGGCGCACGTCGATGGCTGGCCACTGACGCTGTTGGCGCTGCTGGCGG
This sequence comes from Dyella sp., assembly GCA_040508515.1. Taxonomy (GTDB): domain Bacteria; phylum Pseudomonadota; class Gammaproteobacteria; order Xanthomonadales; family Rhodanobacteraceae; genus JBEVMS01. Next base: position 7,096 of record JBEVMS010000081.1, on the reverse strand, counting down.
TGCCCACCGTACTGATGACCAGTCGCCTGGGTCTGGCGCTGGTTAACTGGCTGATGACCCTGACCGTGACGCCGACCATGCTCCCGCGCCTGGATTACCAGGAGGGCATCCCGGCCAGTGCGCGCACCCTGGTGGTGGTGCCGACGTTGATCGGCAGCGCGCAGGATCTGGAAGAGCTGATCGAGGGTCTGGAGGTGCGCTACCTCGCCAACCGCGATGCGCATCTGCACTTTGGTCTTTTGACCGATTTCATGGACGCCACCAGCGAGCAGCTGCCGCAGGATGCCCCGCTGCTGGCGCAGGCGCAGATGCAATTGGAGGCCCTCAATCGCAAATACCCGGCCAGTACGGGTGAGCGCTTCTTTTTGTTCCACCGGCCGCGGCGCTGGAACGCGGCTGAAGGCGTCTGGATGGGCTATGAGCGCAAGCGCGGCAAGCTATCCGAACTCAATGCGCTACTTCGCGGGCGAGGCCACGAGCGCTTCGCGCTGATCGTCGGCGACCTGGCGGTGCTGCAGGACGTGCGCTATGTGATCACCCTGGACACCGACACCCAGTTGCCTCGCGACACCGCCCGTCAGTTCGTCGGCGCCATGGAGCATCCGCTCAACCGCCCGGTCTATGACGCCGCGCTGCACCGCGTGGTATCGGGCTACGCGATCTTGCAGCCGCGGGTCGGGATCAGCCTGCAGAGCACCGCGCGTTCGGCGTACGCCAACTTGTTCGGCAGCGAGGCAGGCATCGACCCTTACACGCGGATCGTTTCGGATGTGTACCAGGATCTGTTCCGCCAAGGCTCGTTCATCGGCAAGGGCATCTACGCGGTGGATGCGTTCGAGCAGGCGATCGAAGGGCGCTTCGCCGACAACCGCATCCTCAGCCACGATTTGATCGAAGGCTGCTACGCGCGCTCGGGCCTGCTCAGCGATGTGCAGCTCTACGAGGAATACCCGGCGCGATACAGCACCCATGTCAGTCGCGAGCACCGTTGGCTGCGCGGCGACTGGCAACTGCTGCCGTGGATGCTGCCCTGGGCGCCGATGGCCGACGGGCGCTGGCAGCGCAATCCCCTGTGCCGACTGTCGCGCTGGAAGATCTTCGACAACCTGCGCCGCAGCCTGGAACCCGTGGCCTTGCTGAGCATGCTGCTGATCGGCTGGTTCGGCGTGATGCAAACGCTGTCGTGGAGCGCGGCGATCCTGTTTCTCGTGTTCATCCTGCCGGTGCTGGGCTCGCTGCTGGAGCTGTTTCAAAAGCCGGCCGAGGTGGCGATGAGCCAGCATCTGGCGGTGGCCTTGCGATCTTCCGGCCAACACCTGATGCGGGCCGCGCTGGCGCTGGTGTGGCTGCCCTATGAGGTGCTCTCCAGCGTCGATGCGATCGTGCGCACGCTGTGGCGGATGCTGATCAGCCATCGGCATCTGCTGCAGTGGAGTACCTCGCGCGAGGTCGAGCGGCGCGGCAGTCGCGGCGTGTGGGGGCATTACCGTGCGATGTGGTTCGCCCCCTTGCTTGGCATCTTGGCGGCAGCCGCGCTATGGCCCCAACCGTTGGTGTTGCTGCTGGCCTCGCCGCTGTTGCTGGCGTGGGTGCTGGCGCCGGCGATCGCCTGGCGGATCAGCCAACCTTCGACCCGCGCGCAGTTTCGCCCCTCTGTGGCCGAGCGCGCTTTCCTGAGCGCGCTTTCGCGGCGCATCTGGGCGTTTTTCGATCAGCACGTCAGCCCCGACGATCACTGGCTGCCGCCGGACAATATGCAGGAGCAGCCGGTAGCCGTGATCGCCCATCGCACCTCGCCGACCAATATGGGACTGGGCCTGCTGGCGCATCTGGCGGCGTTCGATTTTGGCTACCTCACGGGCGGGCGCCTGTTGCAGCGGCTGGACGCCATGTTAGGCAGCATGGCGGCGCTCGAGCGCCATCGCGGACACTTTTATAACTGGTACGACACACAGACCCTTCAGCCGCTGGCGCCGCGCTATCTCTCCACCGTCGACAGCGGCAATCTGGCGGGGCATCTGCTGACGCTGCGTCCGGGCCTGTTGGCCTTGGCCGATGCGCCGGTGTTCAGTGTCGACCTGCTGCGCGGACTGGCCAGCACCGTGGAGGTGCTGCGCCAGACGCTGGCGGACGCGGCGCTCAAGCCCGACGTGCTGGCCCCGTTGCAAACCGAGCTGGACGCCGCGCTGGCGGCGCCACCGCAGTCGCTGGCGGCGGCTGCACGTCGCGCGCAGGCGCTGCTGGTACAGGCGCAGACGCTCCAGCGTGGATTACGGGTCGAGCCGGCGAGCGAGGCGGCCTATTGGCTGGCCGCCCTCCTGGCGCAGTGCGAGGATCTGGCCGGCGAAGCGGCCTACGGCGCGCAGTTGCCCGAGCGCCTGGCGGGCGACAGCGTGGCAGGCGATATCGGCAACCTGCCGAGCTGGCGTGAACTGGCCCAGCTCGATGCCACCTTGTGGCCGCAGGCGGAGCGGGCCGGCGTGCTGGAACTGAAGCTGCGCGCCTTGCAGCGGATCGCCACCATCGATCGGCTGGCGGCCCTGGTCGGCGAATTGGCCTGGATGGACTTCAGCTTTCTCTATGACCGTAAGCGCGATCTGTTCTCCATCGGCTACAACCTCGATGAAGGGCGATTGGACGCCGGTTTTTACGACCTGCTGGCGTCGGAGGCGCGGCTGACCAATTTCGTGGTGATCGCGCAAGGCCAGTTGCCGCAGGAGGGCTGGTTCTCGCTAGGTCGCCTGCTGACCAGCGTGACTGGCGCGCCGGTGCTGCTGTCCTGGTCCGGCTCGCTGTTCGAATATTTGATGCCGATGCTCGTGATGCCCAGCTACGCGGGCACCTTGCTGGACCAAACCTGCCACGCGGCGGTGGCGCGTCAGATCGAATACGGGCAACAGTTGGGATTGCCTTGGGGGGTGTCCGAGTCCGGCTACAACGCGCTGGATGCCCAGTTGAATTACCAATACCGCGCCTTCGGCGTGCCGGGGCTGGGGCTCAAGCGGGGGCTGGGCGAAGATCTGGTGGTGGCGCCCTATGCCTCCACCATGGCCTTGATGGTGGCGCCGCAGGCGGCGACGCAGAACCTGCAGCGACTGAGCGCCGACGGGCTGGCCGGACGTTACGGCCTGTACGAGGCGATCGACTACACCCCGGCGCGGGTGCCCCAGGGCCAGCGCTCGGTAATCGTCGCCTCGTTCATGGCCCATCACCAGGGCATGAGCTTGTTGGCACTGGCCAGCGTGCTGTTGGATCGGCCGATGCAGCGACGCTTTCTGAGCGACCCGCAATTCCAGGCGACCATCTTGCTGTTGCAGGAGCGGGTGCCGAAAACCGCCGCCGAATACCTGCATGCCGCGGCCATGCCGATCGCCGCGTCGGCCATCGGCGCGAGCGAAACCGAGTTGCGCGTGCTGACCGATCCGGATCGGCGTCGCCCTGCCGTGCAGTTGTTGTCCAACGGCCGCTACCACGTGATGGTGACCCAGGCCGGCGGCGGCTACAGCCGCTGCCGCGAGCTGGCGGTGACCCGCTGGCACGAAGACCTCTCCTGCGACAACTGGGGCATGTTCTGTTACCTGCGCGACGTCGCCAGCGGCGCGTTCTGGTCCACGGCGCACCAGCCGACCTTGCAGCCGGTAGAGCATTACGAGGCGATTTTCTCCGACGCGCGCGCTGAGTTCCGGGTGCGTCAGCACAGCATCGATGCGCATACTGAAATCGTGGTGTCGCCTGAGGACGACATCGAGCTGCGCCGCGTGCACCTGACCAATCGCGCGCGGGTGTCGCGCACGATCGAGCTGACCAGCTATGCCGAGGTGGTGCTGGCGCCACCGCTGGCCGACGCCATGCATCCGGCCTTCAGCAACCTGTTCGTGCAGACCGAGTTGCTGCCGTCGTTGCAGGCCATCATCTGCAGCCGACGTCCGCGCGCCAGTCAGGAGCCGGTGCCGTGGCTGTGCCATGTGCTGGCGGTGCACGGTGCGCACGTGGAGGCGGTGTCCTACGAAACCGACCGCGCGCGCTTCATCGGACGCGGGCGCAGCCTGATCGATCCGGCGGCGATGGATAACCTTGCCGGCGACGATGGCAAGCTTTCCAACAGCGCCGGCTCGGTGCTCGATCCGATCGTGGCGATCCGTTGCCGGGTGATCCTGGAGCCGGGACAGTCGGCCACCATCGACCTGGTCACCGGTATGGCCAATGATCGTCAAAGCTGCCTGCAATTGATCGACAAATACCGCGATCGCCACCTGGCCGACCGTGTGTTCGACTTGGCCTGGACGCACAGCCAGGTGCTGCTGCGTCAGCTCAACGCCTCGCTGGACGACGCGCGCCTGTACGAGCAGATGGCCGCGTCGATCCTCTACGCCAACGCCACCCTGCGCGCCGAGGCCAGCGTGCTCAGCGCCAACCAGCGCGATCAATCCGGCTTGTGGGGGCAGGGGATTTCCGGCGACCGCCCCATCGTGCTGTTGCAAATCAGTGACTCGGCCAATATCGAGCTGGTGCGACAACTGGTGCAGGCGCACGCGTATTGGCGGCTGAAAGGCCTGACCGTGGACCTGGTGATCTGGAACGAGGATCACGCCGGTTACCGCCAGCAGTTGCACGATTTGATCATGGGGCTGATTGCCTCGGGCGCGGAAGCCAATCTGCTCGATCGCCCCGGCGGCATCTTCGTGCGGCCCGCGCAGCAGTTGTCGCGCGAGGACCGCATCCTGACCCAGTCGGTGGCGCGCATCGTCCTGTCGGACATTCGCGGCAGCTTGTACGAGCAGATCCATCGGCGCTGGGCGGAAAAACCGTTGCCGCGCTTCGATCCACTGCGCTTGCGAGACGAAGCCTCGGCCGGCACGCCGCAAGGAGGGGCTGCGCTGTCGGTACCGGCCGGCCTGCAACTTGGCAACACTTACGGCGGCTTCAACGCGGATGGCAGCGAGTACGTGATCGAACTGGCGCCCGGTCAGGACACCCCGGCGCCATGGTCCAACGTGCTGGCCAATCCGCAGTTCGGCACGGTGATTTCCGAAAGCGGCAGCGCCTACAGCTGGAGCGAAAACGCGCATGAGTATCGGCTTACCCCGTGGGCCAACGACCCCATCGGCGACGCCAGCGGCGAGGCCATCTATCTGCGCGATGAGGAAAGCGGCCGCTACTGGTCGCCCACGCCGTTGCCGCGGCGCGGCCAGGGCTATTACCGCACCCGCCACGGCTTCGGCTACAGCGTGTTCGAGCACGAGCAGGACGGCATCCAAAGCGAGCTGTGGGTGTATGTGGCCATCGATGCGCCGGTGAAATTCTCGGTGCTGAAGATCCGCAACCGTTCCGGCCGTAGTCGGCGGCTGTCCGCCACCGGCTACGTCGAATGGCAACTGGGCGACCTGCGCGAGAAAAGCGCGATGCACGTGGTGACCGAGCCGGACCCGGCCAGCGGTGCGCTGCTGGCGCGCAATGCCTATCTGATGGCGTTTCCCGGTCGGGTCGCGTTTTTCGATGTGGACGCCAGCGAACGCAGCATCACCGGCGATCGCAGCGAGTTTCTCGGCCGCAACGGCAGCTTGCGGGCGCCAGCGGCGATGGCGCAGCCCTACCTCTCGGGGCGCACCGGCGCCGGACTCGATCCGTGCGGGGTGATTCGGGTTGATATCGCGCTGGACGAGGGCGACAGCTATGAACTGGTGTTTCGCTTGGGCGCCGGCGCCGACAGCGCGCAGGCCAGTCGCCTGTTGCAGCGCTGGCGCGGCAGCGCGGCGGCGGCCGATGCGCTGGAGGCGGTGCATACGCATTGGCGCTGGACCTTGGGCAAGGTCCAGGTGAACACCCCCGATCCGACGGTCAATCTGCTGGCCAACGGCTGGCTGATGTATCAGGTGATCGCCAGCCGTTTCTGGGCACGCAGCGGCTACTACCAATCCGGTGGCGCGTTCGGCTTCCGCGATCAGTTGCAGGACAGCATGGCGATGATCCACGCCGCGCCGTATCCGGTGCGTCAGCATCTGCTGCTATGCGCGGCGCATCAGTTCGTCGAGGGCGACGTGCAGCACTGGTGGCATCCGCCGCAGGACCGCGGCGTGCGCACGCGTTGTTCCGACGATTATCTCTGGTTGGCGCTGGCCACCAGCCATTACGTGCGCGGCACCGGCGACACCGGCGTGCTGGATGAACAGGTCGGCTACATCGAAGGACGCGCGCTGCACCCCGGCGAGGAATCCTATTACGACCTGCCGGCGCGCTCGGGCTTAACCGAAACGCTGTATCAGCACTGCGTGCGGGCGATCGAATGCAGCATGCCGCGCGGCGAACACGGACTGCCGCTGATCGGCGCCGGCGACTGGAACGACGGCATGAATCGGGTCGGCGAGCAGGGCCGCGGTGAAAGCGTCTGGCTCGGTTTCTTCCTGTATGACGTGCTGCGCGACTTTGCCGGCATTGCCCGGCTGCACGCCGACGAAGCGTTCGCGTTGCGCTGCGAAAGCACCGCCGACACCTTGCAGGTGCAGTTGGAACAGCATGGCTGGGACGGCGCCTGGTATCGGCGCGCCTACTTCGATGACGGCACGCCGTTGGGTTCGTCCAGCAATGACGAATGTCGGATCGACTCGATCGCGCAGAGCTGGTCGGTGCTGTCCGGCGCCGCGCCCATATCGCGCCAGCGACAGGCGATGGCTTCGCTGAATCGGCATCTGGTTCGCCGTGATCTCAAGCTAGTGCAATTGCTCGATCCACCGTTTGATCAATCGGCGATGGACCCCGGTTACATCAAGGGTTACGTGCCCGGCGTGCGCGAGAATGGCGGCCAGTACACGCACGCGGCGGTGTGGGCGGCGATGGCCTTTGCACGATTGGGCGACAGCGCGCACGCCTGGGAACTGGCCGCGATGATCAATCCGCTCAATCACGCCAATGACGCCGAGGGGGTTGCCACCTACAAGGTCGAGCCTTATGTAATGGCCGCCGACGTCTACGGCGTGGCGCCGCATGGCGGTCGCGGTGGCTGGAGCTGGTACACCGGCTCGGCCGGCTGGATGTACCGCCTGCTGGTGGAGTCGTTGCTGGGCCTGACCGTGCGCGGCGAAACGCTCACCTTCCATCC
>JBEVMS010000043.1:0-3745 GCA_040508515.1 Dyella sp. | reverse complement strand
TGGCGCACCGGCGGCAACGGGCCGCTGATCGACTGCATGAACGGATCAAGCTTGGGAAAGCCCGTCTCGATCACCGAAAAATGCCCGACCCGGTCGGCGATCGCCTGGAACTGCGCGGTGTCGCGCGGACCGGTGGTGCAATACAGGTCGAAGAAGCCGCGCACGTAGATGTGCCGAGGCTTGCCGGCGTCGAAACCGTGAAAGGTTTCGACCTTCACGCCGGGGAAAAAATGCGGCACCGCGTTGCTGGAAGTGATCACCGCGCGCGGCTTCCAGCGACGCACTTCGGCCACGCTGAGCAGGCGCTCGTCGGCGGCCAGATCCTCGGCGCCGGGACCGTCGAAGAACCACGCCGCCTCGTCGCCGCGGGCGCGGATCGCCGCCTGCAGCGGACGCAGGATGGCCAGCGCGTAACGCTCCGAGCCGTACAAAAGATAGTGTTGCTTGGGCATGGCGTCAGCGATCGAGGTGATGGCGGTCAAAGGCTTGCGCGGCGGTGTCGCGCGAGGCCGGGTTACGCACCATTTCGTAATAGCGGGTGCGCTTGTAGACGGCGTAGGCGGCGGCGGTTTGCGCGATCACGTAGCCGCGCCAGCCGTCCAGAAAGCCCAGCCGGATCACATAGTCCTTAAGGAAAGCCGCCACGCCGACCAGCGGCGTCTGCCACATCCGCGGCGAGCGTCCCTTGTCCAGCCAGTCGCGGCATTTCAGCTCGGAATAGCGCAGCACCTTGAGCTGCTTCTCGGCTAGGCTGGGGTTGTTCTCATGCAGAAAGGTGTGCCGCAGCACGGTCGAGGGACCGTCGAAGCGCAGGCTTTCGTGCACCCGCGCATCGCTCCAGCGCGCGCGACCGCGGTGATACAGACGCGCCATCTTTTCGCCTACCGCCGGCCGGTACCAGCGCATCGGCGCGCCCATGTAAATGGTGGCGCGGCGCAGGTAGGCGGCGCACGTCGAGCCTGCCATCAGCGCGGGCAGGCGCTGCTGCAATTCGTCGGCCAGTTCGGACGTGAGCCGTTCGTCGGCATCCAGCACCACGATCCAGTCGTGGCTGGCCTGGGTCGAGGCGAAGTTGCGCTGCGCGCCGAAGCCCAGCCAGTCGTGCTGCACCACCCGCGCGCCGTGCGCCTGGGCGATCGCCACGGTGGCGTCGGTGCTGCCGCAGTCGACCACCAGTTTCTCCGCCGCGAACGGCACGCTGTCCAGGCAACGCCCGATATTGGCGGCCTCGTTGTAGGTGATGATCACCAGGGAGATCGGAAGGGTAGGCATCGACGCATTCTAACGGTTCGCAGCGGCCACCCGGGCAGCGACGCGACCGCCCCGGTAGTCCGGCGCCAGCTTGCGGATGCGGATGATTTTGCGCCGCGCGGCTGACCGGCGCGGCCGGGCGCAGATCGGGAGTCCCGGCCGGTCGGTCAGCCGCCGGGCGGACGCAGCGCCAGCGCCAGCACGATGCCGATCCATACCACCAGCCCCAGCCAGTTGTTGTGGCGGAACGCGGCCAGGCAAGCGAGCCGATCGCGGTCACGGATCAGCCACTGCTGGTAGCCGAACAGACCGGTGGTCACCACCAGCCCCAGCTCATAGGGCCAGCCCAGTGCCGCGCGGCTGCCGACCAGGGCCATGGTCAGCAGGAAGGTGAGCATCAGCACGCCCAGGATCGGCCGATCCGCCTCGCCGAACAAAATCGCGGTGGACTTGGCGCCGGCCTTGAGGTCGTCCTCGCGATCGACCATCGCGTATTCGGTGTCGTAGATCACCGACCACAGAATGTTGCCGATAAACAGCAGCCACGCCACCGGCGGCACGTTGTTCTGCAACGCCGCGAAGGCCATCGGGATCGCCCAGCCAAACGCCGCGCCCAGCACCACTTGCGGCAAATGTGTGTAGCGCTTGGTGAACGGGTAGAGCGCGGCCAGGCCGGCGCCGACGAAGGACAGTTCGATGGTCAACCGGTTGGTCAGCAGCACCAGCGCGAAGGCCAGCAGCAGCAGCGCGCCGAAGACGATCAGCGCCTCGCGCGGGCTGATCCGCCCGGCGGCGATCGGTCGCCCGGCGGTGCGCGCCACCTGCGGGTCCAGTTTGCGGTCGGCGTAGTCGTTGATCGCGCAGCCGGCGGCGCGCATGGCGAACACGCCCGCGGTGAAGATCAGCAAGCTGCCCAGCGGGGGGAAATCGCCGGCGGCCAGCCACAGCGCCCACCAGGTCGGCCACAGCAGCAGCAATGCGCCGATCGGACGGTCCATGCGGGTCAGCAGCAGGTAATCCAGCGCTTTGCCGCGCCACGCCGATGGCAGTGGTCGCAGCAGCCAGTCCAGCACGCGCGCGGCGCGGCTGGAGCTGTCGGCTGGTCGCGCCGGTGGAAGCGTGGCGGGAGTGGCTGGGGTATGCGGATGGGAAGAAACGGGACGGCGTCGCGGACGCTTGCGGGAGGTATCGGCCATGGTGCGCAGTCTAAAGGGCGCGCGTCGGCAGCGGCGAGCGTGGCGGGATGGCATCACCAGTTTTCACGTTCTAAAGATTCTGTGAAGATGGCCGTTAGTTAGCCAGGGGCTGCGGCTATGCCTTTCACCCGGAGGGGCCTGATCATTGATCCAAAGAGGTACGCCCGTGTCTGCTAAGCCCATCTGTGCCGATACCGAACCGCTGGCTGAAGCCGGCTCGGCTGGCGTTGGGTCAAGCGCTGTGGAAATGGCCTTGCGTCAATCGCGCCTGCTTGATTCGGTGGTGGAATTTACCGATCACCGCGACATTGCCGCACTGGATCACAGCCTGGTGCTCTCGTTGGCCGAACTGGTGGGCGCGCGCACCGTGGCGCTGTGCAAACGCACCAGCGGCAACACGGAAAATTTCGGCCTGGACAGCGTGGTGCGTTGCACACCCGACGTCAGCGGGGCTTACGTGGTGCAGGCGTTTGACGCCAAGTTCGAATCGGACATCGACATTCTGCTGCGCCAGAGCATGCAAGAGCTCAAGCCGCGGATGGAGACGCTGGCCGGTGGGGTGCAGCGGCTGGTGGTGCCGATCCGTCACGAGGGCCGGGCGATCGGCGCGCTGCTGCTGGAGAGCGAGCTGGACCTAGCCCAGGTGCGCCCGGTGGTCGACGGTTTCGTGCGCATCTACGCCAACTACACCGTGCTGCTCAACGAAAGTGAGCGCGACAAGCTCACCGGCCTGTACAACCGGCGCACCTTCGAGCGTCAGTTGCAACGGTTGCTCAAACATTGCGGCGCGCTGCGCCATTCGCGCGCGCCGGTACCGCGCGAACGCCGCCGCGTGCGCGAAGGTCAGACGGCGCAGGTATGGCTGGCGATTCTGGATATCGATCATTTCAAGCGTATCAACGACGTCTACGGCCACGTCTACGGCGACGAGGTGATCTTGTTGATGGCGCAGAAGATGCGCGCCAACTTCCGGTACAACGACGTGCTGTTCCGCTTCGGTGGCGAGGAATTCGTGATCCTTCTCAGCGCCGCCGACGCGGCCACCGCGCAGATTTCGCTGGAGCGCTTCCGCGCCACGGTGGCGGGGTTCGATTTTCCGCAGGTTGGCCACGTCACGGTCAGCATCGGCTATGCCCGCGTGGGCGAGCACGACTACCCGGAGGTGGCGATCGACTGCGCCGACAAGGCGTTGTACTTCGCCAAGAAAAACGGTCGCAATCGGGTCTATTGCTACGAGGACCTTACCCTGCAGTGTGAACTGGCGCCGGCATCGATTGGCAGCATCGATCTGTTTTGAG
>JBEVMS010000022.1:0-5235 GCA_040508515.1 Dyella sp. | reverse complement strand
CGCGGGTCAGGCGGCCGCGCGCCAGCGGGCTCCACGGCAACACCGCGACGCCCTGATCGGCGCACAACGGCATCATCTCGCGCTCTTCCTCGCGATAGAGCAGGTTGTAGTGGTTTTGCATGCTGACGAAGCGCGTCCAGCCATGTCGCTCGGCGAGGTACTGCGCCTTGCTGAACTGCCAGGCGTACATCGAGGACGCGCCCAGGTAGCGCACCTTGCCAGCCTTGACGATATCGTGCAGCGCCTCGAGGGTTTCCTCGATCGGCGTGTCGTGGTCCCAGCGGTGGATCTGGTAAAGGTCGACGTAATCGGTGCCCAGCCGCTTCAGGCTGGCGTCGATCTCGCTCATGATCGCCTTGCGCGAAAGACCGCCCCCGTTGGGGCCCTGACGCATCGGCAGGAACACCTTGGTGGCGATCACCACCTCGTCGCGCCGGGTGAACTCGCGCAGCGCGCGGCCGACGATTTCTTCGCTGCTGCCGTCGGAATAGCCGTTGGCGGTATCGAAGAAGTTGATCCCCGCGTCCAGCGCCTGACGGATCAGCGGACGGCTGTTTTCTTCGTCCAGCGTCCAGGTATGCATGCCGCGGTTGGGGTCGCCGTAGGTCATGCAGCCCAGGGTCAGGCGGGAGACTTTCAGGCCAGTGCGGCCGAGGTTGACGTATTGCATGGGAGAACGCTCCGTATCGATGCGGGGGTGTGGGGTGCCGCTGTGAAAGCCTGGATTCTCCCATGTGCCGTGGTGATGGAAATGCTTGCATTCGACACGGCGGAAGCGCAAAAAAAAACGTCCCGGCGCAAGGCCGAGACGTTTTCTACACAGCGATCGACTGGCGCCGCGAGGGCGTCAGCGATTAGAACGTGAAGCCGGTCTTCAGGCCCAGTACGAAGGCGTTGTCGTTCTGGGTGGTGCCGCCCGGATGCACGATGTACTGCAGGTTGGGACGCAGGAAAATCGAGGGGATCGGCGACCAGCTGTAGAACACCTCGGAGACGATTTCGTTGCCGCCGTTGGTGCTGTTGAGGTTGCCCGGGTTGTACATTTCCTGGTACGCCGCCGAACGACCGTTGAGGTGGTTGAGGCCATAGGCGACGCCGATCATGTCGTTGGGACGGTTGAACGGCGCCTTGTATTCCATGCCGAAGGAAATCTGACGGTCGGTGGCCGCGGTGGCCTTGTCCGCCTGCGAGATATTCAGGAACAGCGAGGCGCCGTGCGCGGCATCGGAACCGGTGATCTGCTGCATGAAGTTGATGTAGCCGCCGTAGGCTGAATCATGCTGCAGCGGATCGCCACCCACGAGCACCAGCGGATCGCGGTTGGTGTTCAGGCGGATGTCCGCGTTCTTGGAATTGTTGTACCAGCCGCCGATCTTGTAGCTGCCGGCCAGACCGTCGACGCTGGGGGTCCAGCCGAACTCGACCGGAATCAGCGCGCCGGTGGTGCCACCGGGGTTGTTGAGCTTGAGAGCGTTGGAGGTCTGGTTCTCGTTGATGTAGTTCGGGTTGACCTGATACGCACCGATCTGCATGTAGGTCTGGTCGGTAGTATTCAGGCGCAGCACCGTGGCCCACTGGCTGGTCGGCCAGTTGACCCAGTAGTTGCCCACGATATTGCCCGGCTGCGAACCGCAGAAGGTCAGGTTCTGGAAATCGCAGGAGAAGCTGGCGAAATCTTCGCCGACGGTGGCGCGACCGAATTTCCAGGTCAGCTTGCCGTCGAAGAACGCCTGCTTGAGCCAGAATTGGGTCAGATGCCAGGTCTGGCCGCGGCCATAGACTTCCTGGATCAACTGGTTGTTGCCGATGTTGGCGTCGGCACCGAGGTTACGGCCGTTACGGTCGGTCACGGTGATTTGGAAGGTGGCACCATTCCAGCCCCACAGCTTGCCCAGGTCGAAACCGGCACCCAGCACCCACTGGTCGGTGTAGCGGGTCAGGTGGGCGTCGCCGCCGGAGAAGTTGTGCGCCGCTTCACCACCGTAACCGAAGTTGAAGGTGACGCCGTCGTCGGCCAGGCGGGTGCGCTCACCGTTCCAGTCGCCGAACAAATAGGGGCTGGTGCTCAGATCGTCAGCAGCCTGGGCCTGCTGTGCGACGAGGCCCAAGCTCATGCTCAGGCCGGCCACTGCGGCTGCCCAGGCGAGCGGATTCTTGCGAAGAGTTGATGCCATGGTGCCTTTTCTCCCAATGGTGAAACGTGTTGTTTTTTTGTGGCGGCGCTGCTTTGGCGTCCCCTCAGGTCGGATCAAACGAGGGTTTGTACGACCGTTTTATGTTTTTTTACGATTAACGATTTTTCCACAAATCAAAGCAATCGACAATTTGCTACTACGTGACAGCTATTATGTTTTTTCGTGCTGCAGTGCAGTGAAAAAACATAATGATCGCTGCGTTGACATGACAAATTGCGCCTCCGGGTGTCTCACTGGCCAAGCCAGCGTTGGGCTAGCGCTTTTCTGTCGGATGGAAACCGCGCGGTTTCGGACCGAGCGCGTGATGATTCCCCTCAAACTTTTTTACAGTGGCGGTTTTCCTTGCCGACCATCCAATCCCCGAGATCACCATACCGCGCTCGCCGACGGCGCCCAAGCATCCCCATCCTTGTCGACCAGGTTGCCGGTGCCGGTCGCAACGGTCACGTTGCCGAAGCGCTGCGTCGCGGCCGCGCCGCGCTCAGCGCGGCATCAGCCAATCGTGCGCCGGGTCGTTCTTGAAATGCCAGGCGCGGCGCGGACCGGCCATCACGTTGAGGTAGTAGCCGCGATAACCGTGCGGCATCACCACCGGGTGGTAGCCGCGCGGCACCATCACCACGTCGTGATCGCCGACCGCCATCGACTCGTCGATATCGCGGCTGTCAGTGTAGACGCGTTGAAAGGCGAAACCCTGCGGCGGGTCGATGCGGTGGTAGTAGGTTTCCTCCAGCACGCTTTCCTGCGGCAGGTTGTCGGTGTCGTGTTTGTGCGGTGGATAGCTGGACGAGTGCGCCGCCGGGGTCACCACCTCGACCACCAGCAGCGATTCGGCCGGCTCGGTCTCCGGCAGGATGTCGCAGACGTAGCGCGTATTGCTGCCCTGGCCGCGCACCGAACGCTTCATGCTGGCCGCGGCGATCAGCCGTGCCGGATGCTTGCCGCTGGCCGGCGCACTGGCCAGCGCCAGTTCGGTATCGGTCTGCGCGGTGACCACGTAACGGCTCCCGGGCGGCGCATACACCGCATCCGGCGCGCGCTCGTCGAACACGCTGACGCGCCCGCCCAGGTCAGGCCAATGCTGCGCGCCCACCGCGATGTCGACCAAGCCGGTCAACACCACCAGGCAGCCTTCGCGATCCGCGGGCAGCTGCAGCGTCAACGACTCACCGGCGGCCAGCCGCAGGCCTTCAAAGCCGACGTGTTTCCAGCCGGCCGAGGCGGGCGTGACCCTGACGATCTGGCGGCCGTGCGCTTGGGCTTTGACCAACATGCTCATGCGGCCTCCGCGACGGCGTTGGCGTCGAGCAATCGGCGCAAGGTCTGGAAGCCGCGCTCGGCATAGGTGTAGCTGGGCGCCACCGCCGGGTCCTGCTCGGCCTCGACCACCAGCCAGCCGCGGTAGCCGTGCTGGCGTAGCGTGGCGATGATCGCGGCGAAGTCGATCGCCCCGTCGCCCGGCACGGTGAACACGCCGTTGAGCACGGAGTCGAGGAAGCTCCACTGGCGGTTGCGCGCCTGGCGGATGATCGCCGGGCGCACGTCCTTGCAGTGCACGTGGCAGACCCGCGCGATGTGCTTGCGCAAAATCGCCAACGGATCGCCGCCGCCGAAATAGGCGTGGCCGGAATCGAACAGCAGGCCGACGTCCTCGCCGGTATGCGCCATCAACTGATCGATGTCCTGCGGCGATTCCACATAGGCGCCCATGTGATGGTGGTAGGCGAGCTTGACGCCGCGCGTGAGCAGATGCCGCCCGAACGCGGTCAGCTTGTCGCCGTAAGCGCGCCACGCGGCCTCGTCGCGAAACTGCGGACGCTTGTACAGCGCCAAGGTGCGCTCGCCCTGGATGGCGTCGGCGACCTCGCCGTAGACCATCACCTGGCAGCCGTTCTGCGCCAGCAGTTCCAGATGCGAGTCGACTGCGGCGATCTCTTCCTGCACTGAACGCGCCGCCAGCCGCCCGGAATACCAGCCGGACACCACGTCCAGGCCATAACCGGCCATCAACGTGCGCAGCGCGGCGGGCTCCTTGGGAAACTTGTTGCCCAGCTCGAAGCCTTGATAGCCGATCTGCTTGCCCTCGCTGAGCGCGGTGGCCAGCGGAATTTCGCCGCCCAGCGAGGGCAGGTCGTCGTTGCTCCAGCTGATCGGGTTGATGCCGATCTTTACCTCGAATGCGTTATTGGTCATCGGAGCTCACCTGGGCGCCGCCGCGGCGCTGTTGCTGTTTGGCGATGTCGTAGTCGTGGCGCGCCTGACGCACGCCGGCGCGCACGGAAACTTCCGGCACCGCCACCTCCCACCAGCTGCCGCCTTGCTCGGTGGTACGGCGGTGGTCGGTGTCAATGGAGATCAGATAGGTGCGCGTGGCGTCGCGCGCGCGGCGCAGGGCTTGCTCCAGTTCGGCGATCGAGCCGACGTGTTCGGCCTGCGCGCCCATCGCCCGTGCATGCGCGGCGAAATCGATGGTGGGCGCGCCGGGCTCGCCTTGCAGGCAGTCCTCCCACATATTGTTGAACGGCGCGCTGCCGCAGGCTTGCTGCAAGCGGTTGATGCAGCCGTAGCCGCGGTTGTCCAGCACTACGATGATCAGCTTCATTCCGAGCATCACCGAGCTGGCGATCTCGGCGTTGAGCATCAGATAGCTGCCGTCGCCGAGCATTACGATCACTTCGCGCTCGGGTTTGGCCATCTTGACGCCTAAACCGCCAGCGATCTCGTAACCCATGCAGGAGTAGCCGTACTCCATGTGATAGCCGCCGGGCGTGCCGGTGCGCCAGAGTTTTTCCAGTTCGGCCGGCAAAGTGCCGGCGGCGCAGACCACGATGTCGCCGGTGGCCGAGTCGGCGCTGGAACGCTGCACCGCGCCGATGATTTCGCCGTCGTAGGGCAGGGTATCGCCGCGCAGCTCGCGCCGATGGGTGATCGCGCCGACGATGTCGCGCCAGTCGTTCGCCTGGCGTAGCGCGTGCTGGTGCCAGCGGTCCTCCACCCGCCAGCCGTCCAGCGCGGTGGACAGCGCGTCCAGCCCGCGTCC
>JBEVMS010000284.1:0-3505 GCA_040508515.1 Dyella sp. | reverse complement strand
GATGGCGCGGCGGCCGCCGGTCGCTTTGCGTACTCTTGCAGCTCACCTTCGCTTAGCAGACGCGAATCGAGCTCGACCAGCGGCTGGTGGCGCGGCAGATCAAGCCACCTATCGCGCGCCATAGCGGCATCAGGCAGAAGGTGCGCAAACCGATCGAACAGGGCTTTGGCTTCATCGAGATCATCGGCGGGCTGCGCTAGCTGCCGATGGCAGGCATCGCTGTGGGACGCGGTTGCGTGACTTGGACGTTTGCTGCCTACCACCTGATCTGGCTGGGAGGCAACGGCGCGTGATGGGAACCGTCGCTCACCTGATCGACCATGGGAGACGTGCGCGCCGTGCGTAGAATCGCGTCCTGCAGCCACCAACAGTCATGCAGAGATCGTGGCTATTGAGAACCGGGCCAAATGGCGCTTCTCAATAGCCGGCTAAGCAACCCGATCGCCGACATCCCCAAGAGCTTGCCCTATGCAGGGACTAGCGCCTGCCACGGGCGCGCCATACCTCAAGGTATGGATGATTGCTGGGGCGCTTTGCGCATGGACGTCCAGGCGTCTGTCCGGGAGGCTCATTAACTTTCGAGCACGATTTCACACGAAACCGTTGACAGGGGATTGCGGCCTGGCTTACGGTCGAACACATGTCGCAGCGCACCAGCCCTCACAGCACGGCCCCACCTCACCATCCTCCGGTGATGGGCGATCTGTTGCGGTCGCGCGGTCAGCTTATTCTCGCCCTTGTCCTCGTACTCCTTCTTACCAGCGGAGGTGCGGGCTGAGAGCGTGCGTCAGGTAATCACCTGAAACCTCAAAACCCCGCACCGGCAACGGCGCGGGGTTTTTTGTTGCCCTCAGCAGCACTCCCTATGCGGAGCTTCACATGACCATCCAGACCACCGATTCGATCGACACCGCCGTAACCGCCGAGCGGGTACGTATCTTCGACACCACCTTGCGCGACGGCGAACAAGCACCGGGCTTTTCGATGGATCGCCGCGCCAAGCTGCGCATGGCGCATGCCTTGGAAGCGCTTGGCGTGGACGTGCTGGAAGCGGGCTTTCCGCAGGCTTCGCCGGATGATTTCGCCGCCGTCGCGGAGATCGCGCAAGCGCTCAAGCACACCACCGTGTGCGGCCTGGCGCGCTGCCAAACGGGCGATATCGACAGCGCCGCCCGCGCGCTGGAAAAAGCCGCGCATTCGCGTATCCACGTGTTCATTTCCACCAGCCCGCTGCATCGCGAACACAAGCTGGGGATGAGCAAGCAGCAGGTGCTGGAGGCGGCCGTGGCTGCGGTGGAGCGCGCGCGCGGATTGGCCCATGAGGTCGAATTCTCGGCCGAGGATGCGCTGCGCACCGAGCCGGACTACCTGGCCGACATTTTCAGCGCGGTGATCGCCGCCGGCGCCGGTACGGTGAACGCGCCGGACACCGTGGGCTACACCACGCCGACCGAGGTAGCCGAACTTTTCGCCTACCTGCGCAAGCACGTCAAGGGCGCCGAGCGCACGGTGTTCTCGGCGCATTGCCACGACGATCTGGGCATGGCCGTGGCCAATAGCCTGGCCGCCATCGGCGCGGGTGCGCGCCAAGTGGAATGCACCATCAACGGCATCGGCGAGCGCGCCGGCAACGCCTCGCTGGAAGAGATCGTGATGGCGTTGAAGGTGCGCCCGGCGCTCTATCAGGCCGATACCCGCATCGATACGCGCAAGCTCTACCCGACCTCGCGCCTGCTGACCCAACTGACCGGTCAGAGCGTGCCGCGCAACAAGGCTATCGTCGGCGACAACGCTTTCGCGCACGAGTCGGGCATCCACCAACACGGCATGCTCAAGCACCGCGGCACCTACGAAATCATGCGCCCGCAGGATGTCGGCATCGCCGATACGCGACTGGTGCTGGGCAAGCACTCCGGCCGCGCCGCGCTGCGCCAGCGGCTGGCCGCGCTGGGCCATACGCCGGACGAGGCGGCGATGGAAGACATCTTCGCGCGCTTCAAGGCGCTGGCCGACAAGAAACGCGAAGTGCACGACGAGGATCTGGAAGCGATCGCGCTGGGCCAGGACCCGCTGGCCCTGGGGCCGTGGCGGCTGGCGCAGCTCACTACCAGTTCGCATCTGGGCGGCAGCGCCTCGGCCTCGGTCAAGCTGGTGCACGACGATGGCCGTGAAGTGGGTGAAGGGGCGATCGGCGACGGTCCGGTCGATGCGGTGCTGCGTGCGATCGAGAGCGCAACCGGCGCGGATATCCGACTGACCGATTTCAAGGTGCGCGCGGTCAGCGAAGGCGGCGATGCGCTGGGCCAGGCGCAGCTGACCGCGCGCTACGCCGAGCGCGACTGGAGCGCCAGCGCGGTCAGCACCGACATCATCGAGGCCACCGCACTGGCCGCGTTGACCATCATCAACCGCATCGAGCGGCAGAACCCGGCGGACGCGCCGACGGTCGCCGTGGTCGCGCGTCTGTGAGCGCCTGGAGCTTTCCATGAGCACGCCCTACATCTGGCACAACGGACAGATCAAACCCTGGGCCGAGGCCGCCGTGCACGTCAGTGCACATGCGCTTCACTACGGCTCCTCGGTGTTCGAGGGCGAGCGGGTCTACGCCACCCATCGCGGCCCGGCGTTTTTCCGGCTGGCCGAACACACCCGGCGCTTGTTCGAATCGGCCAAGGTCTATGAGATCGCCATCGGCTACAGCGAGCAGGAAATCAACGCCGCCTGCTTCGAGTTGATTCGCGCCAACCAGATGCCCTCGGCCTATGTGCGACCGATCGTGTTTCGCGGCGCCGGCGGGCTGGGGGTAATTCCCAGCGATGACGCGCCGGTGGATGTCTCGATCATGGCGCTGGAGTGGGGCGCCTACCTGGGCGAAGCGCGCGAACACGGCGCGGACGTGTGCGTGTCGTCGTGGAACCGCCCCGCGCCCAATACGTTTCCCAGCTGGGCCAAGGCCGGCGGCAATTACCTCAACAGCCAGCTGATCGCCTTGGAGGCGCGTCGCGGCGGTTACCACGAAGGCATCGCGCTGGGCCACAACGGCCTGCTCAGTGAGGGTGCCGGCGAAAACCTGTTCCTGATCAAAAAAGGCAAGCTGATCACCCCGCCGACCAGCGCCGGGATTCTGGCCGGGATCACCCGCGACAGCGTGATCACCCTGGCCGCCGAGCTGGGCATCGCAGTGGAAGAACGCGACCTGCCGCGCGAGGCCTTGTACGCGGCCGACGAGATTTTCCTGACCGGCACCGCCGCCGAAATCACGCCCGTGCGCTCGGTCGATCGCAAGCCGGTCGGCGCGGGCCAGCCTGGCCCGATCACGCGTGCGCTGCAACAGGCGTTCTTTGGCCTGTTCGACGGCCGCACCGAGGATCGCTGGGGCTGGCTGGAGCCGGTCGACATCAACCGCAATAACGATCAACCCATGGAGTGCGTGGCGGCATGAGCAAGAGAACCTTATTCGACAAAGTGTGGGACGCCCACCTGGTAGCGCCCGAAACGGCGGCCA
>JBEVMS010000252.1:0-6408 GCA_040508515.1 Dyella sp. | reverse complement strand
CATCGGCGGCGGCACGACGAATGTCGTGATCGGTAACCGCATTGCAGAGACAGATGTACATGGCGCGTATGAGAACGCAAATGCGAATTACTGTCAACAACCCGTGGCGGACTACGCCGCCTCGCGGCCGTTGCTGCCGGCGGGATCAGGGTGCTGATCAAGTCCCTCGCGCGGCAGATTGCCCAATTCCACGCTCAGCATGCTCTCCACCAGCGGAGCGAAATGCCGTAAGGCACGCTCGTAAACCTGCCGTTTGAAATTGACCACATGCGCGGCCGGGTACCAGAAGTCGACCCAGCGCCAGATGTCGAATTCAGGTTTATCGCAGGCGTCGAGGCGCAGCGCGTCCTCGCCGCCGACCAGCTTGAGAAGAAACCAAACCTGCTTCTGACCGATGCAGGTGGGCCGCTGATGATGGCGGACATAACGATGGGGTAAACGGTAGCGCAACCAGCCGCGTGTGGCGGCCACCACTTCGACGTCCCCGGGCGACAGACCGGTTTCCTCCTCCAGTTCGCGGTACATCGCTTCCACCGGCGTCTCATCGCTACGCATGCCGCCCTGGGGGAATTGCCAGCCGTCGCGATTGACCCGGCGCGCCCAAAACAGGCGACCCTCCCCGTTGAGGATCACGATGCCAACATTGGGGCGGTAGCCATCTACGTCGATCATATCGCCTCCTCGGGGGTGCCCGGCATGATGCGCTGGCGCTGGCGTACGTTACATTGCGCACGATTCAACCACAGCGTAGGAATACGCGGCAAGCAGCAAGGCTTGTACCAAGCGCACTTCGCAACTACACTTTCGCACCCTCCGCTGGGTCGAACCTGGATTCAGCAACGACGGAGTCATGTGGCTAGGTAGCTCAGCTGGTCAGAGCGCGGCACTCATAATGCTGAGGTCGGCGGTTCGATCCCGCCTCTAGCCACCACTATTTCGGACGATGCGCTGGTGCCTTAATGCGCCGTTCGATTCTTAAGCTCATTGCTGGCGGCATAGCCCCCTGCCGGGATGCGCCGGCGAGCTGCGGCGGCCGGCGTTAGGATGTCCGCATGCAAATCTTCAAGACCTTTCAGTTGGAGGCCGCCCATCATCTGCCGCATGTGCCGGCAGGGCACAAGTGCGCGCGGCTGCATGGACACTCTTTCAAGATCGAGCTGCATCTGAGTGGTCCCATTGATCCCGTGTTCGGTTGGATCATGGATTTCGGCGACGTCAAGGCGGCGTTTGCGCCGCTCTACGAGCAACTCGATCACCGCTACCTCAACGAGATCGAAGGGCTGGAAAATCCCACTAGCGAACAGCTGGCGCGTTGGATATTCACGCGTCTGCTGCCAGCGTTGCCATTGTTGCAGCGCGTGGTGGTGCATGAAACCTGCACCTCCGGGGCAAGTTATGCCCGCGAGGATTTTGACGCGCTCGCCTAAGTGATCACCGCATCGGTTGCCTCGGCGGGGTCGCTCAGCCGGCGCAATGGGTGAAATGGAAAATTTTGTTGCGTCGCACAAATGGGGGTGCTACGGTACGGCTTCACCCATCCTTTCCCACGGGGGAGAGTAACCATGACGCAGTATTTGAATGCCCAGGTTTTTGCTTACACCAAGCAGTTGACCGATAGTGTTTTCAAGGCGCAAGCGGTTGCCTTCAAGGGGCTGGAAAAAGTTGCCGAGTTGCAGTTCCGGGCGATTGAGAAGCAAGCCTTGGCCACTTCTGAATTTTTTGCCGACGCGCTGGACACTCGGGATATCGAAGGTTTGCGCACCCTGTGGGAAAAGGGTGCCAGCCTGACGCGCGACAACGCAGAGCGTGCGGTGGCGGTAACCCAGGAAATCTTTGCAGTAACCCAGAAGGCCGCCGAATCGCTCGGTGCCTTGGCGCATGAGCAGCAGCAGGCGGCCAATGACGCGGTGACCGCGCCGACGGCAGCCGTGAAGAAGGCTGCTGCCGCTCGCTAAACCTTTCTACGCCGCTGTCCTCCCATGCGGTGCAAAGGGCCGGACCATTGTCCGGCCCTTACTTTATCTGGCCGCCGCTGGCGCCGTGAAGGCGGCCAACCCCTGCTACCCGTGACGAAAATTCGTCGCGGCGGTGACGAGTTGTCGCATGGCGCGCAGCTTGTGACGGCAAATGGGGGGCTGATATACTTTTTCAGATCAGGCCGTGGCCCCCAGACGAATTGGTGCCGCAAGGTGTAGCGCCGCGCGGAGACCTTTACATGCTCAACAGCATCGCCTCGGGTCGCCGTCTCGCGTGGCGCATAGCGTTGCTGCAACTGGGAGTGGCCGCATCGCTGGGCTTGGTATTCATGCTGCGCGGCTACCACGATGCGTTGGCAGCCAGTGCCGGCGCCGGCGTGGTCGCGTTGGGCACGGTCTTGATGTCGCTGCGCACGTTTGCAAGTTTGGCGGGGCCGGCGACGACGATGCTGCGTCTGCTGTCGGGTGTGATACTGAAATGGGTCGCAGTCCTGGGGGGGATGGTTGTGATCCTGGGTCAATTTAAGTTGCCACCGCTGGCTGCTTTGACAGGGCTGGTGGTTGCGTATGCGGTCAATCTGCTGGCGTTTAGATTTAAGGGCTGAAACATGGCAAGCGAGCCGCAGGGCGGGCTAACCGAGTACATCCAGCATCACCTGACCTTCAACGTCGTGCGCGTTGGTGAAGGCACATTTCTGGGCATTCCCAAGACGATTCACCTCGATTCATTGGTGGTGGCCTTTTTGCTTGGTCTGCTGTTCTGCGTCTGGTTCTGGCTGAAGGCACGCCGAGCTACCGCGGGGGTGCCGTCCAAGGGCCAGGCCTTCGTCGAGCTGATCGTCGAGTTCGTCGATACCCAGGTCAAAGACACCTTTCATGGCGATCGCCGCACGCTGACGCCGCTGGCGCTGTCGATCTTCATGTGGGTGGTCTTCATGAACATGATGGATCTGCTGCCGCTGGACGCACCCGGTTGGGCGGTCAAGACCTTTGCAGGTAGCGAGGCGGCGCATCACAGTTACTTCCGCTGGGTGCCCACGGCCGACATCAATACTACCGTGGCACTGGCGCTGTCGGTGTTCCTGATCATCCTGGCGCACGGTTTCAAGGCCAAAGGCGCATTGGGCTTTGGCAAGGATCTGCTGATCTCGCCGTTTCATGCCAACAGTACCGGCACGCAAATGGCGCTGGCGCCGTTCAACCTGTTGCTGAACGTGGTCGAGTATCTGTCCAAGCCGGTTTCGCTGGCGATGCGACTGTTCGGCAACATGTATGGTGGCGAGCTGGTTTTCATGCTGATCGCCGGATTGTTCGCCAGCTGGATCAGTTTCGTGCCGGGCGTGCTGTTTCATACCGCCTGGGCGATCTTCCACATCCTGATCGTGCTGCTGCAAGCTTTCATTTTCATGATGTTGACCATCGTCTACATCACGATGGCGCGCGAGCATCACTGATTCGCTTCACTTTCGTTTCGTTTCAATTTTTGTCCTTCGCATCAACAAACCTTTACCGATACTCAGGAGAACACCATGGAACTCATCGCACACGTGCAGGGCCTGACCGCCATTGCTATCGGCCTCATCATCGGCCTGGGCGCGTTGGGCGCTTGCGTGGGCATCGGCGTGATGGGCTCCAAGTTTCTGGAATCCGCCGCGCGCCAGCCCGAGCTGGTGCCGCTGCTGCAGGGTCGCATGTTCCTGTTGGCCGGTCTGATCGACGCGGCGTTCATCATCGGCTTGGCCGTGGCGCTGCTGTTCGCGTTCTCCAACCCGCTGCTGGCTGCCCTGCAGGCCGCGACCGGCGGTTGATCGGCGCGGATTCGTCGCCGTAGTCACTCTGCGTGGGCGACTGCGGCGATCGGCGGTTTAACGCGTTATCGGAGTATTCGGAAAGCTCATGAAAATCGATCTGACTTTCCTGGGCCAAATGGTGTCATTCGCCATCCTGGTCTGGTTCACCACCAAGTTCATCTGGCCGCAGCTCAATCATGCGATTGAGGAGCGTCAGCGCAAGGTCGCCGACGGTTTGGCGGCGGCTGAAAAGGCGCGTGCCGAGCTCAAGGACGCCGACGTCAAAGTCGCCGCCGAGATCAAGCAGGCGCGCCAGCAGTCGGCCGAGATCGTCGAGCGGGCTCAGGCGCAGGCCAATCTGCTGATCGAGAAGGCGCACGCCGACGCGGCAGCCGAGGCGGCGCGGGTCAAGGAATCTGCGGCGACTGAGATCGCCAGCATGCGTCAGCAGGCACGCGAGGAATTACGCGAATGGGTCAGCCGCTTGGCGATCCAAGGCGCCGAGAAGATCGTGCAGCGTGAAGTCGATGCCTCGGCCCACAAGGCGATGCTCGACCAGCTCGTGGCCGAGCTGTAAGCCATGGTGCAGGCAATTACCCTGGCCCGGCCTTACGCGCGTGCCGCTTTCGAGTTGGCGCACGAAGCCGGCGCGCTGGACGCGTGGTCCGGCGCGCTGGCCTTCGCTGCGGCGGTAGCGGCCGATCCACGCGTGGTCGGGCTGGTGATCGACCCGCGGGCGGAGCCGGCTCAATTGGTGGCGTTGCACTTGCCGGTGGACGCGGGCGCCGACTCGGCGCTGACGCCTTTCCTGAGCGAGCTGGCCGCGCAGCATCGGTTGTCTCTGCTGCCGGAAATCGCCGAGCTGTACGAAGCCTACAAGCGTGAGTCGCAATCGCAACTGCTGGTCAAAGTGACCAGCGCGGTCGCCCTGGATGCCACGCAGGCAGAGCAGTTAAAGACCTCGTTGAAGCGCCGTTTCAAGCGCGAGATCGATCTGGACACCCAGGTTGATGCCTCGCTGCTGGGTGGCGTGGTGATCGATACCGGCGCCCAGGTCATCGATGGCTCTGCACGCGGCCGGTTGGCGCGGCTGGCCAGCAGTCTGGCGCATTGACCTAACGTCTCAAAAATCAGCGGGTGCCGCCGTGGCGGCGCAACCCAAGGAACCCGACCCATGTCCAGCTCCACTCTGAACCCGTCCGAGATCAGTGAACTGATCAAGACCCGCATCGAGCAGTTCAAGCTCGGCGCCGAGTCTCGCAACGAGGGCACGATCATCAGCGTGTCCGACGGCATCGTGCGCATCTACGGCCTGGCCGAGGTGATGCAGGGTGAAATGATCGAACTGCCGGGCAACACGTTTGCGCTGGCGCTGAACCTTGAGCGCGATTCGGTCGGCGCGGTGGTGCTGGGCGAATACCAGCACCTGCGCGAAGGCGATACCGCCAAGACCACTGGCCGCATTCTGGAAGTGCCGGTCGGCGAAGCGCTGCTCGGCCGCGTGGTCGATGCGCTGGGCGCGCCGATCGACGCCAAGGGCCCGATCGAAACGCCGCACAGCTCGGCGATCGAAAAGGTCGCGCCGGGCGTGATCTGGCGCAAGTCGGTCGACGAGCCGTTGCAGACCGGCTACAAGTCGGTCGATGCGATGATTCCGGTCGGCCGCGGCCAGCGCGAGCTGATCATCGGCGACCGCCAAACCGGCAAGACCGCGCTGGCGATCGACGCGATCATCGCGCAGAAGGATTCCGGCGTTAAGTGCATCTACGTGGCGATCGGCCAGAAGCGTTCGTCGATCGCCAACGTGGTGCGCAAGCTCGAAGAGCACGGCGCGCTGGCGCACACCATCATCGTGGTGGCCTCGGCTTCCGAGTCGGCCGCGCTGCAGTACATCGCGCCGTACTCCGGTTGCGCGATGGGCGAGTACTTCCGCGATCGCGGCCAGGACGCGCTGATCGTTTACGACGACTTGTCCAAGCAGGCGGTGGCCTACCGTCAGATCTCGCTGCTGCTGAAGCGCCCGCCGGGCCGTGAAGCGTATCCGGGCGACGTCTTCTATCTCCACTCGCGTCTGCTTGAGCGCGCCTCGCGCGTGTCCGAGGAATACGTCGAGAAGTTCACCAATGGCGAAGTGAAGGGCAAGACCGGTTCGTTGACCGCGCTGCCGATCATCGAAACCCAGGGCGGCGACGTGTCGGCGTTCGTGCCGACCAACGTGATCTCGATCACCGACGGTCAGATCTTCCTGGAAACCGATCTGTTCAACGCGGGCATCCGCCCGGCGGTCAACGCCGGCATCTCGGTGTCTCGCGTCGGCGGTGCCGCGCAGACCAAGATCGTCAAGAAGCTGTCCGGCGGCGTGAAGTTGGCGCTGGCGCAGTTCCGCGAGTTGGCTGCGTTCGCGCAGTTCGCCTCGGACCTGGATGCGGCTACCCGCGCCCAGCTCGATCGCGGTCAGCGCGTCACCGAGTTGATGAAGCAGAAGCAGTACGCGCCGCTGTCGATCGCCGAGATGGGCGTGTCGCTGTACGCGGCCGAGAAGGGTTACCTGGATAACCTGCCGGTTGACCAGGTGCTGTCTTTCGAGAAGGGCCTGCACAGCTTCATGTTCCAGACCCAGGGTGAGTTGATGAAGAAGATCA
>JBEVMS010000247.1:0-3101 GCA_040508515.1 Dyella sp. | reverse complement strand
AGAATTCGTCGACGATTTCCAGCACGGCGCCTAGCGCCATGGTCTGTTCGCTGGCCAGGTCGCGCACGGTATCGGCTACCTTGTCATTGGGGGCTTGTATTTCGATATGGAAAACACGGCCCTCGTTATCCTCGATCAGGCCGGCGGAACTGGAGTCGTCGCGCATTTGCGGTATCAGGTCGTCGATTTCTTCAACGCGCTCAATGCGCTCAATGCCATGCAGAAGGTTGATCAAGGTATCGGCATCGTCGCGGCTACCGATAAGGCGCAGGCGTATCAGAGGCATGCTTGGCTCCGGGTGTGAAGGATGCATGCCATAGTGATCATCGCCTCGTATGCGCATGGTGATGCCGGACAAGCCCACTGGCCGGTATCATGCAGGCCTTGTTGCAAAGCGCCGTGTCCCCATGCCCAAACGCTACGACCAAGCCTATTTCGACAAGTGGTACCGCGATCCCGATCACTCGGTGGCGGCGCCGGCCGAACTCAAGCGCAAGCTGGCCATGGTGGTGGCG
Organism: Dyella sp.; assembly: GCA_040508515.1. Classification (GTDB taxonomy): domain Bacteria; phylum Pseudomonadota; class Gammaproteobacteria; order Xanthomonadales; family Rhodanobacteraceae; genus JBEVMS01. The sequence continues at coordinate 2,586 of JBEVMS010000247.1, read as the reverse complement.
CAGGCGGAATATTATCTGGGCCGACCGATTCGCCATGTGCTGGACGTGGGCTGTGGCGAAGGCAGCTGGCGCGCACCGCTGCGGGCGCTGCGGCCGGGTGTCGAATACCGCGGCCTGGATGCCAGCGAATACGTGGTGGCCCGCTACGGCCGTAGCCGCAATCTCGGGCTGGCGCGCTTCGGGCAACTCGAACACCTTCGCTTCGACCATCGCTTCGATGTGATTATCTGTAGCGACGTGCTGCATTACCTGAAGCCGGCCGAGATCCGTGCTGGCCTGAGCGGCATCGTGGACATGCTCGAAGGCATCGCCTTTCTTGAGGTGTACACCCATCGCGACGATGTCGCTGGCGATAAAGATGGCTTTATCAATCGCGCACCGGCATGGTATCTGGCGCAGTTCGGCGCGGCGGGCTTGCTGCCTTGCGGCTCGCACTGTTACCTGGGGCCACGGCTGGAGCGGCGTATCGCTGCGTTGGAGCGCGCGCAGTTGCCGGCCTGAATCGGCTGCAGCGGATTTCTCGGGGGTCTTGCTGGGCAATGGTACTGTTGGGGCCCGCGACGTATGGATGCGCTGCGTCCGCGATAGGTTTCACGGTCTAAAACGCACTCTCAAGGAAGGGCTTTCAATGAAGAAAATATCCGCATGCCTATGGCTCGTGCTGCTGCCGGCTAGCGCATGGGCGCAATCGACGATTCCCCCGCAAGACCCGGCCGACGCCGCAGCACCTTCGCGGTTACGGGTCGGCGTTGGCGTGGTCGCCGCCGACAATGCCTACGTGGGGCGCGACAACCAGGTCACACCGTTTCCCTTGATCCAGTACGAGGGCGAGCGCTTTTTCTTCCGCGGCATCATGGGCGGCGTTCATCTGGTGCAATCGGGCGAGCTTACCCTCGATGCCATCGTGACGACCGGCTTTAATACGATCGATGCCAAGGATTTCAGTGCATCGGCGTTGGCTCGCCGTGGCATCGATCGAAACGATTTGCAGGATCGCGAACGCAGCATCAATGCCGGCGTTGCCGCCACCTGGAAAAGTGCCGCGGGCCAGCTTCAATTACAGGCGAAAACCGATATCTCCGGCACCCATGAAGGACAGGAATACTCGCTGAGATACGGCTATGCCTTGCGCATGAGCGGCTTCACCATCACGCCCACGATCGGCGCCACGTTCTTGTCGCGCAACGTGGCCGACTATTACTACGGCATCCATCCGGCGGAAGTCGCGCGTGGTGTGCCCAATTACCAGCCGGGCGGTTCGTTGATTCCCGAGTTTGGTGTGAGTCTGGTCCGGCCGATCGGCGCAAGCTGGGCGCTGATGGTCAATGCCCAGTACCGCGCGCTACCGGACAAGATCAGCAACAGTCCGCTGGTGGATGGCGACCGGGCAACGTCGGTATTCGTGGCGATCAGTCGCGCGCTCTAGACCCATGCGCTGATCGCGTTCAATTCCTGCCGCAGCCGTGCTGGCCGCGGTAGCGACCACGCGTCGGGCATCGCGATCAAACCTGGGTCGGGGCACCCGGCGGTTGGCGCATAGCGGTTTCACGCGGCGGCAAAGACAGCATCTTTCTCGCATCGGCCGATCCAGCGTCCTGATGGCGCGCGAGCCGCAGCGCTCCTGAGTTGCCATGCGAACGTGGCGGCTCAGTGCTGAGGGGTGCGTGGCGCGGAGGGATCGGGTGCAGGCGACTCCACTATGCGATTGCCATGATCCTGGCCCGGTTGGTTGGGCTTGTATTCCTTGCGTTTGAACGGCCTCAGGTCACCCTTGAAAGGAGGCTTGGGCGCCGGATCGTCATCGTTATGTGCAGCCGTATAGATGGCCGTAGCGCGTTGGGTAAAGTCGCTGCCCTTGACGGCTGCGATAGAGCTGGTTGTGATCGTCATGGTGTGTCCTCGGATGCCTGGTCGGTCGGACCGCTACCGAGCGGCTGCATCGACGCGCGGATGCTGTCGGGTGCAGTAAAGGCAATGGGCATCGGGCTGGGATTGAGGGCGGGGAACCAACGCTGTCGAAGCTGCGTGGCGCTGGGCGGCGAAGATAGCCATAACTGGAGCAGGGCCGTGATCGGATGGCGCATCGAGAATGCCCCCTGGGCGATGCCTCGCTGGATCGCGAGGTCACTGATGAGCGTACCTTCGCATTCCTGGCGTGACCTAGGATTCCCGGAAGTGAAGGAGCCTGGCTTCTAACCCGAAGGCATGCCGCTGTGCAGCAGCCTCGACCTCTCGACCATGCGCCAGCGCGCGTTACGTGGGTGTGTAACGGAACGGGCCAGGGCACGCGCGGTACGTGTGATGTTTTGCTGCGCGCACGAAAAAGCCGCCTTGCGGCGGCTTCTTCGCGATCGGCTAAGGCTTGCTCAGCCGGCGAGGTCGATCAACCGCGCGAGGCGCGCTTGCGATCGTTCTCGCTCAGGTGCTTCTTGCGCATGCGGATTTCCTTGGGGGTGACTTCGACCAGCTCGTCGTCGTCGATAAAATCCAGCGCCTGCTCCAGGGTGAACTTGGTGGCCGGGGTCAGCTGAATCGCATCGTCCTTACCGGAAGCGCGCATGTTGGTCAGCGGCTTGGGCTTGATCG
>JBEVMS010000220.1:0-6006 GCA_040508515.1 Dyella sp. | reverse complement strand
CCGCCGAGGGTGAGGACCAGCGAAAACCGTTCTCGCCGCCCACCACGGCATACAGCCCCGAACCGGGCCGGGAAAAATCCGGGTCCGGCGCGGAGTCACTGGAAGGCATCAGCGGACGACCGAAGCGATTGACGTCGACCGCCGCCAGATAGGCGATCACATCTTTCTGCAACTGCTCGCGCAGGCCGCCGAGCGCGCGATCCTTGTTGGTCTGCGTCAGCGTCAGCCCTACGATGCCCAGGAACGCGGCCAGCACCAGCCCGGTCGCCAGTGCGGCGCGGGCCGCCAGCGACAGCGGACCGCGTATCGGCGGCTTATTCGTCGTCGTTTTCGCTGCGGGGGATGGCGAAGCGGTATCCGCGTCCACGTACGGTCTCGATGGGCTTGAGGTGACCTTCCGGATCGAGCTTGCGGCGCAAGCGGCCGATGAAGACCTCCAGCACGTTGGAGTCGCGATCGAAGTCCTGCTGGTAGATGTGCTCAGTGAGGTCCGCCTTGGAAACCAGTTCGCCCGCATGCAGCATCAGGTATTCCAGCACCTTGTATTCGTAGCTGGTCAGGTCGACCAGCTTGCCCTCGACCGACACCGTTTGCGCGGTGGTATCGAGCTTGATCGGTCCACACGCCAGGATCGGCTTTGACCAGCCGCTGGCGCGGCGGACCAACGCGTTGATTCGCGCCAGAAGTTCTTCGACGTGAAACGGTTTGACCAAGTAATCATCGGCACCGTGCTTGAGCCCCTCGACCTTGTCCTGCCAGCTACCCCGTGCGGTCAGGATCAGGATCGGATAGCGCTGGCCGTGCTCGCGCAAGGCGCGCACCAGGTCCATGCCGGACATCTTGGGCAGGCCCAGATCGATGATCGCCAGATCAAACGGCACTTCGCGTCCCAGGTACATGCCCTCTTCACCGTCCTGTGCCGCGTCGACAGCAAAGCCATCGCGCTTGAGACGTGCGGCGAGGGTCTCGCGCAGCGGCGCCTCGTCCTCGACCAGAAGGATGCGCATCAATGTTTCTCCTTATTCCCCGGTCCATTTCCGACCGGACTTTTGGTTGTCTCTGTGGCGGCAGGGCCTTTACCCGCCTCACTCGATATCAGAATCACGCGGACATGCCCGTTGGGCGTGAGCACCTTGATGCGGTGCTCCGAACCCCGACCATGCCGCACCGTACCTGCCGACAGCACCTTGCCGCCCGTTTCCTGCTGGACCTGGCTGATCGCCTGCTCCAGCGACATCGAGGGCTCCGCTGTCTGCGCGGCCACTGTACCTGCGGCAAGCAACCCGCATAACGCTAGCCAACGCCCCGTGATGTTCATGTCAGATGGTCAAGCCTAGTCAATGTGCAGCCAAACATCGAAAACTTGTTCAGACTAGGGAATCGGGGCTGAATATTGACCGGATGGGAAATTACGATCACGCCGCCGCCCGCACCGGCGTGATCGCCTGCTCGATCAGCGCCCAGCCCGCGCCAGGCAAATGCGCCCCTTCGCTCAACTGGCGCCGAAACGCGCGCGCGCCCGGCTCGCCCTGGTACAAGCCAAGCAAATGCCGGCTGATGTGCTTGAGCGCGCCACCGCGCTTCAATTCAGCCTCGATATATGGCCGCATGCGTTGCAGCACGACGTCGCGCTCGGGCAACGGCTCGCCATAGACGGCTGCCTCGATCTGCGCCAGTACGTAAGGATCGTGGTACGCGGCGCGCCCGATCATCACCCCATCGACCTGCGTCAAATGTTCCAGCACCTGCGCCGCGTCGGTGATGCCGCCATTGATCACCACGGCCAGCTCGGGAAATTCGCGCTTGAGCTGATACACGCGCTGATAGTCCAGTGGCGGGATCTCGCGGTTTTCCTTCGGGCTCAAGCCCTTCAACCACGCCTTGCGCGCATGCACAACAAGCTCGCGCACACCCGCTTCCAGCATGGTCTGGGTGAAGTGTTGCAGATCGGCGTAGGCATCCTGATCGTCCACGCCGATCCGGCACTTGACCGTCACCGGCAGGTCCACCGCATCGCGCATCGCCCGCACGCACTCGCCGACCAGTGCCGGTTCGCGCATCAGACACGCACCGAAGCGGCCCGACTGCACGCGATCGGAGGGACAGCCGACATTGAGGTTAATCTCGTCGTACCCGGCCTGAGCGCCCAATCGCGCGGCGATCGCCAATTCCGCCGGGTCGCTGCCGCCCAGTTGCAAGGCCAGCGGATGCTCCTGCTGGCTGTGCTCGAGCAGGCGCAACTGGCCGCCTCGCACCAGGGCCGCGCTGGTCACCATCTCGGTGTACAGCCGCGCGTGCGGCGTCAGCAGCCGATGGAAATAGCGGCAGTGACGGTCAGTCCAGTCCATCATCGGGGCAACGGTGAGGCGGAAAGTGGAGGGGGAAGTAGGCTGCGACATAGGCCTATTCTACCGGACGGGCCGGGCGGTCCCCGCTTCGTAAAGCCGGCTCCATCGCGAGGGTGTTTTCATGGCAGGGTCATACCGGCGTGCCAGTCATGTGCAGTACCCCCCAACCATGGCCGTCCAGATCGATAAAGCTATGCGTGTACATGAAGCCGAAATCCTCGGGCTCGTCGTGCGTAGAGCCGCCCGCAGCCAGTGCCCTGGCGACCAGGCTATCCACCTCTTCACGGCTTTCACAACTTAGCGAAAGCAGAACCTCAACCGCGTTACTCGTGTCGCAAACCTCTTTGGGCGTGAAGTCCTTAAACCGGGCATGTGTCAGCAACATCACGAAGATGGTGTCGCTGATGACAATGCACGCGGCGGCATCACCGGTGAATTGCGGGTTGTGTGCGAACCCGAGCGCCTTGAAGAAATCGAAGGACTTTGGCAGGTCAGCGACGGGAAGGTTGATGAAAATCTGCTTGCTCACGCTTCTCTCCCATGGGTTGGATCGTGCCGTGCATGGCTCGCCGTTTTCGGAGGGCAAACCAGCCCCGCATCAGCTCTCCCAGCGAAATACCTCATCCAGCCGCTTGCCGAACACGTCGGCAATGCGAAACGCACATTCGAGGCTGGGAGAATACTTTCCCGCTTCGATCGCTGCGATCGTCTGCCGCGTGACGCCTACCCGCTGGCCCAGATCAGCCTGAGTCATCTCACCGGCGAGGAAACGCAACATGCGTACCTCGTTTGCAATCCGCCTCTCAGGCATGCACGCCGCGCCGATAGGCCAGGGCGATCAGTCTGTGATGGACGACTTCCGACACGGCGATGGCCAGCAGTGCAGCGTTTACGATATCCCATCCGCTGTGCGAGAACGGCATGACCACACCCACCATGATCATGCCGGCCATCAGCGTGTTGTAGGCCGCGTGTCTCGAACGAGAAGCAATGGCGGCGTCGCGCTCGTCCGGGCGCGTTTCCACGGCGCGCCGGTTGAGTAACCAGGTGCCGAGGGCGATCACCCCAAGACTTCCCAAGGTGATCGACAGACCGCCTTAAATTCTTGCGACGCCTTGGGGGTTTCTGCTCGCCTGGGATTTATGCAATGCGACATAAACGCCCATGGGGTCGTCTCGGGCGGGGGCATGGCATACTTGCAGGCTATGGCTGCAGCTTCGGCGCTCGTTCGGCATGGCAGTTCCAAGCCCTCCGTGCGAGTCAGTAACGCCGGTCCCCGCCGGTCGCCCCAGTTTTGATGGCCCTCACTTCTTCGCAACGGTAACGACCATGGTGGCATTGGCGACGGAGCACGTGATCGACGTGCGCCATTGGAACGACTCCCTGTTTAGCTTTCGCACGACGCGCGATCCGGGCTTTCGCTTCGAAAGCGGGCATTTCGTGATGATCGGCCTGGAAGTGGAGGGGCGCCCGCTGATGCGCGCCTACTCGATCGCCAGCGCGCACTACGAAGAACATCTGGAGTTCTTTTCGATCAAAGTGCCCGACGGCCCGCTGACTTCGCGCTTGCAGCATTTGAAGCCGGGCGATCCACTGATCGTCAGCCGCAAGCCGACCGGCACCCTGGTTTTGAACGATTTGAAGCCCGGCAAGCATCTGTACCTGCTGGGCACCGGCACCGGGCTCGCGCCGTTCATGAGCATCATCCGCGATCCAGAAACCTACGAGCGTTTCGACAAGGTGGTGCTGGCCCACGGCGTGCGTCATGTCAGCGATCTGGCCTACGCCGACTACCTCGAAAACGAGCTGCCGCAGCACGAGTACCTGGGCGAACTGATCCGCGACAAGCTGATCTATTACCCCAGCGTGACCCGCGACACCTTCCGCAACCAGGGCCGCATCACCGATGCGATTGCCGACGGCTTGATGGCCCAGACCATTGGTCTGCCGCCGCTCAACCCGGACACCGACCGCGTCATGCTGTGCGGCAGCCCGGCGATGCTGGAGGACACCTGCGCGCTGCTGGACGGCCGCGGCTTCCAGGCCTCGCCGCGCACCCGCGAGCCGGGCGACTACGTGATCGAGCGCGCCTTCGTCGAAAAGTAAGTGGCTGAGCGCCTGTTCGATCGCTCATGTGGGGTCGAGCGGCGGCGGGCGGCGCTTTTCGCTGCTCAGGGGCGGCGGCACAGGGGCATTGGCACACGCGTTGTGTCGATGCCGATTGGCGCTGACAGCCGACCTTGGCGCCAAGCGCGTCATCACACGTGGCGGCTATCGGCCGCATGGCGGACGTCGACGCTGCGTTCGCGTTTCTGGCGTGGCCACAGGCAGGCTGCGCGCGCGGGCATTCCCCTGCCCGCGCCATTCCAGCAGCCATCCGAGTGCACCGCCGCTGCGCTCAATCGCGCACGCGGCCCTTGCCTTCGTTGTCCCAGTAGCCGAACAGGCGCCGCGCGATCAGCTTGTAGAGCCGTTTGCCGGTGGCTCGCCACAGTCGGGAATGCACCGCCGGGGCCGCCAGAATCGCCCGTTGACGGGTGCTCAACGCCTGCGCGCAATAGGTGCGTTTGTGCTTGAGCAGATGCCGCAGATCTTCCCGCGCCAGTAACCGGAACAAGGGTCCGCGCTTGCCGCGTGTCCAGGCGAGCTGGAAATCCACCAGCGCGGGACGGCCATCCTCGCCGACCAGCCAGTTGGGCTCCTTGGCCAGATCGTTGTGCACGATGCCGCGTCGATGCAGTTTCGCCAGCAGGCGCAACGCTTGGCGGTAATAGACCGGATCGCGCGGCTGCGCCTGCTGCATCGGCGCGCCAGCGATATAGCTGCGCAATAACTCTCGCCCATTCCAGCGGAGCAGGGCCGGGACTCCTTCGATACCCTCAAGCCGGCGCAAGGCGCGTGCCTCGCGGGCGGCCGCGCCACGTGCGAAAGCGCGCGCCCACCAGCGCGCCGCGACCACATCGCGCCGGATCACCCGCCGCCCGTCATGCAGCACGATCTCGATGCGCCCCAGCTCGTCGGCCTTGAGCAGTTGGCTAGACCCAAATTCCAAAACTGTCCCCAGCTAGCAGCCGCCATCGCGGGTTACCCATCAAGCTACGAATTGTCGCCGATTATCCGGACCGATGCCGTATCGTCGACGTATGGGTTGATGGGAGCCGCATGGACATTGCGCTGTATCTACTGGCCGGTGCGCTGATCGTCGCGGGACTGGCTGGGGCGATTCTGCCCGCGCTGCCGGGCATCCCGATGATTTTCGGCGGCATCTGGCTGGCCGCTGCGGTGGATGGCTACCGTCACCTGGGCCTGGGGTGGCTGCTGGGCATCGCCGCGATTGGCTGTATTGGCGTGGCGATGGATTTTGTCGCCGCCACGCTGGGTGCCAAGCGCGCCGGCGCCAGCCCTCGCGCGTTATGGGGCGCCGCTATCGGCACCGTGGTGGGGATGTTTTTCGGTTTGCCGGGCTTGCTCTTGGGTCCGTTCCTGGGCGCGCTACTGGGCGAGCTCAGTTCCAGTGGCAGCGTATTGCGCTCGGCGCATGTGGGGCTCAATACCTGGATCGGACTGATCTTGGGCACCCTGCTCAAAGTGGTGGTGTCGCTGGTGATGGTCGCGCTGATGGCGACCGGCTGGTGGTGGAACAGCACCAGCTAACGCC
>JBEVMS010000200.1:0-8039 GCA_040508515.1 Dyella sp. | reverse complement strand
TACGGCGTCACCGCCAGCTTCAACAACGATGGCTCGCTGGCCAGCACCAACGACCAGGCACTGACCGACACCCTCGTCACCATCAAGGCGCTCAACACGGCGGGTATAAAAACCTACGTGGTCGGGCTGGGGGCCGGCGTCGATCCATCCCAGAACAACGCCGCCGCCAATACGCTTACCGCGATGGCGGTGGCCGGCGGCACAGGAAATTATTTCCCCGCCACCAGTCCACAGGCGCTGACCAGCGATCTGAGCAGCATTCTCACCCAGGTGCAGGCTGGCACTGCCTCGGCCAGCGCGGTGGCGGTCAATTCGCATGTGCTCAACGCCAACACGCAGACCTATCAAGCCACTTATACGTCCAGCACTGTGCCTTATCAGGACTGGACAGGCGACCTGGCGCAGTTTCCCATCGATCCCAACACGGGCCTGACCAGCGGCACCAGCACCTGGAACGCGCAGGCAAAACTCGACAAGCAGACCACCCGCTCCATCGCCACGCTCAACCCGGCCACGGGCAAGGGCGTGGGGTTCGTCTGGAACCAGCTCAGCGCGGCCATGCAGGCGCAGTTGCAGCCCGCCGACAGCCTGGGCAGCCAGCGCCTGAGCTACCTGCGTGGTAATACCTCGCTGGAAATACACAACGGCGGCAACTTCCGTGACCGCTCGCATTTGCTCGGCGACATCGTGGACGGCGCACCGGTCTTTGTAGGGGCACCAGCCGGACCGTGGGGCGATGCCTCCTACGCCAGCTTCGTCAGCGCGCAAGCCAATCGCGCACCGATGGTCTACGCCGGGGCCAACGACGGCATGCTGCACGGGTTCAACGCTGTCAATGATCGCACGGGCGGTAACGAAGTCATGGCGTTCGTGCCCGCTGGCGTGTTCGGCAATCTTTTCAATTTGAGTAACCCGCTCTACAACAACCACCACCTGTTTTATGTCGATGGCGCGCCGCAGGCTTTCGATGCGCTGCTCAACGAAAACGGCTCGACCGCCTGGCACACCATGCTAGTTGGTGGCGAGGGTGCCGGCGGCAACAGCATCTATGCGCTGGACGTGACCAACCCGTCCAGCTTCAGCTCCGATACCGCGGTAGCCAGCGACGTGCTGTGGGAATTCACCGATGCGGACATGGGCTTGAGTTTCAGCGCGCCCATCGTGGTGCGCTCGGGCGCGGTCAGCCTCACCGACCCGAGCAGCCGCGCCGCCACGCAGGGCTTCGCGGTGCTGTTCGGCAACGGCTACAACAGCGCCAGCGGGCACTCAATTTTCTACGCGGTGGATGCGTCCAGCGGCGCGTTGCTGCGCAAGATCGATCTCTGCGCGGCGGTGACCAGCGCCTGCAACCCCGCGCTGGCCAACGGGCTCTCCAGCATCAGCGCGGCCAATTCCAACGGCGTGGCCGGTGCGGCCGCCGACATGGCCTACGCGGGTGATCTGCAGGGCAACCTGTGGGCGATCAACATGAGCAACGCCAACCCGGCCAACTGGACGGTGAGTCTGTTGTTCACCGCGCGCGATCCGTCCGGCAAGCCACAACCCATCACCACCGCGCCGGCGCTATCGCTCAATCCCAACTTTCCGTCCAATCCGGGGCTGATGGCATTCGTCGGCACCGGCCAGTTGCTGACGATGGGCGACCTGAGCACCACCCAGACACAAAGCGTCTACGGCATCTGGGACAACAGCCTGGCGCTGGGCAACTACACCACCAGCAAACCGGTGATGCCTTACACGCGCAGCAATCTGGCGGTGCAGACTGTCAGCCTGTTAACCGCCGCGCAGAGCGGTTTGAATCAATCGGTGCTCACCTCCAGCAGCAATCCGATCAACCTCGGCTACAGCAACGAGGCCACCACCGATGCCAACGGCAACGCGCTCAGCGTGCCGCCGCAGCAGGGGTGGTTTTTCGACCTGGGGCCGCTGGGCAACGGCTCGCGCAGCGTGACCGCACTGCAACTGGAAAACGGCGGCGTGGTACTGACCACCTATGCGCCATCGACGTCGCCCTGCAGCGTCGGCGGAACCTCGTTTCTGCTGGACGTCAACTTCGCCACCGGCGGACCGTTCAGCAGCCCGCAGATCGGCTTGAGCGGCGGCATCAGCGTGGGCACCGGCAATACCGTCAACGGTCAAAACCCCACCGGCATCGCGATCGGATCGGTCTACAGCGCCAGCCCAACCGCGCTCAACAGCACCTTCCCCGGCGGCAGCCAGAACGAAACCGGCCAGTCCAGCGGACAAATTCAACACACCACCATCGGCACCAGCAGTTTCCGCCAGGTCGGCTGGTGGCAGCTGCAATAAGCGAGTACACGATGATTGACCACCCACGTCGCCCGCGCGGCTTTAGCCTGATCGAATTGATGGTGGTGGTGGCGATCGCTGCCATTCTGGCCGCCATCGCGATCCCCAGTTATCTGCGCTACGTGCAACAGGGACGCCGCTCGGACGCTTATGCCGCCCTGGCGCAGAACCAGGGCATTCTGGAGCGCTGCTACGCCGCGAGCTTCGACTACAGCAACGTATCGAGCGGTGGCAACGGCTGCGGCGTTCTGGCCAGCACCTCGCCCAACGGCTACTACACGATCGCGCTGGCCTTGCAGGGCAGCAGCCCCGCCACCGGTTACACACTGACCGCCACGCCAATCGGCCCCCAGGCCAGCGATAGGACCTGCGCGCAGATCAGCATCAGCAGCGCCAACGTGCGCAGCGCCGTGGACAGCAGCGGCAACGCGCAGACCAATACCTGCTGGCAGCAATAAAACGCTCCGCCGCGTGTGTTTGGACACGACGGAGCGTTCGGTGAATCAGCCTTACGGCATCTGCGGCAATTCCAGCGGGCGCAGATCGAACACCAGCACTTCGGCGTCCTTGCCTTGATCGAAGCGCAACTGACGCAGATCGCGGATGCGCACACCATCGCCTTCGCGCAGCGGTTCGCCATTCAACGACAGCTCACCGCGCGCCACGTGCACGTAGGCGTAGCGGTTGGCGGGAAGCTCCAACGTGGAGCTTTCCTCACCATCGAATAGGCCCGCGTAGACCCGCGCATCCTGTCGAATCTGCAACGAATCGTCGCTGCCATCCGGCGAGAGGATCAGCCGCAGCTTGCCGCGCTTGTCCTGCGCCCCGAAGTGACGTTGCAGATAACGCGGCTCGACGCCGGTCACCCCGGGCACGATCCAGATCTGCAGAAAGTGCACGCCTTCGTTGGGCGAGTGATTGAACTCGCTATGCGTCACACCGTTCCCGGCGCTCATGAGCTGCACATCGCCCGGACGAATCACCGAGCCGGTGCCCATCGAGTCCTTGTGCTCCAGCGCGCCTTCCAGCACGTAGGAGATGATTTCCATATCGTTGTGCGGGTGCTTACCGAAACCCTGACCGGCGGTCACGCGGTCGTCGTTGATCACGCGCAGGTCGGAAAAACCGATCTGCTTGGGGTTGTAGTAGTGGCCGAAGGAAAACGTGTGGCGCGAGGACAACCAACCGTGATTGGCGACGCCGCGGGCATGGGCCTTGATCATGTCGAGCATGGGAACTCTCCTCGTTGAAAGTGCGATGGCCGCAGGTGTTTGCCGCCAACCGTGGAGCCCATGGTAGTGTCGCCATAAAGAATGAAAAATCCCTTTAAAGCCGTAACATCGTCAACCCATAAGCGACAATGAGCCAACTCGAAGACATCCGCATTTTCGTCGCCACGATCGAGGCGCAAAGCTTCACCGCGGCAGCGGAGAAGCTCGGCCTGTCCAAGCAGTTCATCAGCAAGCGAGTGATGGCGCTGGAGGCACGGCTGGGCGTGCGCCTGCTGATCCGCACCACCCGCCAGTTGCGCCCGACCGAGCTGGGCTTGGCCTATTACGAGCGCATGCGCGCGCTGAGCCAGCAGATCGACGACGCCGAACAGGCAATCTCGCAGCAGAATGCCGCGCCACGTGGCGTGTTGCGGATCACCGCGCCGATGTCCTTCGGCACCTTGCACCTGGGTCCGCTGCTGCCGCGCTTCATGCAGGCGTACCCGCAGGTGAGCGTCGAGATGGATCTGAGCGATCGCACGGTAGACCTGATCGGCGAGGGCTACGACATGGCGGTGCGCATCGGTCAGTTGGCCGATTCCACGCTGATCGCGCGTTCGATCGCGCCGATGGACGTGCTGGTTTGCGCCAGCCCGGATTATCTGGCGCGGCGAGGCACACCCTCAACGCCGGCCGAGCTGCGCAACCACGACTGCCTGCTGTACGGCCACGGCAAACATGTGGAGTGGCCTTTCATCAACCAGGGCAAGCGGCAGTTGATCAGCGTCGGTGGGCGGCTGCGTGCCAACAACGGCGAGCTGGTACGCGATGCGGCCATCGCCGGGCTGGGCCTGGCGCACCTGCCCACCTTCATCATTGCCCAGGCGCTGGACAGCGGCGCGCTGGTCAGCGTGCTGGACGACTACTGTCCGCCCGCCACCGCGGTGTACGCGGTTTATCCGCAGCATCGGCAAAGCTCGCTGGCCGTGCATGCGTTCGTGGATTTTCTGCATGCGAGTTTTGCCGCGCCCACCTCGCGCCGGCATCGCTGAGGCCGATATCGGCGATCCGCGCCGTGGCGCCTCGCCTGCCGACACACGGTGCAGCGGCACGGGCGCTGATTCCGGGGATCACGGCAATGCGCACTAGGCATAGCGCCGCCGCAAAGCGGATAATTGCCGCCCTTACACCCTAGTCGAAGTCGCAATGTTCGTACCTGGTCAACGTTGGATCTCCACCGCCGAGCCGGAGCTTGGCCTGGGCACCGTGCTGCGCGTCGAAGGACGCGGCGTGCAGGTGCTGTTCGCCAAGGCCGGCGTGCTGCGTCCCTATGCGGTCGACTCGGCGCCGTTGATGCGCGCCGAGTTCCGCGCCGGTCAACGCGTCGCCGGTAAAGGCGTGGCTTTTCTGGTCGAGCGGGTGGAAATCAAGGAAGACCTGTTCGTCTACCGCGGCGAGGGACGCGAACTGCACGAAGGCCAGCTGGACGACGAGCAGACCGTCAGCCAAGCCGACGACCGTCTGATCGGCGGCCGTACCGATCCGGTGGCGCAGTTCGACTTGCGCCTGGAAGGCTTGCGTCGTCGCGCCGAAGCCCGCCGCTCGCCGGCCTGGGGCCTGGGCGCGGCGCGGGTCGGACTGGTGCCGCATCAGCTGCGCGTGGCCGGCATCGCCGCCGCACGGCGTCCGCCACGGGTGCTGCTGGCCGACGAAGTGGGCCTGGGCAAGACCATCGAGGCGGGCATGATCATCGCCCGTCAGCTGGCCGCCGGCCGCGCCCAGCGCGTGCTGGTGTTGCTGCCCGAAACCCTGGTCTACCAGTGGTTCGTCGAGCTGCTGCGCCGCTTCAACCTGAGCTTTGCGATCTACGACGAAGAGCGCTGCGAGGCGTTAGAACAATCCGAACCGGGCAGCAACCCGTTCGAGGACGAGCAACTGGTGATCGCCGACTTCGGCTTTCTGGAGCACGCGCCCAAGCGCGCGCAACAGTTGCTGGAGGCCACCTGGGATCTGCTGGTGGTCGATGAGGCGCACCACCTGGAATGGACGCCTGATTCAGCCAGTCCGCGCTATCAGTTGGTCGAGCGCGTGGCGCAGGCTACGCCTGGGGTGATCCTGCTGACTGCCACGCCCGAGCAGTTGGGCCGCGCCGGCCACTTCGCGCGCCTGCGCCTGCTCGATCCGCAGCGTTACCACGATCTGGACGGCTATCTGGCTGAGGCAGACGACTATCGCCCGTTCTCGCAAATCGCCGACCGTCTGCTGAGCGGCGAGGCATTGGACGATGGTCAGCGGGCCTTGCTACGTCACAAGCTTGCCGGCGACGCCGCGCTGGAAACACGTCTGGACGATCCCGCTGCGCCGGACAACGCCCGCGAAATCCTGGCTGCGCTGATCGATCGCCACGGCACCGGCCGGGCGATGTTCCGCAATCGCCGCGCCGGTGTCGGCGGGTTTCCGCAGCGCCTGCCGGAGTTTCATCTGCTCGATGCGATGGACTTCGCCGGCGATCAGCGACAGACCCTGCTGGCCGAATTCCACAGCGATATCCAGACGCACACCTCCAGCCACGAACTGGACTACAGCGACGATCCACGCGTGGACGCGCTGGTCGCGCTGCTGGAAAAACACAGCAAGGACAAATTCCTGCTGATCTGCCGCAGCCAGGCCAAGGTGCTAGCGCTGGAAGATGCCTTGCGCACCAAGAGCGGCGTCGGCGTGGCGCGTTTCCACGAAGGGCTCGGCATCGTTCAGCGCGACCGCAACGCGGCGTTCTTCGCCCAGCCCGATGGCGCGCGCTTGCTGCTGTGCTCGGAGATCGGCTCGGAAGGGCGCAACTTCCAGTTCGCCCACCGGCTGGTGCTGTGGGATCTGCCGCTGGACCCCGATCTGCTGGAACAGCGCATCGGCCGTCTCGATCGCATCGGACAGACCCACGACATCAACATCCACCTCATCGCGCTGGAAGACAGCGCCCAGCACGTGCTGGCGCGCTGGTACGACGAGGGCCTGGATGCGTTCCGACGCAGCCCGGCCGACGGCCGCGAACTGCTGCGCCGCTACGGCGAAACGCTGGCGCAGCTGGCGCAGGCGCATGCGCGCGGCGACGATAGCGTCGATCAGGAACTGGCCGCGCTGCTGGCTGACACTCACGCCACCCACGAAGAACTGGCCGAACTGATTCGCGCCGGCCGCGATCATTTGCTGGAACTGGCCGCCAGCCGCGATCTGCACGCCGACGAACTGGCCCAGGCCTTCGCGCGCGAGGACAACGACCCGGGCCGCGACGGCTTTATCCAGCGCCTGCTGGAGCAATTCGGCATTCATGCCGAGGAACTTTCGCCCGACGTGCTGCTGCTGGACCCGCAATACCTTTCCACCGACGCCCTGCCCGGTTTCGCCGATGGCCCGATCTCGGTCACCTTCGCGCGCCGCGTCGCCCTGGCTCGCGAAGAACTCCCGCTGCTGCGGCTGGATCATCCGCTGGTCGCCGGTGCGCTGGATCTGGCCTTGTCCGGCGAGCAAGGCAATGCCGCCTTCATGGTCGACGATGTGCTGCCAGCTCGCACCGCACTGCTGCAAGCGGTGTTCGTGCTCGAATGCGTGGCCGATCGCAAGCTCGACGCCGAACGCTTTCTGCCGACCATGCCGCTGACCATCACGGTCGATACCAAGCTGTCCGAACGCAAGGAGTTCGCGCCCAGCGAGATCGCTCTGCGCAAGGCTGGCGACCGCAACATCGAAGTGGCGCGCTATCGCAAATTTCTCGCCAAGCTGGTGCCGCCGATGCTGGAAAAGGCCGAAGTTTTGATCGGTGAGCGCGCGCGTCAATGTATCGACGAGGCGGTGACCCTGGCCACCGAAACGCTCGACGGCGAACTGTCGCGTCTGTTGGCGCTGCGCAAGATCAATCCTTCGATCAGCGAAAGCGAGCTGGCCGCGCTGGCCGGCGAACGCGCCGAACTGCTGGCCGCACTACCGCTGTCGCGACTGCGTCTGGATTCCGTGCGTTTCGTGGTCAGCGGGGATTTCCTGGCGCTGCGCTGAGCGATGTATCCCGACATGCCGCACCACGCGACATGTCGGGATGATGCTGTCCGCCAAAAAAGCACATCGCTCCGCCCACCCGTTGCCTCATGGCCATCTGTTACTAGCCAACCGCTACCGTCCTCGTCATCATTTGCCCGTCCATCGCCATACGTGTGTCGCCGCAGAGTCACGGCGGCGCGCCAAGCTGATGCCTTTCACGGTCGACCACGGCAGACGTATGCAACGTTCATGGCTGAGCGGATGGGGCTTGGTGGCAGCATTGGCGTGGCTGCCGGCATACGCCGCCAGCTACCGCGATGCACAAGTGATTCCACTGCACAACGGCTTCAACACCATCACGCTCGGCGGGCATCCCGCAACACTGGTGCTGGCCTGGCGCGAGAACTACAACGCACACGGTTTCGCAGTAGCCACGATGTACGCGCAAGGGCTCGGTCCAGCGGATCAGCAAGCGACCTGGCAGGTTGT
>JBEVMS010000184.1:0-9072 GCA_040508515.1 Dyella sp. | reverse complement strand
ATGCGACGGTCCGCAGCGGCCACGGCTTACTTGGGCGCCGGACCCTTGATCCCTTCGACCAGGCCATCCGGGCGCAGCCAGTGCTGGAACGCGCTCTGCACCTGCGCCGGGGTCAACGCCAGGTAGTGCTGCGCGGTCAATAACGGCTGGTCCAGTGGCAGTTGATGCTGATCCAGGTAGAGCAGCTCGTCGGCGATCGCCTCGGTGCTGGCCTGGCCCAGCGCGAATTGACGCAGCATGGTGCCCTTGGCGCGGTCCAGCTCGGCCTGAGTGACGGGCGCGGTCTGCATTTGCTTGAGATCGCGAATCACCAGTTGGCGCGCCTGCGCCACCTTGTCCGGGTCGGCGCCGTAGGTCACCGCGAACTGGCTGCGGGTATCGCCGAAGTCGAATTGCGAATCCACGCCGTAGACCAGTCCCGCCTTCTCGCGCAGATCGGCCATCAGGCGCGAGGCGTACAGTCCGCCGCTGAGAATCTGATTGCCCAGATTGAGCGCGTAGTGGTCCGGATGCTTCAAGTCGACGCCGACGTTCTGCACCAGGGTGACCTGATCCTGCACGCTGGTCTGGTCGGGCACGGTGAAGGTGGCCGGCGCGTTGGCCGGCACCGGAGCCAGTTGCAATGCGGGCTTGGCGCCCTGGGCGTGCCAGTCGCCGAAGTATTTGCCGATCACCGCTTGCGCCTGCGCGGGGGTGATCTTGCCGATCACCACGATGGTGGTCAGGTCCGGCCGGATGGTTTGCGCGTGATAGGCCTGCACCTGGGCCAGACTCAGGCGGGACAGGCTTTGCGGGGTGGTCTGGCGCAGGCTGGGGTCGCCGCTGGGTACCAGCGCCTGATCGAGCGCGCGACCGAACAGATAGTCCGGCGACTGCAGCACGCCGGCCTGCGTCTGCGCTTGCTGCGTCTGCACCACCTGGAAGGCCTGCGCCGGCAACGCCGGATGCAGCTCGTCATCGGCCAACAGTTGCACCGCGCGTTCGAACTGCGCCGCCGGCACGGTGGCACGGAACGCGGTGCCAGCGGCAATTTGCGCACTGATCGCATCGCCGGCACTCAAAAACGCCAGCCGGTCCAGCGACGTGGTGCCGTAGTCGTAAAGACCATCCAGCACCCTGCCGACGCCCTCTTGACCCGCCGGGGTCTGCAACAGCGGCTGGCTGCGCACCTGGCCGTAGATGCCCACGGTGTCGCTGACGTTTTCCGGCTGCACGATCAGACGCAGCCCGTTGGGCAGCACGCTGACGCTGGGATGCACGTTCCAGCTGGGCTGGACGAGCTGGGTCAGCCCCTGACTGGCCCAGGCCGGCAGCGTCACCGGTTTGTCCGGCGTGCTGGCGAACGACTCGGCGCCACCGTAGCCCTTGCTGGCGACCGCCTTGCCGGAGCTTTGCGGATCGAGCACGGCGGTAATCGCTCGGCCCGGCTGCAACAACTGGCGCACCAGACGATCGACGTCGGCAGGCGTCACCGCGGCGAACTGCGCGATCAGATCGTCCGGCGACTGCAGGCCCTGCACGGCCAACGCGTCGGACCAGGCATTGGCCAACCCGCTGATCGAGTTTTTCTGAAATTCCAGTTGGGCGATTTCCTGCCGCTTGGCCGCCTCGACCAGCGCCGCCGGCACGCCCTGCTTCAGCGTTGCACCGAGGCTGGCCTGCATCGCATCCAACAATGCCTTGGGATCGCCGCCCTTGTGATAGGCGCCCACCGCGAAGCCGATGCCGGCGTGCGGCAGCATATTGCCCTCGAAGCCGGCGTACAGCGCCTTGCCCTGGGGCACCAAGCCGTACAGATCCCCGCGCTGACTACCCAGCGCGTCGATCAGAATCTCCGCCGCGGCGTGGTCCTTGTCGGTATAGCCGGGCAGACGCCAGGCCATGATCGCCAGGCCAAACGGACTGTCGGTGGGCAATTGCAGGGTTTGCGCGTTGACGGTCTGAAAATCGAACGTCGGACGCGCCGGCAACGCCTGCCGGGGGATCGCCCCGAACAGCGTCTTGACCTGGGCCAGCGCCGCCGCCGGATCGACATCGCCGGCGATCACCAGCACCGCGTTGTTGGGCGCGTACCAGCGGTCGTAGAAGCTTTTCAGATCGGCCGCGGTGGTCTTGTCGAACGAAGGGCGCGTGCCCAGCGCGTCGTGCGCGTAGGGCGTGCCCTTGAACAGCGCCGCCAGCAGTTGCGCATAGAACTTGTACTGTGGATTGGACAGGTCGCGCGCCACTTCCTGCTCGATCGCGCCGCGCTCCTTGGTCCACTCGTCCTGCTTCAGATCGAGTCCGCGCATGCGCAGCGACTCGATGTGCAGCGCCAGCGCCAGGTCTTCCTTGGGCACAGTGAAAAAATACTGGGTCACCGACTGCTGGGTGTCGGCGTTGAAATTGCCGCCCATGCTGGCCGCCAGCGCCGAGAGCTGGTCCTTGTCCAGGCCCTGGCTGCCGCGAAACGCCATGTGCTCCAGCGCATGCGCGCTGCCGGGAAAACCTGCCGGCGTTTGATCGGAGCCGACCAGGTAATTGATCTCGGTGGTCACCACCGGGGCCAGCTTGTTGGGCACGATCACCACCCGCAAGCCGTTATCCAAGGTGGCCTTGAGCACCTCGCCATCGGCGGCGAACGCGGCCGGCGCCGCGGCGCTGGCGGCAAGCAAAAGGACGGCAAGCAAGCGGCGGCGTAGGCGCATCGGCGAAACACTCCAGACAAATGTAGAAAGGCGCCTAGCGCCCGCAGTACTGAGATGGACCGCAACACAGACCGTTATATCCCGGCCAGCTTGCCTGAATCTGTCCCGGCCGTGGCGGGCGTCCAGGGGCGAGGCAGCGATCGCAAACTTGTCCTGGCACAAACTCAAAGGCCTGAGCACGGTGTCTACCGGACTCAGGCCTTCGATGTCGGGCTCAAGCACTGCCGCCCTTGGCTTGGAAGCGGTCAAGCGCAGGCTTCATGCCGCCCAATGGCAAGGAACCAAGCGAGCTTTAGTGCGCGCTGGAAACCTTGGCCGTAGCGCGGGTACCGGTTGCCGCGCTGCCGGCGTCGGCGTGCGCTGCCTGATTAGTCGGGCGCTGCAGCAGGTAACCCGCCGCCACCATCACGACACCGCCGACCAGATTGCCCAGGGTGACCCAGGTTTCATTGTGGATCGCGCCTTCCAGCGTCACGTTGGCCGGGTGGTCACCCAGCAGCGCCATCGAGAAGGCAAACATGTTGGCCACCGAATGCTCGAAGCCGGAGGCGACGAAGATCATGATCGGCCAGAAGATCAGCGCCAGCTTGGCGGTGTCGCTCTTGGTGCGGGCACACATCCAGATCGCCAGGCAGACCAGCCAGTTGCACAGCAGCCCACGCGCGAACAAGGCGCTGGAGCTGGCGCTCATCTTGGCCGCCACGGCGTTGAAGAACACCGTATTGCCATCGGTCAGCAGCACGCCGCCACCGGCCATGTGCAGCAGCGCCGCCAGCACGGCCGCGCCAATCAGGTTGCCGATCCAGCACGAGACCCACACCATCACCACGTCGACCAGGTTGGCCTGCTTGTTGGCCACCGCGAAAGGCATGTACATGGCCGTACCGGTGAACAAATCGGCGCCAGCGAACACGCAGATGGTCAGCGCTGCGGCAAACACCGAGCCACCGATCAGGCGCGCCCAGGCCGGATCGGCATGCGCGCCGACGGTGAACAGAATAATGTCGCCAAAACCGATATAGGCGCCGGCCATCATCGAACCGATCAGAAAGGCGAACAGATGGCGGCGAACCATCTGCGCCTTGTGCGCGCCAACTGCGGCAAAGTTGGCAATTGTGTCTTGGTACATGACGTGGTTACCTTGTGGGGATAGTTATTACAAACCGATAAGCAAGCCGTCCCACTCGGCGCGATCAAGTCGCACCTTGCGTTCCAGCAAGCGGATGGTTTTCGGCTATGGCGTGCGCCAGCAACTGCGACAGCACGCGCGATGCCAAAACCTCGGAGCCAAACAAGCTCGCGGCCAGGATTATAGTCCTGCTTGTTTGCCTTTTTGTGTCCGATAAAGATTATGCAAGCCAGCTTTTGATTGCAATTTGTTATGGCCTTATGCGCGATATGTCGTAATTACTTGCGCTTATCTGCGGCCTCTTTTTAATCGGCGACGTCGGCGATCAGGCGGTCCAGTTCGGATTTCAGCAGCGCGCCGTTATGGCGCAGCCATTCGCGCTGCTGCCGCCAATCAGGAAACAAGCCCTCCACTTGCGCCCAGAACCGGGGCGCATGGCTGCGCACCTTGAGGTGACACAGCTCGTGCACCAGCACATAGCGCAGCGCGGCTGGCGGCGCCAAGGCCAACGCCAGATCCAGGTTGATCCGGTCGCGCGTGTCCAGGCTGCCCCACAGGCTTTTCATCGGACGAATCCGCAGCGCCGTGGGTGCCAGACCCAGTTGGGGCACGTAGCCGGCCAGCCAGCGCGACACGTCGCGCCGCATCTGCGCTTCGAGATATGAGGCCAGCAACCCACGCGCCACCGGCAGCGCGCGGGTATGCGGGCGCGGGATCACCAGGGTCAGGCCCTGGGCGTGCGACTCGACCCGCGGATACGGCCCCTCGGCCCATTCGAGCGTCACCGTCTCGCCGCGCAGCGGCAGCCGGCAGGGCTGCCCCACGCGCAGCGCGGGCAACGGCTTGACCGCCAGGTTGAGTTCGTCGAGCTTCTGTTCCAGCCAATCGGCGTGATTGCGCAGGAAAGCATTGACCTGGGCCGGGTGGGTGCCCTGCGGGTAGGACACCCGCGCACCCTTGGGGGTCACCGTCAGGCGTAGCCGGCGTGCACGTGGATGAACCGCTTTGAGCACACGGATCGTGCCGCCGGTGGTCGTCGCCAGTTCCAGCCAGTCGCCTACCAAATGCTGCGCCATGATGCCTGCCCGTCTACGCCGGCCATGCGGGGGAAGGCCGTGCAATACGCTCGTGGATGGCCCTCAATGTGGGGAGAGTTTGCCTTTCGCGCAAGTCCCACGGTCCGGGCTCAGCTGTCCTTGGGGCGCGGCAGGCCGAACCATTCTTCCAGTTTGGCCAGCAGGCGCTGCATTTCCAGCGTCAACAGGGCGAAGCGCGCATCCATTTCGGCGGCGGCGTCGGATTGGCTGTCGCCCAGTTCGTCCAGTACCGCGTCGAGGAATTTCAGCTTGCGCAGCACCAGATCCTCGCCCAGCACAAAACTGATCCGATCGTCGAACACCAGCCCGAGCTGGAATACCTGCTTGCCGTTGCGCAGGTGCTCCTTGATTTCCTCGGCATCCAGGTCCTGCCGACGGCAGCGCGCGATCGCGCCGGTGGCGGTGGCCGGATCGCGCAATTCGCATTCGTCGCCCAGCGTCAGCCCGGCCGGCAGGCTGCCGTTGGCGAGCCAATCGGTCATCAGCACGCGCGGACCTTCCTCCGGCGCCAGCGGTACCGCCGGAAAACTACCCAGCGCTTCGCGCACCTGGGTCAGCGCGTTCTCCGCCGACTTGCGGCTGGACGTGTCCAGCACCAGCCAGCCATGCTGCTTGTCGACATAGCTGGACATCCGCGACGTGCGCACGAAGGCGCGCGGCAGCAGCTCGTGCAGCAGATCTTCCTTGAGCTTCTTGCGCTCGCGTCCGCCGACCTTGCGACCTTCTTCCTCGGCGATCTTGGCCACTTTGCGCGCCAATTCGTCGTTGACCACCGCCGCCGGCAGCAGTTTGTCCTCACCGCCCACGGTCAGCAGGGTGCAGGCCTTGACGCTATGCGTGAGGACCGCTTCCTCGCCGCGACCCACCGGCGGCACGAAGCCTTTGGTGAACATTTCCAGCGGACCGACCGGGCGCAGCCGGTGTTCGGCCAGCGCCTCTTCCAGGCGATCCAGATCGTTGGCCACGGCGGGAGAAAAGCGAAACAGCGTCACATTGCGAAAAAACATAAGGCGTCGGAATCCGGGTAGTCACGGCCCATGCCCGCCGCGGCGCGACACGGGCACACTCAAACGCCCATCATACCGGATGGCTGCTTGAGCCTTGGATGACTACGCCGCGGTCAGGCACTTGCCCGGACCCGCCCGGTCGATCACTCGCGCCATTGAGCCACGAGCGCCCAATGAAGGGTACGCGCCCGAGAAGCGCGTGGCGTCGCGCCATCACGAAATGTTCCAGGCCGACGCAGCAGGGTGACGCCCATCGCGGATGGACGTCTATCCATCCGCGGTAGACATCAGCGCAGCATGCACGCGACTGCCGCACTGCCAGCCAAGCCCGCGCCGTCACCAGGACGACACAGGCGCGCCCTGCTCAGGCTTTGCTGACCGCCGCCACCGCAGCGGCCACGCGATCCAGATTGCCCTGGTTAAGTGCGGCCACGCAGATGCGCCCGGTGCCGATGGCGTAGATGGCGTGCTCCTCGCGCAGCCGATCGACCTGCGCCTTGCTCAGTCCCGAGTAGGAGAACATGCCGGCCTGGCGCGCGATAAAATCGAAGCCAAGCGCGCCATGCGCGGCAAGCCGATCGACCAGACCCGCACGCAGGTTGTGGATGCGCGTGCGCATCTGGCCCAGCTCTTCTTCCCAGCGCGCGCGCAGCTCGTCGCTGCCGAGCACGCCGGCGACCAGGCTGGCGCCGTGAGTAGCCGGGCTGGAATAGTTGGCCCGGATGGTGCGCTTGACCACCGACTGCACGCGCAGCGCTTCCTCGCGGCTGCCCGCCACCACCGACAACGCGCCGACGCGCTCGCCGTAGAGCGAGAACGACTTGGAGTAAGAACTGGCCACCACGAACGATTCGATGCCCGATTCGGCGAACAGACGGATCGCCGCCGCGTCGGCGTCGGTGCCCTGGTCGAAGCCCTGGTAGGCGATGTCGATGAACGGCATCAGCCCGCGCTCTTTGACCAGCGCCACCACCTGGCGCCACTGCTCGGCGGTCAGGTCCACGCCGGTGGGGTTGTGGCAGCACGCATGCAACAGCACGATGGTGCCCGCCGGGTAGCTGCCCAGGTCGGCCAGCAGGCCGGCGAAATCCACCCCGTGGGTGGCGGCGTCGTAGTAGCGGTAATCGATCACCTCGAAGCCGGCATTGCCGAACACCACGCGGTGGTTTTCCCAGCTCGGATTGCTGATCGCCACTTTGACGTTCGGATTGACCTTCTTCAGCAGGTCGGCGCCCACGCGCAGCGCGCTGCCGCCGCCGACGGTCTGCGAGGTGACCACCCGGCCGGCCGCCAGCAGCGCCGACTCGGCACCGAACAACAGCCGCTGGGTGGCCCGGTTGTAGGCCGGCATGCCGTCGATCGGCAGATAGCCGCGTGGCTTGGCATCCTTGGCCAGGGCCTGCTCAACCTCCTGCACCGATTTCAACAGCGGGATCTTGCCCGCCTCGTCGTAGTAGATGCCCACGCCCAGGTTGACCTTGTCCGGCCGCGTGTCGGCCAGGTACGCCTCGGTCAGCCCCAGAATCGGATCGCCCGGGGCCATTTCAACGGATGCAAAGAAGGACACGGCTGTACTCGCTGGTGAGAAGGGGGGAACGGTGGGTATCACGCTTGGTCCGGCGCGCCGGCCAGCCAGCCGTGCGCGTCGGCACGCGCGGCGCCTTCGCGTGCGCCCAGGCTGGCGAAATCGAACAGGTTGCGGTCGGCCAGTTGCGAGGGCGACACGCTGCCCAGCGCGCGGAAAATGTTCTCGCTGCGCCCGGGCTGCAGTTTTTCCCACTCGTCCAGCATCCGGCTGACTGCCTTGCGCTGCAGGTTTTCCTGCGAGCCGCAGAGGTTGCACGGGATGATCGGGAACGCGCGCTGCTGGGCGTACTCGGCGATTTCGCTCTCGCGGCAATACGCCAGCGGGCGGATCACCACGTGGCGGCCGTCGTCCGAACGCAGCTTGGGCGGCATCGCCTTGAGCTGCGCCTGATAGAACATGTTGAGGAAGAACGTGCCCAGGATGTCGTCGCGGTGGTGGCCCAGCGCGATCTTGGTCACGCCGTTGGCCGCCGCCCAGCTGTACAGCGCGCCACGACGCATACGCGAACACAGGCTGCACATGGTCTTGCCGGCCGGAATCACCCGCACCACGGTGCTGTAGGTGTCCTGCTCGATGATGTGGAACTGGATGCCGCGCTCGCTCAGGTATTCGGGCAGCACGTGCTCGGGAAAATCCGGCTGCTTCTGATCCAGGTTGACCGCGATCAGCTCGAACTTGACCGGCGCGCGCGCCTGCAGCGACAGCAGCATGTCCAGCATGGTGTAGGAGTCTTTACCGCCGGACAGGCACACCATCACTTTGTCGCCGTCTTCGATCATCTGGAAATCGGCGATGGCCTGGCCGACCTGATGACGCAGGCGCTTGGCCAATTTGCTGGCCTCGAAGGCCTGCTTGCGGGTGATTTCGAGTTGCGCGGACATGGGCATGCTTAAGACGGACCGGCCGCCATTGTAACGGCCGCCGCCATCACCCGCCCATGACCTAACCCAGTCGCTCGATCGCGGCGCTACACTGCGCCTTTCCGCTGCTGCCTCATGCCCGCCATGCAGGTTCACGACGCCGCCGAAATCGCACGCCGCTTGTCCAACTTGCGGCTAGAGCACCGCCAACTGGATCAGGCCATAAGCCGCCTGGGCCAGCTGGCCGACTGCGACGAGCTGCAGCTTACCCGGCTTAAAAAACGCAAGCTGGCGCTGAAGGACACCATCGCGCGGCTGGAAAGCCTGCAGATTCCCGATCTGGACGCCTGAGCGCGCAACGGCGCCGTCGCACGCTCAGGCGATGCAGTGGGGCCAGAGGCTCAGGTCCAGGAACCGTCGTCGTCGAAGCCGCCGAAGCTGTCGTTGCCGGCCAGATCGTCGTTGAAACCGCCGTCGTTGAAACCAGCGTCGTTGTAGCCCTGGTCTTGGGCCAACCCGGCGTTGCCGTCGTCCAGGAACGTGTTGTTGTTGGTGATGTTCTCGACCACAGTTTCCTGCTGACCGCCGCCGAACAAGCCGCCGCCCTGATGGCCGCCAAGCAGGTTCTCGATGCCGTTGAACAGGAACATGCCGCCGGCCACGCCCGCGGCGGTGGTCGCCGCGCTGGCCAGGAAACTCGGCGG
>JBEVMS010000308.1:0-3388 GCA_040508515.1 Dyella sp. | reverse complement strand
CGCGTAATCCACCGTGTACGGCGCGTGGTCCGAGAAGCGCGGCACTGGCGCGATCGAGCATGCGCGGAGTTTCTTCGCGAGGCCCGGCGTCACGAACTGGTAGTCGATGCGCCAGCCGACGTTCTTCGCACGCGCGGCGCCGCGGTTGCTCCACCAGGTGTAGTCCTCGCCTTCGGGATGCAGCGCGCGGTAGCTGTCGACCCAGCCCTTCTTCTCGACGCAAACGGCGTTCAGCCAGTCGCGCTCGGCCGGGAGGCACCCGGAGTTCTTCTGGTTCGAGGTCCAGTTCTTGATGTCGAGCCGGCTGCGCACGATGTTCCAGTCGCCACAGAGCACGTACTCGCGGCCGCTTCCGAGCCAGCCGTCGAGCACGGGGCGGAACCACTCCATGACCTTGAACTTGAAACCCTGGCGCTCCTCGCCGGACGAGCCCGACGGCACATACAGCGACACCACGCTGAGCTTGCCGTAGCGCGCTTCGATGTAGCGGCCTTCGTCGTCGAACGGCGCCCAACCCAGCGCGGTGCGCACTTCGTCGGGCTCGCGTCGGGCGTAGATCGCCACCCCGCTGTAGCCCTTCTTGCTGGCGGCATCGCGATAGAAGCAATGGTGGCCGTCGGGGCGAAACATGCCGTCGGCGAGCTGGTGTTCCTGCGACTTGGTTTCCTGCAGGCAGACCACGTCGGCGTCTTGCTGGCGTAGCCACTCGAACACGCCTTTGTTGGCGGCCGAGCGGATGCCGTTGGCGTTCAGGCTTACGATACGCATGGCGTTTCCTAGAGGGCGCGCCATCATAACAAGCTCGTCCGCGGCAGCCGCGGGCTTCCCGCCGAGATCCCACCGATGCCATCACCACCGCAGTTGCGCCTTGTTCCGCTGGATGCGCGGCTGCGTCCGGCGCTGCTGCAACTGCGCGTGTGGCCGGCGCAGCTTCGCTACGTCGGGGCGATCAGCGATCTGCTGGCCGACGCCGAGAGCAGCCCCGACTGCGCGCCGATGGTGATCGCGTTGGATGAGCGCCCGATCGGCTACTACCGGATCGATCCCAACCCGCGCGCGGTGGTCGGTCGCGAACTGGAGCTGCCGGCGCTGGGGCTGCGTTCGTTCTTTATCGATGCCGATCAGCAAGGCCGCGGCTACGGTCGCCAGGCCTTGCGCTTGCTGCTGGAGACATTGCGCTGGCAACAGCCACAGGCGCAGTTGTTGGCGTTGACCGTCAGTCGGCGCAACCATGACGCCTGGTCGCTTTACCGGCGCAGCGGGTTTACCGACGACGGCCAGTTGTACCATGACCCTGGAACCGGACCGCTGCACCTCATGCGTTACCGGCTGCACTCTTGAAACCTACCGCCTGCCAGAGATTCCTGTGCACGATTACCAGCGCGACTTCATCGAATTGACCTTACAGCGCGACGTCCTGCGCTTTGGCGACTTCACCCTCAAATCGGGCCGGCAAAGTCCCTACTTCTTCAACATGGGCCGGCTCGACTCGGGTGCGGCGCTGGCCCAGTTGGGGCGCGCCTATGCCGCCGCAGCCAGCGCCTCCGGGGTGGCCTTCGACATGCTGTTCGGCCCGGCCTACAAGGGCATCGCGCTGGCCGCCGCCACCGCCATCGCACTGGCCGACGGGCAACAACGCGACGTCCCCTGGGCCGACAACCGCAAGGAAGCCCAGGATCACGGCGAAGGTGGCACGCTGGTTGGCGCGCCCCTGGCCGGGCGCGTGCTGATCGTCGACGACGTGATGACCGCCGGCACCGCGGTGCGCGAATCGCTGGCGTTGATCCGCAGCCACGGCGCCACCCCCGCGGGCGTGCTGATTGCGCTGGATCGTCAAGAACGCGGTCAAGGCGAGCGCTCCGCCGCGCAGGAACTGACTGCCGAATTCGGCATTCCGGTGATCGCCATCACCGGGCTTAACCATGTGCTGGCCTACGCCGGCGAACGGCCCGAATTGGCCGCCGAACACCAACGCCTGCTGGCGTACCGCGAACGCTACGGCGTCAATGCGTAAATCGCCAGCGCTTGCACAGCGTCAGCGGCCGCCGCGCAGGTAGCATAGCGAGGTCGGCCATCCGCCAGGGGACTTAAATTCATGCGCAAGGCATTAATCGCCGCCACGCTCTTGCTGATGGCTGACTTCGCCGTTCACGCCTATCCCAGCGACCACGGCGGCAACACCCGTTACCGCTGGCGCGACGCCCAGGGCCAACTGCATTACAGCGACAGCCTCGCCAACGACGCGCTGAAATACGGCTACGACGTGGTCAACGATCGCGGCAACGTGGTGCGCCATGTCAGCCGGCCGTTGACCCCGGAAGAAGCCGCGCAGGCCCGCCAGCAGGCCGAGCAGGCGGCACAGCGCCAGCTCGCCGCCGCCGAGGCGGCGCGCGCCGATGCGCAGATGCTGGCCGCGTACCCCGATGAAGCCTCGTTCCAGGCGGCGCAAACGATGTCCTTGGAGACCATCGACCAGCAGATCGGCACCACCCGCGGCAACCTGGCGACGCAGGAAAAAGCCCTAGCCGACCTGCTGGCACGCGCCGGCGACCTGGAGCGCGAGCAACATCCGGTGCCCGCTACGCTGAGCGAGCAGATCGGACAACAACGCGCCGTGGTGGCCTCGCAGCGCGCCTTGCTCGATCGCCTACAGAGCCAGCGCGCTGACGCGGTACAAAAAAGCACCGCGCGCTTGCAGCACTACCGTCAGGTCAAAGCCGCCAGCGGCCAGCCACAGCCGTAAACGGCCTCACGTGGCCGCCCTTTCTGAATTGTCCGCGCCGCCCTTGGGAGGCGCGGCGCGGTGATCAGAACGGCAGCTTCAGACCCGCATCGACCGCCAGCAACTGCTCGCGAAACACGTTCTGGATGCGCCTGAGCGCGGCGGCGTTGTCGGCATCGAAACGCAGCACCAGGATCGGCGTGGTATTGGACGGTCGCACCAGTCCCCAGCCGTCGGCCCAGTCGGCGCGCACGCCGTCGATAGTCGTCAGCGCGGCCTCGCCGAAGCTCGCCTGCGCGCGGAAGCGTTCAATGAAGGCGTAGTGCGCGCCCTCGGCCATCTCGATCTTCAGCTCGGGGGTGGAGACGCCTTGCGGCAAGGTGGCGAAGATCTCCTCGGGCGTGCGCTGCGCCGGATCGCCGGCGAGGATTTCCAGCAGCCGCGCGCCGGCGTAGATGCCGTCGTCGAAGCCGTACCAGCGCTCCTTGAAAAAGAAATGCCCGCTCATCTCGCCGGCCAGTTCAGCGGCGGTCTCGCGCATCTTGGCCTTGATCAGCGAATGGCCGGTGCGCCACATCAGCGGACTGCCGCCGGCCTCCAGCACCTGGCTTTTCAGGTGGCCAGTACATTTGACGTCGTAGATGATGGTGGCGCCGGGCTGGCGCG
>JBEVMS010000078.1:0-13588 GCA_040508515.1 Dyella sp. | reverse complement strand
ACCCGCAGTGGCAAGCAGCAATCGGTCGTCATGCTGTCCCTGGACGACTACAAGGCTATGGAAGAAACAGCCTATCTGCTGCGCAGCCCGAAGAACGCCAAGCGCCTACTGGAATCGATCGCACAGCTTGAGGCCGGGCGCGGCCAGGCGCGGGAACTGGCGGAGTGATTCTCCAGTTCTCGGATAACGCCTGGGAGGACTACCTCTACTGGCAGCGAGCCGACAAGAAGCTGCTGAAGCGCATCAACGACCTGATCAAAGCGATCCAGCGCGACCCGTTCCAGGGCATCGGCAAGCCCGAGCCGCTACGTCATGCCTTAGCCGGCTACTGGTCCAGGCGCATCAACGACGAACATCGCATCGTCTATAAGGCCGGAGACGACATCCTGATGATCGCTCAACTGCGCTTTCACTACTGAATATTGCAGACGATTGTCGGCGTGGTGCTCATCGTTGTCGCTGGGTGTCCCGATATCCAAACAACCCGCCGCAGTCTGAGCCCCTGGCAGGGGTGACCAGGCCAAAGCCCTGCGGCGATGCGGGGCTTTGTCATTGAGGGGAGGGCGGGGTCGAAGTTCCCAGGTTGCCGGACCGGAAACCAACTGCCCTCTCACGTAGGGAAAAATCCCCCTTTTGATTACTTGTTAACCCTGCCTGTTAATCTAAAGCCGTTGCGCGCCATAGGCCTCGGACTGATAAATCAAAAGAGTATGGACTCTAATAAATGAATTCGAAGAGCGCCGAAACAAGGTCAGGGGGTGGATCGAGGCCTACTCGCTCAACCCGAGCCCTACGTGCTCCTGGGAACCGCGCATCCTGAGCGTGCCTTGCTGAACATTCCAGAATTCTGCTTTCAAGGGGCTGATAGCCTCTCCGATGCGCCTATTGTGATGCTTGCGTCCATCACAAATGGACGCATCGTCGTGCACTTGTATACGGATGCACCCCGCGATCTTGAGCACCTAAAACAGTACGCATGGGGTGCTATTGACGGTCAGGTAGCGATCGCGAGCTTCCTTTGCGGCTATGCATTCACGATCGAAATCACCCAGGTCTTTCACGTCGGGCACGGAATCAACTTTGTCTACGCCGCTCCTGGTGACGGCAGGGGCATCGAGTTGAATGCGGAGTGGCCGGAAATTCTCGCTAGTATCAGGAATTTGGCTAAGGGAAGACAGGGGGCGTCTGTCACTCGGTGCCTAAGTGATTTTGCAATGGCATTGCAGCACCCGGGCGAGGCAGCCTTCTACTGTTACCGTGCCATTGAGTCACTTAACCAGCACTCCATTGAGAGTGCTGGGCTTGTGGGCAAATCCGAAGGCCGTCAGTGGGAGGAGTTTCGACGCCGCGCGGGCTGCACTCAGGACGATCTCATGAAGATCAAGTGCGACGCCGATCCTGTGAGACACGGAAACCACCTGAAGGCGGCGACGATGACGCGAGAGGCCGTCATGGATATAACCAGAAAGATCGTCACGACATACCTTGGCATAACATCTAGGTCGGTCGATGGTGTGGATACTGATGCGGGTACGGCTTGATGAGATCCTCTCAAATTCGTTGGTAGGCAAGGGTCTCAAGTTGTTTTGGGGTGCCGGCATTAAGGGCCAAGCCAGCATGCTCAGAAGAGCAGGCGCAATGCCTGCGCGCGTGCGTCGCGCATCATGCTGAAGGATTCGAAATCGTTGCGGGAACGACGGTGGTGGGTTGTTTGCCACGGTTCGTAATTTTCTTGCCGAATTCATTGATAGGGTTCTCAATATATTTATGCACGAGAAAGGCGATAAATATTGCCAGACTCAGGCTTAGCATCCACGCCCAAGTATAGGAAATCCTCTCGTTGATCAGTATGGGCATAGCGACATACCCGATCATCGAGTGAACCAGATAGAGAGGAAAGCTTATGTCTGCCAGAAAGTCGAGAATTTTATTCTCCTTGAACTTTCTCCTGCATAGATAGCAGGCTGAAAACAATATCAAGGCGTAGGAGTAATTCTTCGCTAGTGGTCCGAGGAATTCATTCTCATAGAAGGAATTGATCGTGGCGAACAGGGTAAAGATTATCGCCCCGTAGCCCAGCGCAGCCCTCACGCTGAGTTTTTTATAAAGCACGTAATAGAACAGGCAGCCCAGGAACATGAATGTCATGTATTTCATGTCGGATATCGAGCGCACAAAAAAAGATGCCGGCTCCAGACCTTGAGTGGAAAAGTAAGCGGCGAGGCAGCATAGGGCCAAAAAGGTTATGGAAAGCATGGCTACTTGATGCGCGTTCTTGCCAACGAGAGCTATTAGGGAAAAAATCACATAGAACTTGATCTCTATGGCCAGCGACCAAGACACGAAATCCAGCGAAGCGATGCCTGCTGCGCTGTGGATTAGCGGTAAGTTCTTGATCAAGAATGGCTGGCTGATTCTTCCGGACAACGGCGTGGACCAATACCACGAGCAGACAAAGTATAAAAAGATGCTGATTAGCAGGCAAAACCAGTAAGTCGGGTAAATCCGAAAGAATCGACGAAATAGATATTTTCCTGTCGAAAGGTTTCTCAAGCTTATCGGGATGACCAGTCCGCTAATGAGAAAGAAAATGCCGACACCAAAGACGCCATAAAGGAACCCGCCCGCGCCAGGGGACAGAACGTGGCGGGTATACGCAGGTTGCACGAGAGTGAAGCTCGCCGGTACGCCAATGATCGAGCGCACGGCGGGGGAGAAAAAAATTCCCCAATAATGGTTTATGATGACGGATAACGCCGCAATGGCGCGTAATTGATGGGCGAATCTAAGCTTCATGATTAATATCGGACGTTCGTGCTTTTGGAAGGTTAGCACGGAGGTGGTCCGGATATTTTCTCGTAATGTAGTAAGAATGTGGCAAACAGCCCGAGCGCCATGGGGTTATCGCACGCGCTGGGCGTCCAGGCGCGAGTGGCCATGCATGACGTACCTTGAGGGGGTGGCACGAGGCAGCCGGGCGCGAAAATTCCGCTGAGCCATGCAGGGTTTAACGGTAGTACGCCACCGCTCTTCACCGCCATCATTTTGATGCCGCGCGTTTTGATTAAATCGCGACGCAGCGGGTTGTTCCGCGGTCGGCATCAGCAACGACCGCGCTGATGCCGGCACGGTCGCTCAGCGTCTCTCGCATTTTCAGTGCGCCAGCGCCGAGGTCACTTGCTCGATGGTCCAGTCGCCGTGTTCGTCCTGCACCACGATGTCTACGTCCTGGCCGCTGCGCTCATGCAAATCCTGGGCGAAGACGTGGGCCGAAGAGCGTGCCGCCTGTAAGCTGCGGAATTGACCCAGCAGGTGGATATCCCGACGGACCGTCCAAGGGGCCTGGGCGGCGTAGGGGAGATAGATGCGGTGGCTGGCGCTCATCGTTGATTCCTTGAGGTGGTCGGCAGCGGGCGTGCGGTGTAGCTGGCAACCGCAGCTTACGCATGCGGAGTTATCCCATTGTTAGCTGAAGGTGATCACGCGACATGTGTGTCGTTGCTTCAGGCGGTCCTATTTCGAACATGGGGCGTGAAGGTGCGACAATCGGTGGTCCATTTTTTGATGTGCAATCACGAGGCAGTATGGGTAAGCAGTCGGTTTCATTGATCGGCGTTCCCACCGACATCGGCGCCGGGCATCGTGGCGCCTCGATGGGGCCGGAGGCGTTGCGCGTCGCCAACCTGGGGCCCAAGCTGATCGCGCGTGGCTTGGACGTGGTCGATCGCGGCAATTTGCAGGGGCCGTTCAACCCGTGGCAGCCGCCGGTGGATGGCTATCGCCACCTGGCCGAGACGGTGGCCTGGAATCGCGAGGTCTACCAGGCGGTCTACGCCGAGTTGGCGGCGGGCCAGTTGCCGATCGTGCTCGGCGGCGATCACTGCCTGGCGCTGGGTTCGATCACCGCGGTGGCCAGGCATTGCCGCGAGCAGAACAAGACCTTGCGCGTGCTGTGGCTGGACGCGCATGCCGATTTCAAGACCGCGCAGATCACCCCCTCGGGCAATCTCCACGGCATGCCGGTGGCCTGCCTGTGCGGCTACGGTCCCAAGGCATTGACCGAGCTGGGCGGCAGCACGCCGGCGACTGCACCGACGGTGTTCCGGCAGATCGGCATCCGCTCAGTCGATGAGGGTGAGAAGCGGCTGGTGCACGAGGCCGGCGTGGACATCTACGACATGCGCACGATCGACGAGCTGGGCATGAAGCGCGTCATGGAGATGGCGTTGGAAGGGCTCGATGAGCGCAGCCACCTGCATGTCAGTTTCGACGTGGATTTTCTCGATCCGACCATCGCCCCCGGCGTGGGTACCACCGTGCGCGGCGGCCCCAACTACCGCGAGGCACAGTTGTGCATGGAGATGATCGCCGACACCGGGCGGCTGGGCTCACTGGACATCGTGGAATTGAACCCGGCCTACGACAAGCGCAACCAGACCGCGAAACTGGCGGTCGATCTGGTTGAGTCGCTGTTCGGCAAGTCGACCTTGATGCGCTAACACACCGCGATGCGCGGTGTCGCGACGCCGCGTATACACTGCCCCGATAAGTCCGCCGGCGTTGGCGCCGCGAGCGATTCTGTCCGCCAGTTATTCGAAGAGTTTTCCCGATCATGTCCAAGCGCACCCGCGTCCTCACCGGCATCACCACCACCGGCACTCCGCACCTGGGCAACTACGTCGGCGCGATCCGTCCGGCGGTGCTGGCCAGCCAGCAGCCGGGGGTCGATGCGTTCTATTTCATGGCCGACTACCACGCGCTGATCAAGAGCGACGACCCGGCGCGGATCGAGCGCTCACGCCTGGAGATCGCCGCCACCTGGCTGGCCGCCGGATTGGACCCGACCAAGGTCACGTTCTACCGGCAGTCGGATGTGCCGGAGATTCCTGAGCTGACCTGGTTTCTGACCTGCGTCGCCGCCAAGGGCATGCTCAATCGCGCGCACGCCTACAAGGCCGCGGTGGACAAGAACAGCGACGCCGGCGAGGACGCCGATGCCGGCATCAGCGCGGGGCTCTATATGTACCCGGTGCTGATGGCGGCGGACATTCTGGTGTTCGACGCGCATAAAGTGCCGGTGGGGCGCGATCAGATTCAGCATATCGAGATGGCGCGCGACATCGCGCAGCGCTTCAACCACATCTACCACGGCGAGCATTTCGTGCTGCCCGAGGCGCATATCGAGGAGCAGGTGGCGACCTTGCCGGGGCTGGACGGACGCAAGATGTCCAAGAGCTACGACAACACCGTGCCGCTGTTCGCCGGCGGCGCCAAGGGCTTGCGCGAGGCGATCATGCGCATCGTCACCGACTCGCGCCTGCCGGGCGAGGCCAAAGACCCGGATAGCTCCGCGCTGTATACGATCTTTCGCGCCTTCGCCAGCGAGGCCGAAAGCGAGGCCTTTCGGCAGATGCTAGTCAACGGCATCGGTTGGGGTGACGCCAAGCAGGTGCTGTTCGAGCGGATCGAAGCCGAGGTGGCGCCGATGCGCGCGCGCTACGACGACTTGATCGCCAAGCCGGCGGCGATCGACGAAATTCTGCACGAAGGTGCGCGCAAGGCGCGTGCGATCGCCTCGCCCAAACTGGCCGCGCTGCGCGATGCGATCGGTCTGCGCGCCAGCTCCAGCCCGGTGGCGGTCAAGGCGTCGCGTGCGGACAAGACCACCGCGGGCAAGGCGCCGCGTTTGGCCAGTTTCCGGGATGCGCAGGGGTTCCGCTTCCGGCTGTTTTCGGCCGAGGGCGAGGAATTGCTGCTGTCGATCGCTTTCGACGATCCCAAGGCCGCCGGTGCGGTGCAGAAGCGCTTGAAGACGCTGGGCAGCACCGCGGCGGTGTGGCTGGCGCAGGACGATGCGCTGGTGCTGCAATTGGACCAAGCCACGGTGGCGAGCAGCCCGGCCTACGCCGACGCGGTAGCACGCGAGGCCGCGCTGGCGCGTTTGCAGCAGGCGCTCGATCAGCTGGCCGCGCAGGACTGAGTTGCGCCATGCGCTACCTGGCCATCGTGCTGCTGGCGCCCTGGTTGGCGATCCTGGGCTGGGCCTACTGGGCGTATCCCAAGCGATTGCCACGGCATGCGCGGCGACGCAGTTTCGACGTGCTGGCCCTGCTGTTGGCGCCGGGATTGGCGGCGCAGGCGGCCTTGCTGGGTTTCGATGGCGTCGCGCCGCCGAGCGTGGACCGCTTCGGCCGGGCCAGCGGGGCCATCTGGCAACAGGTGCTGCCGGCGCTGTACGGCTACGGTGCCTATCTGGGCGTGCTGGCGATCGCGTTGGGGCTGCGCCAGCGCTGGTTCGGCGGTGGCCGGCGATGAACCGCGAGCCGGCCTTCAAGTACCTGCAAGGCTATCCGGCGCACGTGCTGGCGCGGGTCGACGAATGGATCGCCGCCGGCCAGTTGGGCGACTACCTGAGCAAGCGTTACCCGTCGCCGCATGCGGTGCAGAGCGACAAGGCCTTGTACGTCTACACCATGGACATCAAGCAGCGGCATCTGCGCAACGCGCCGGGCATCGACAAGGTGCTCTACGACGCCAAGCTCGATGTGCTGCAGCGGGCGCTGGGTTTGCACACCGCGATCTCGCGGGTGCACGGCGGCAAGCTCAAAGCCAAAAAGGAAATCCGCATCGCCTCGCTGTTCAAGCAGGCCGCGCCGGAGTTCCTGGAAATGATCGTGGTGCATGAATTGGCGCATCTGAAGGAAGCCGACCACAACAAGGCGTTCTATCAGCTGTGCGAATACATGCTGCCGGAGTATCACCAGCGCGAGTTCGATCTGCGCGTCTACCTGACCTGGCGTGACCTGCAAACGGCCGCGCCGCGCGAGCCGTCGCCGTGAGGCAGGCGATCGCCTTTCCCATCGAGGTTACCCATGCATAGTGCTGCCTTGCAGAAGCATCTGCTGCGTTTGTTCCAGCAGCATCAGATCGAGTTGGAGCCCGACGAGGACGACTGGCTGGTCACCGAGGGCGATTTTCCCGCGATCCGCGCCAGTTGGAGCGATGGCGTCGCCGACCAGCCGGGGCGGCTGGACATCGACGTGGTGTTGGATGAGGCGCGCCAGATCGAGGAAAGCTTCGCCGGCGTCGGCGCGGGCGAAGCGGGCTGGCGCGACGCGATGGCGTCCTTCGAGCGCAGCGCGCTGCCGGTACTGCTGGCCGCCTGCTGGTACGTCACCGATCAACGCAAGTTGACCATCGAGGCCTGGGAGATCGGCCTGCGCACCTTCGATGTGTTCGTCGGCCCATACGCCGAGGACGTGCCGGTCGGCGTGATCGAGCAAGTGACCGAGGCGTTCAAGCGCGACGTGCTCAGCCCCGAGCTGCACTGGCTGCGTTGGTTCTACCGGCGCGACGCGGACGGCGTCGGCGCGGTCGAGGTGCTGCGTGACAACCAGCCTTGGGCCGCCGCCGAACAAGCCTTGGCCAGCCTGGCCTGGCCGACCGAACCGGGGTATCGCGCGCGCGGTTTGCTGATGCTGGACGTGCGCGACTACTGACCGGCGGTTGAAAAGCTCCGCCATGGCCTCGATCCCTGCGCTGCATGGGATCGAGGCTAGGCGCCGATACTGACGACTACCCGCATCTTGATCTCGGCAAGACAGGTGGCCTCGGCAGATCCGTCCAACGGTTTTCCGAAGGACGGGCCGGCATCCGGTCTTCAGACTTGAGTTAAGCCCCCATCGACACAGAGATCGATGCCCGAAATAAAGCTTGAGTCATCGCAAGCCAGGAACAAAGCTGCCGTTGCGATTTCCCGAGGACGGCCAAAACGTCCCAGTGGCACCATCGCGGTCATCGCGTCCTTCCATTCCTGCGGTGCCGGCTGCGTAAATGGCGTGTCGATCGGTCCAGGGCTGATCACATTGACCCGGATGTTGCGGTCTTTCAGTTCCATCGTCCAACCGCGCGCAAAGGCACGAACAGCAGCCTTGCTGGCGCTGTAAACGCTTGCTCCAGGCATGCCTTTCAGATGAGCGATTGAACTGTTGAGGATGATCGATCCGCCGTCACGGAACAGCGGAAGCGCCTTCTGAACCGCGAATAGCACAGCTTTCACGTTGATATTGAACGTGTGATCGAAAACCTCGGGCGTTACGGTTGTAACGAACTCGCCCATGTGGCCTGCGCCCGCACTAACGAACAGAACATCGATGTGGCCCTTCTGCGATCGCACCGTTTCGAAAAGCCGGTCAAGATCGTCCATTTTTCCAATATCACCCTGGATACCTGTGACGTTCTCACCAATTTCTTTTACGGCGTCGTCAATGGCCTCCTGGCGCCGCCCGGTGACAAAAACATAGGCACCTTCTTCAACAAAAACCTTGGCGGTTTCTAAGGCCATGCCTGTCGTACCGCCAAGGATCACGGCTACCTTTCCCTTAAGCTTGGACATTTCCCACCTTCCTGCTTCCTGAGCGGCACTGACGCAGTGCACGCGAGCTTCCAATGCCATCGAAAAATTTCCTATCCATGACAGCTTGCAATCCTTGCGATGAGGTTTGATGGACGAATGCCGGATGCATTCCGGTGACATAGTGCAGGGTCAAGCGCATGGATTGGTTAATTTTCGATGAAAGTCTTACAGATAACTTAGCCACCATTGGGAATGGTTCGCTCTATAGCGAGCAAACCAGCGCGATAGCGGATAAACCATGGCCAATATGGCTATCCAAAGCATATAAACAACAGGCAGGGAGAAGCCCCAGTTCGCCTTGACAATAGGGACTTCCAAGTGCTGCATGGCGGCGATGGCGCTCCATTTGGTGAACTCGGTAAATATCTGAGCGGGATAACCCATCGCCATACCGAGCAGAAGCTGAAGCCCATGCAAAATGTAAATATGCACGATATACGTGAACAGTGGGGCGCGCCCGTACGTAGTGAGAACCGTCTTGGCAATGCCGGTGCAGCGATCAAGAAGGGAAGCCAGAATCAGGGTAATTCCTAGCGTCGCCAATACGTAATCCAGGGATGGCGGATACTTGTTGACGTTCAGGAATGACATGATGGTACGCATCGCATTCGTTTGTGCTGACCAAGGGCTGGGATCACCGAACACGTTGATGTATCGGATAACCACAAAGGCGACAAACAGGATCAAGCCAGTCAGTGCCAATGCCTTCCGTCGCTGTGCGCCTTCGTAGAGAAATAATCCACTTAGGCTATAGCCCAAGCACATTACGCCAAGCCAAGGTAATGCGGGGTAGAGCACAACACCGGGAACGAAAGGTGTAAGGCCTGGCTCCAAGGTAAAGGTACGTACAAAAGCCCAGGCGCCCTGAGCATGCGCAGTCACGGCGGCTAAAGCGGGACTTGCAGCGATAAATGCGCCTCCCAGCACGACTAGCCACGCACGGGGTAGCCATACCAGAGCTGACAGGCCAATCATGCTGAGGCCGATGGCGCACACTACTTGCAGAAAGAGGTAGGTGCCAAAGTTGAAGCCAAAACTGATTATCGTAATTTCGAGGAGAATAAGCCATAACCCCCGCGTGACGAGGAATTTCGAGAGATCTCCAAGCCCGGCGCCATTTCTACGGCGCAAATCTGCTCCGACACCCGCTAAGAATAGGAAGGTAGGCGCGCAGAGATGAGTAATCCAGCGAGTAAAATAGGTGGCGACAGGGGCGGTTGCAGGATCCGTGGGATCAAAGCCAAGCGAGTGAAAGTTGAAATAATCGCGCGCATGGTCGAGTACCATGAGGACGATTATTAAGCCACGTAACATATCGACAATATCCAGTCGACTTTTACGGCTGCTTTGCGCGGGTAACATATTGCTCGTTGTCACGGTTCTTGCCTGTTGAGGAGGGATGCCGCATCAATCACGTTGGCTCGATCAGTAGCGGAATTATGGGTTGTGGCGCCAGACGATCCGCGGTCTGGCAGGTGACCAGGATTTTGGTGGCGCTGAGCAAATGGTGATGGTGTCGCGTAAGGATTCCAATGCGGCTGATAGTTCATCAGCCCGGTTTTCTCCGTGGTCAAATTAATCGAAATTGCTCTACGCATTGATCGTATCAGAAGGCCCGGAGCAGGCGACGCAGAATAAAGGCAGATTCTGGTATGTGATTTGGCGTTATCCGCTCAAGCCTCAAATCTGTGACTTCCTCCCCAATATCCAGCCGCATCATGTTTGAGGCAGACGCGCAGCTTGAGTCTGTCGCCGTCAGTGCGCAGGCACGGCGTTACCTATGGCCGCATGGAAGCGGCCATTGATGATAGGCACACCGTGATTTCGATATTCTGACCGGCGCTATTGAGCGACAAGGCTCTCGGGCATCCGGGTACGCGTGACGGAATATGTATTGATCGATGCGATGAATGGGATCTCTGCGGGTGCCCGGGTGTGCACGCTGTCGTTGCGCGCTTTTCTGTTCCGGTGGGGGCTCGCCCGGTATCGGCCGAGCTCGTTTGCCTACCGACTCGTTATGCCTGGCTCAATATCGGTGTTGAGCGCCGGTAACTGCGCCGATTGAACACGGCGCGGCAAACGGGGCGTGAGGTCGCCGGGCCATTGTGCGCGGGGAGACGCCCACACCCTCAGGACGGGGATCAGGAGAAACTCGCTGCCAACTTCAGCCGCGCAGTCGCTGGGTCAGGCCCTTGAGGAAATTGCGCAGCAACTGGTCGCCGCACTTGCGGAAATTGTGGTGACCGGGCTTGCGGAACAGCGCGCTCAATTCGGGCTTGGAAACGGGAAAGCCGACCGCGCTGAGGATCTCGTGCAGATCTTGTTCCTTCAGCTCAAACGCTACGCGCAGTTTCTTCAGCACCACGTTGTTGTTGAGCCGGGTTTCCGGCGTGCGCTCGGGCGCCTGCTCGTTCTTGCCGCGGCGATGGATCACCAGGCCATCCAGGAAATGCCCCAGCACCGGGTCCGGGCATTCCAGGTAACCGGGCTCATCGTCCTTTTTCAGATAGGCCGCCACGCTGGCCTGTTCGACCGGGTAATCGGCCAGCGCGAGGATTGCCACGAGTTTGGCGTCGCTGAGGTCGAGCATATAGCGCACGCTGCGCAAGACGTCGTTGTTGATCATGCAAAGGATTTCGGTGGCGATGGTTGGAGTGTGTGTGGCGCGCGCGCCTCACGCGGGTAGAACGTCGAACGCCACGGTCAGGCGGCGCTGGTCCTGCGGGCTGTCGAATGGCAGCGTGCCGTGCCACATCCAGGAGGGAAACAGCACCAGCAGTCCCGGCACGGGCCGCAGATAGTACTCCGCCGGCAGGGTTTGGCCCGGTTGCCAAGCGGGTTGTCCGAAGGTCAGCCAACCTTGCGGCGGGGCATTCGCGAGGTCGGCAGGCAGGGCAATGTAACAGGCCGAGGAGATCCAGCCGTGGCCATGAAAATGATTGAGATGGTGGCCTTGCGAGCGTAGCGATACCGACCATGCGCCGCTGATGCGGTAGCCGCCCGTCTGCCGACGGCGCAACGGATCATCGCCCGGGCCGAGTGCGCCAAGGTAATTACGCAGTGGTCCATCGATCGCCTCGCGGAAAGCGCGAATCACTCGCGCGCTGTCCTGATCGAAGTCCAGCGCTACTTGGCTGCCGCCGCGCAAGGTCTGCTCAAGCGGATGGGACAGGTTGACGTGGCGTTGCTGTAGCGCTTGGCGCAGGTCCGCCAGGTAGCCATCCAGGGTCGACCAGCCCGAAGGAACATCCAGCGGACTGGCGTAGATCATGTGTCGGTAGTCATATAACTGCCGATACTCGGTTCGACCCTGGGCGCGCCAACAGGCCGCCAGGATCGCCAGGGCGTGGCCATCCTGCGGTTGCTGGCGCAGCCGTTGCTCGGCCAAGACGGCGGCTTGCTCGATATCGCCGCTGGCGAAGCAGGCGTTGAGTTGGGCCGATTGCGCTTGCGGCCAATGGGGCGCGATCTGCATCAACGTTAGAGCATGCGCCAGTGCCTCGCGCGGTTGGACTGGCAATGCCAGGTTGATCGCGGTGAGCCTGAGCTGCGGATCGTTGGGATGGCAAGCGAGCGCCTGTTCCGCCTCGTGCAGGGCCTGCTCAGGTTGTCCAGCCGTTGCCAGCAACTTGGCCTTCATCGCGCGCAATGTGCTCGCTTGGGGGTGCGCGCGCAGCGTTTCGTCCAACGCTGCGCTGGCCTGGCTCAGTTCGCCTGTGCTCATCCATACCAGCTCGCACAGCGCGGTATGGGTGTCTAGATGGGTGGGGTCGAGCTCCAGCGCGCTGCGCAAATGCTGTTGTGCCCGCGGGTAATCACCGAGGTCGAACAGCGCGCGACCCAGGAGATAGTGGCTGGCCGTGCTGTGGTCGCCCAGCTCGATCGCCGTCATGGCGGCATCGCGTGCGTCGCTGGCGCGTCCGAGGCGGCCGGATGCGGTGGCCAGTCCTAACTGCGCGGTGGGATTGTTCGGAAGTTTGTCGATGGCAGCGCGAAATGCCGCGCAGGCTTCATCGTCGTGTTGTTGCAGCAAGAGAATCTGCGCCCGCAAAAGCAGTGGGCGGCCATCCTCCGGATAGCCGGGCAGGTAGCGATCCAGCGTAGCCAATGCCTGCGCCGGCGATGCGCAAGTCAGTTGGAGGCGGGCGAGAAGCAACAACGCATCGCAGGATGCCTGGCGCGACGAGAGTGCCTGCTCAAGCAACTGCAGCGCCGCAACCGTTTGGCCAACAGCGAGCAACTCCCTGGCTTTGCCGCTGACGATGCAGTCCTGGGTTGATGCAGCGGTGGGACGGATCTCACTCATGGCTTGGCGTTGGATATTTGGTATCGGCATTCTCGCATGGCCGATTGCTCGCTTACGCTAGCCACCGGCCGGCGTCAGGTCGCGCAGTGACACCGTCGGCTCGGCGCTTGCATCACACGGCAGCACTCGTACGCGGCGTTTGGATGTGAGTGGCCTCGGTTGTCAGCGCGCGAGACGACGGGCGCGGTCGGGCGAACTGGGTGGCTTGGTGGAAGTCGTAGCCGCTCAGGCCGTCGCAACTGACGTCACTGACGTCACGGGGCGCGTTCTAGCCGGCGAGCGCGACGTGTTGGCTGCGCCGGGTATTCCTCGCGAAAGGAACTGCCGTACGGCGCCGCCACCGCGCGTGGCGGATAAGTCCGCTGCTGGTGAGGCAGGCATCAAAAAGGGCGCCTCGTGGGCGCCCTTTCGGTTCACGGACGGCTGTCGATCAATGCGGCAAGCCGAGGTCGTCGATCATGGCTTTCAAGAAACGCGCCGCTTCACCGCCGGTGGCGGCGCGGTGGTCGAAGGTCAGCGACAGCGGAATGCGCCGATGCACTTCGATGCCGCCCATGACCGCCACCACATCGTGACTGAGCTTGCCGGCGCCAATGATCGCCACCGTCGGCGGCACCACCACCGGGGTGGCGTAGCGGCCGGCGAACATGCCGAAGTTGGACAGGCTGATGGTGTAGCCCGACAGCTCCGAGGCGGGGATCGAACGGTCTTCCACCTGCGTGCGCAGGCGCTTGATCGCGGCACGCACGCCGTTCGCATCGAGCATGTCGGCATTGCGCAAGGCCGGCACGAACAGCCCGTCGTCGGTGTCGACCGCGATGCCGATATCCACGTGCGGATGCAGGGTGCGGGTCAGGTTGGCGCCG
>JBEVMS010000060.1:0-3752 GCA_040508515.1 Dyella sp. | reverse complement strand
CGGGGCGATTCTGTTCGACGCCGCGCGGTCGCCACAAGTCGTCGATGACTGGTTCGAGCCCGATTTCTGGGCGGCGCGCGGCGCACTGCACATGCAGGCTGGCGGTCGCGGCGGGGTGGCGGTTATCGACACGCCGGCCGGCGTCTGCGTGCTGCGGCACTATCGGCGCGGCGGCGCGGTGGCGGCTTTGCTGGGCGATCGTTACCTGTGGAGCGGTGCCGAACGCACGCGCAGCTTCGCCGAAGTGCGCCTGCTGGCCGAAATCGCCCAACTGGGTTTGCCCGGTCCGCGCCCGCTGGCCGCGCGATATGTGCGCCGTGGTGCGTTCTATCACGCGGACCTGATCACCTTGCGCATCGCCGACAGCCAGACCCTGGCCCAGTGTCTGGCCGCCGGACAGCTCGATAGCGCGCTGGCGGCGCAGGTTGGAGTCTTGGTGGCACGGTTTCATCGGGCCGGCATCTGGCACGCCGATCTCAATGCGCACAATGTGCTGGTCGGTCCGCAGGGCTTGTTCCTGATTGATTTCGACCGCGGCCAGCGTCGCCGCGTCGCGACCTCGTGGCGAGAGAGCAATTTGCGCCGGCTGCATCGCTCGCTGTTGAAATTGGGCGCGGCGGCGGACGATGCCGCGACGTTCGAATCGCGTGTGTGGCAGCCGTTGCTGCGGGCGTATCAGCGGAGTTTCGCGGCATGAATTTTTCTCTGCACTTTTTGGGAGTTGGCGCGGCGCACGCGGTCGAGCTGGGTTCGTCGGCAGCGGTGCTGGAGCGCGATGGCGAGCCGCTGCTGCTGATCGATTGCGGCCCCGAGACGCTGGATCGTTATCAAGCCGCTTACGGCCGCCCGCCGCATGCGCTCTACATCACGCACACCCATATGGATCACGTCGGCGGGCTGGAGCGGCTGTTCTTCCGACTCTGGTTCGATCCGATGTTGCGCGGCAAGACCCGCGTGTTCGCCCATGCAAGCCTGATCACCTGGTTGCAGGGTCGTGTGGCGGATTACCCCAGCGTGCTGGCCGAAGGCGGGGTCAACTTTTGGGAGGCATTCCAGCTGATCCCCTGCAGTCGCGGCTTTTGGCTGGAAGGCTACTGGTTCGACGTGTTCGCCACCCGCCACCATCGGCCGGGCACTTCGTTCGGCGTGGCGCTGCATGGCAGCTTTGCTTATACCGGCGACACCCGGCCGGTGCCGGAGATGCTCGATCTTTATGCGCCGGCGCCGATGTTGGTGGCGCATGATTGCGGCGTGCTTGGCAATCCGTCGCATACCGGCGCGGACGATCTGCCGCGCGAGTACAGCGAGGATTTGCGCGGTCGCTTGCGGCTTTATCACTACGGCAGCGCCGCCGACGGCGAGGTTTTGCGCGCACAGGGCTACCAGACGCTGGTGGCCGGTCAACGCTTGGCGTTACCGGCGCCGCTGCCGCCCCGGGTCGATGCCGGCTGAACGCGCGGGAGTGTTGCTGTCCCTTGTCACCCCATCGCGCTGACGTTATCATTCCGCTTCTTTGCCGGCCCGGATGGGCTGCGAAGAGCGGTTTCACCCATGCGGAGAGGTGTCCGAGTGGTTGAAGGAGCACGCCTGGAAAGTGTGTATACGGCTAAACCCCGTATCGAGGGTTCGAATCCCTCTCTCTCCGCCTTTGATTGAAATCGTTAGACGCCCGCGAGGTCGTCTTACATCGAGTCGATCCAACGACTCCAAGTCTATGGTGGCCCTGTCGGTCCCCCCGCGACGATAGTTCGTAAACTCCGCCAGGTCCGGAAGGAAGCAACGGTAGCGAATGATTCGGGTGCCGGGGTGTGGCTGGCAGGGCCGCCACCTTTTCCGCGATCGAAAAGATCGCGGGCGAACGAAGCGGTCGATTCTGAAGCCAGGCTCGCA
This sequence comes from Dyella sp., assembly GCA_040508515.1. GTDB lineage: Bacteria > Pseudomonadota > Gammaproteobacteria > Xanthomonadales > Rhodanobacteraceae > JBEVMS01. Next base: position 1,862 of record JBEVMS010000060.1, on the reverse strand, counting down.
GCGCGTGCGACGGCATGGCGGTAAACCGGACCACCGGCCGCGGTCACTTAACTTGGCGCGGCCGACTTGGCACAATCCCTCTTCGCCCCAAGGTAGACCGGCATGTCCTATCAGGTACTCGCGCGCAAATGGCGCCCCCGCAAGTTCGCCGAGCTGGTGGGCCAGGAACACGTGGTGCGGGCGCTGACCAATGCGCTCGATTCCGGCCGCATGCATCACGCCTACCTGTTCACGGGCACCCGCGGGGTGGGCAAGACCACCATCGCGCGCATCTTTGCCAAGTCGCTTAATTGCGAGCGCGGTGAATCGGCCGATCCCTGCGGCGAGTGCGCGGTGTGCACGGCGGTTGACGCCGGTCGTTTCGTCGACCTGTTGGAGATCGACGCGGCCAGCAATACCGGCGTGGACGATGTCCGCGAAGTGATCGAGAACGCGCAGTACGCGCCGTCACGCGGCCGCTTCAAGGTGTACCTGGTCGACGAGGTGCACATGCTGTCCAAACCGGCCTTCAACGCGCTGTTGAAGACGCTGGAAGAACCGCCGCCGCACGTGAAGTTTTTGCTCGCCACCACCGACCCGCAGAAGCTGCCGGTGACGGTGTTGTCGCGCTGCCTCAAGTTCAACCTGAAACGTCTGCTGCCCGAACAGATCGCCGGTCAGATGCGCCACATCATGGCCGCCGAGGGGCTTGCCTACGAGGATCCGGCGATCGTCGAGCTGGCGCGCGGGGCCGATGGCTCGATGCGCGATGGCTTGTCGTTGCTGGATCAGGCGATCGCTTACGGCGGCGGCGCGCTGCGTGCGGACGATGTGCGGACCATGCTTGGCAGCGTCGAGCGCGGACAGGTGCTGGGCGTGCTCGACGCGCTGGCGATAGGTGATGGTGTGCAGTTGCTCAGCGAGTGCGACCGGATCGCCTCGTTCTCGCCCGAATTCGGCGGGGTGCTGGACGATCTGGCCACGGTGCTGCATACGATCCAGCTGATCCAACTGGTGCCTGGCTATCAGGGCGAGGCCGAGCTGGATGCGCGGTTGCCGGCCTTGGCCGCGCAACTGACGCCCGAAGATGTGCAGCTCTATTACCAGATCGCCACCGCCGGCCGGCGCGATATCGCACTGGCGCCCGATGCGCGTACTGGTTTCGAGATGGCCTTGCTGCGCATGCTGGCCTTCCGTCCGGCCGACGACGGCGGGAGCGAGTCGGCGCCGCGTGCTGCTGTCGCTCCCGCGCCGCGTGCCAGCGCACCGGCGACGGCGCCAAGCGCCGCAACGCGTTCAGCACCGGCTTTCGCCGCGATACCGGCGTCAGTACCAACACCAACACCTAGATCAGCACCAGTAACGGCGCCAGCACCTACGCGTAGTGTGCCCAGTCCATCGCCTGCGCCGATTCAAGCCGCACCGCCGGTTGTCGCTCAGCCAGGTGCCGCCGCGCCTGCGCCAGTAAGCGTGGATGCGCGTGGCCTGCCCAACTGGGATCAACTGATCGTACAGACCGCTTTGCGTGGTCCGTTGGGTCAGTTGGCGCAGAACGCCGCCCTGCGCGATCGTGAAGGCGCCACGCTGGTGTTAGCGTTGCAGGCCAGTCATATGCATCTGGCGGTCGAACCGATGGTCAGCCAGATGGAGGATCGCATCAGCCAGGCGCTGGGCGAGCGCATCCGTCTGCGTTTCACCAGTGAGGAGCGTGGCAGCGGCATCGAAACCCCGGCCACGCGCGCGGCCGGCTTGCGTGAAGCGGCGCAATCGGCCGCTGAGGATGCGATTGAAGCTGATCCTTTGGTGCAGTCGCTCAAGCGTGAGTTCGGCGCGCGTGTGTTGCCGCAGTCGATCAAGCCGGTTTGACGCCAGTCCATCCATTC
>JBEVMS010000050.1:0-4305 GCA_040508515.1 Dyella sp. | reverse complement strand
GAACGTGCCGCGCTGGCCGCCGGCTACCCCCACTTCACGCCGGACGCCTGCCTGCTTAATCGCTACGAGCCCGGTACCCGGCTAAGCCTGCATCAGGATCGCGACGAACATGACCGGCGCGCGCCGATCGTCTCGGTGTCGTTGGGCTTGCCGGCGGTGTTTTTGTTCGGCGGTGCTGAACGGCGCGATTCCACCCGGCGCGTGCCACTGGGGCATGGGGACGTGGTGGTCTGGGGTGGCCCGTCGCGCTTAAACTACCACGGCGTGATGCCGATCAAATCGGGCTATCACCCGCAACTGGGCAGCTATCGCTACAACCTCACCTTTCGTCATGCGGGCTGAACGGCGATCAGCCATCGCAATACGCGTCGCAAAGCTATCCAGGCGATGCGACCGGACGGCCAAAAAGCAGCGCCATGGAGCCTTGTCTCGCTGGCGACTGGCTGCGCGACCCGAGCGCCGCCATGCCTTACCACGCGTGCCAAGCTAATCATCCGGCGATGAGCCGATTCGATCCCGCCTACGCATTAGACTGTCGCGGGAAAACAGCGGGCGACCGCGACACCCCCGCTTCGTCATCGAGTAACCCATGACTATGATGCAACGCTGTGCCTGGGCCCAATCCGATCCCTTGTTGCGTGACTATCACGACCACGAATGGGGCGTGCCCGAGCACGACAGTCGCGCGCTGTGGGAAAAACTGATGCTGGATGGATTCCAGGCCGGGTTGTCCTGGCTGACCATCCTGCGCAAGCGTGATGCTTTCCGGCGTGGCTTCGCCCAATTCGATCCCGCTGCGGTAGCGCGGTTCACCGAAGCGGACGTGGATCGCCTGCTTGGGGATGCCAGCATCATCCGTTCCCGCAGCAAGATCGTGGCCACCATCGGCAATGCACGCGCCTACCTGGCGATGCAGGACGCCGGCGAAGATTTCAGCCGCTTCGTCTGGGGCATGGCCGGTGGGAAGCCACGGCGCAACGCCTGGGTCGAGGCGAGTCAAATACCGACCAAGAGCGACCTCTCTGAACAGATGTCCAAGGCGCTCAAGCAGCGCGGCTTCAAATTCGTCGGACCGGTGATTGTCTATGCCTGGCTGCAAGCGACCGGGGTGGTCATTGATCACACGGTGGATTGCTTCCGCTACGGCGAGGACGTATCGCACTGCTGAGCCCGCCACGCATGTCGCCATGGCCCGCCTGCAAGCACCCCTACATCGCGCGTACATTGATGTAACGAAAGCCTAATGGTGCTTCTTTTATGCTTTAGAGACGGCGTTATTCCTTGACGCCTGCTTTACCGAACCTGCCACGAGCTGGTTTGGCCTCGCGCGGAATGCCTTTACAGGATCATTATGAGCGAGCGCATACACATCTTCGTGCCTTACTCCCCGGACAAACCCTGGGTAGTACGTAGGGAAAGCGCGGTGCTGGGTAAGTTCAACGATTTTCAAGGCGCGCTCACTGCCGCGCACGACTTCGCTGCCGAATTGCAGCACCGCCTGATGACTTCTGTGGACGTGAAGGTGCAAAGCGCCAACGGTCAATGGTCGATCAATCAGCACAAGGTGGACGTTTAAATGGCTACTACCGCTTCGGACATTCATGTCCGCCTGCCGCCAAAAATGGTGGACTCCCGCAACTTCGGCACGCCCGTTCGCGCCCATTGGCCGCGTCCAAGCTTGACAGCCCAGCAGTGGCGCCTATTACGCCAAGTGGGTCGTGGGGAGGCGGTGCGCATCGGCGATTTGGGAAATCTGGCCGATCTTCGCCAATTAATGGGTGAAACGCTGATCAAGATCACGCGTACACGCATCCATCTCACCGCGCGCGGCAGCGATGCCTTGTGGTACCACCGCGCCCATTAAGACGGGTTCTTTAAGGGATGGTGTCGCCATGTCTGATGTCACCCCCTTCATTGGCCTTGACAACGCCTTTCATTCAATCACTACGCAGGAACCTTATTGATGGCAGCGACCGTATCCGCCGAAGTCACCACCCGCTATTGCGGCTATTTAATTCGTTGCCGTGGTGAAAGCTTTACCGTAAGTCTGGCGGGCGACGAGGTGCTGCATCAGCCGTATCCCGGCTCAAAAGCCCGGTTGGGCGCCGCGCTGGCCCCTTGGGTGATGGAACAAGCCAAGGCTTTTGTCGACGCGCGACGCGCGGGCAAGTTGTAGCCCGCCACGACTTCGACACCGCTCATGCAACCCGCCACCACCCTCGGCGACGTGTTTTTTTCGCCTGTCAACACGGATCAGTGAGTCGCCCGCTTCAGTGCATGTCCACGGCGAGGTATGACCTTCGATGGGTCCACCTGGCACATCGTCCACCCCGCCAGAGACCTCTTGATCAGCCATGAATGTATCGGTGTTCCATCGCAACCTCGTCGACACCGCCCGTGCCAATGGCTCGTTCACCGTATTGTGCGAAGCCTGGGCGATCGTGGATCTGACCGAGGTGCTGAAAGGCTCCGGGCCCTATACGGTGTTCGCGCCCACCGATGCGGCGTTTCGCAAACTGCCCTCGGGGGTGATGCAGTTCTGGGCGCGGCCCGAAAACAAGATCAAGCTGATCGGCATTTTGCGTTATCACATCTCGCCTGGCCGCGTTTCCGCCGCTGAGTTGGCCGTCCAGTCGGAGCTGCGTACGCTTAACGGCACGGCGGCGACGATTCGCCACGATCGCGAAGGCACCAGCGTCGAGGGCGCCTACCTCACTCAGACCGATATCGAGTCGGGCAACGGAATCATCCACGTGATCGATCAGGTGATGTTGCCCAAGGGCTGATGCGCTGTCACGGCCCCACGGCGGTGACAGCCCCGTGATACAGCCGCTGCTTGTGCTTGCGCGCCATGTTGCGCGGCCTTTCGACCGACTCCGCGATTTACGAATCGCCATGCGACTGGCGTGAGGCTTCGGCTTGCGCCATCTTCTGGTTGCTGCACTTCAGATAAGGCGATGAACTCAGCCAGCGCTTGTCCGGGTAATAGGAAAACAGCATCTGTCCACCCTTGAGCGCGTCGATCAACGGGTGCGCCACCGCCAGGCGCACGGCGGGACAGCCCCAGCTACGCCCGATCCGACCCTGCGCACGCGCTTCGGCGGCGCTGACATACGCGGCGCCATGGATCACGATCGCCCGTTCCTGCGCATTGTCGTTGACGCCCCGCTCCAGACCGTCCATGCGCAGCGAATAGCCGTTCTTGCCGGCATAGGTGTCGGTGGTGCGGAACAACCCTAGGCTGGAGGAGTGGCTGTCATTGGCGTTGGAAAAACGCGTCGCCACGTTGTCGCCGCTGTTTTTGCCATGCGCCACCAACTCCTGAAACAGCAGCTTGCGCTTGACCAGATCGAATACCCACAGGCGCGGCTGGGTGGAGGGCAGCGAGTAATCGATCACCGCCAGCCGGTCGGCCAATCCGCCGCCCTGGCCGGCCGCGCAGTCCGTGGCCTTGAGCGCCAGGTCGATGACCTGAGGATTGGCACGCGGCGCCAGCTTGGCCAGCGTCGCCTGCAACGATTCGGTCTGAGCCGGCGGCGCAAAAAAACACGCAACTAGAGTCAAGGCGCCCAACACGGGCGCGAATCGGCGGGTTTCAATCATGCGTGAGATCAATACGTTAGATGGGCCATCCTAGCGTCCTGGTTATTTATTGACCACCCTTGCCGCGACGAATAGTCAAAATCTACGATCAAAACCCTTGCGTCGATGCGGCGATGTGGTATCACCCAGACATGCGACTCACCGAAGGAGCACGCCGTGCGTCGATGGAGTCCAAACGCTCATGCCTTCGCGCTGATGGCGCTGTCGAGCGCGCTGGCATGGATCGAACCGGCGTGGGCCCAGGCCTCGGCGACCAGCAGCCCGCCTGCACCGGTCAGCAGCGCGCCGGACACGCCATCAGCCATGCCGGCGCCCGCCGCGCCGACCGATCCCCTGGCGCTGGCGATCTTTCAGCGCATCGCCCAGATCAACGACCAAGGCGGCGTGCTGACGCGAACGCAGATCACCCTGAGTAAGGCGGTAAGCGATGTTTATCGCCAGCGGCAGTACCTGCCGCTATGGACCGATACCGGCGACGTGCAGCAACTGCTGGACAACTTGCGTGCACTCGATCAAGACGGCCTGGATCCGGCCGATTTCCGCACCCAGGAAATCACCGACACTTGGAATCGCATGGTCGCCGGCACGCCCACGCCGGCCCAACGCGCCGACTTTGAAGCGCTCGCCACCAGCGCCTGCATCAGTGCTTTGGTGCAGTTATGGCACGGCAAGGTCGATCCAACCACCCTCGGTGCCAACGCC
>JBEVMS010000328.1:0-8162 GCA_040508515.1 Dyella sp. | reverse complement strand
TTGACCTCGATCACCACGGTCTTGTCGCCGACCTGTTTCAAATCCACGCCGTAGAGGCCGTCGCCGATCGGCGCGGTGGCTTTGAGTGCCAGCTTGATCACGTCGGCCGGCGCGCTGCGCACCGCCACGGTCTCGAAGCCGCCGGACTTGGCCGTGCCCTTGGCGCCATGGTTGTAGATCTGCCAATGCCCACGCGACATGTAGTACTTGCAGGCGTACAGCGGCTCGTGATTGAGCACGCCGACGCGCCAATCGAACTCGGTGTAGAGGAACTGCTGCGCCAACAGCAGCGCGCTGTGCTGGAACAGTTCGCCGGCGGCTTTTTCCAGCGCCGCCTCGTCGCCAACCTTGACCACCCCGCGCGAGAACGAGCCATCGGGAATCTTCAGCACCAGCGGGAAGCCCAGCTTGGCGAGGCTTTCCTTCAGGCCCTTGGCGTCGTCACGGTAGAGGATTTCGGTGTTGGGCACCGCCAACTTGCGCGAGACCATCAAGTCGTTCAAGAAGATCTTGTTGGTACAGCGCAGGATCGAGCTGGGGTCGTCGATCACCACCATGCCTTCTTTTTCCGCACGATGGGCGAAGCGGTAGGTGTGGTTGTCCGAGGCGGTGGTTTCGCGGATGAACAGGCCGTCGTATTCGGCCAGCCGCTGGTAGTCGTTCTTGCCGATCGGATCGACTTCGATGCCCAGCGCCTTGCCGGCGGCGACAAAGGATTTGAGCGCCTTCTTGTTCGACGGCGGCATCGCCTCGGTCGGATCGACCAGCATCGCGATGTCGTAGCGAAAACGCTTGCGCGCGCGCGGCTTGCGCCACAGCTTCTTGGAAAAATGATCCAGCGCCTCGGCGAAGCCATCTTCCTGCGCGTCGTCCAGCGTATGCAGGCCGACCGGCTTGATCGACGCGACCTGCCATACCCGCTCGCGCTCGAACTCGATCCGCAGCAACGGGCAAGGGAACATCTCGAACACCTGCCGGGCCAGATCCTGCAGCGCCGGGTAGGCGGTTTCGCCGAAGTAGACCAGGGTGCCGAAGTCGGTGGTGTCGCGTCCGCCGGCAGGCAGGAAATGCGTCAGCTTCTGATTGAGGTCGCTGATGTCCAGCCCGTACAGCGAGCGCCGGCGCAGGTCATTGATGGTGCGCACCGCCGGAATCACCCGATGCCCGCGCGCCTCCGCCAGCAGTGATACGTAATACCCGGTGCCCAGGTACTTGTAGCTGCGGCAGAGGTTGATCACATGGGTGCGGTCTTCCTCACCGCTGATCGGCTCGCGCAGATAATCCATCGCGCTGATGACGTCGACCGATGGGTAGTAGGAACCCCAGTCCGAGGCTTTTTCCACCACAATGACAAGTCGGGTCATGGCACCTCTGCATGGCTGGGCGGCCGCGCCGTCGAAGCATTTCGGCGGTCACGGGCGAGGCGCGCAGTTTGGCATACCGACCGCACGGCACAAGGCGTAGCGCTGAAGCCGCCATAAACGTTTTCTGCGATTTTCGATTGCTCCCACGTACCCCGCGCACTAGAGTGCCGCGTCATCCCCACGACGCCTTCCTCTTTCACCTTAATTGCCAGGCGCATTGCGCGCCGCCGGAGCTACGTGCGCATGCGCCCACCGCCCGCCACCGCAGCCGTGCGCGTCCGTCGCGCCGAGCTGTCCGATCTGGATGACTTGGTTGCTCTGGAGCAGGCGAGCTTCGACAGCGACAGGCTCAGTCGCGCGCAGTACCGCCGGCACCTGGACAGCGAGACCGCCCAGGTGCTGGTGGCCAGCGCCAATCACCGCAAGTTCCTCGGCACCGCCGTGGTGTTCTTTCGCAAGGGCAGCACGCTGGCGCGGCTGTACTCGATCGCCACCAAGCCCGAGGCGCGCGGCAAGGGCGTGGGGTCGGCACTGATCGACGGCGCCGAGCGCGCCGCCCTCAGCCATCGTTGCCATGCGCTGCGGCTGGAAGTGCGCGCGGACAATCTGGCCGCCATCCGCCTGTACGAGCGCCTGGGTTATCGCTGCATCGGTCAGTACCCGGCTTATTACCAGGACGGCGCCGATGCCTGGCGCTACGAGAAAATCCTGGCCGCGGTCGAACGTGCCGCCGGATCGGCCGCGTTGCTGGCAGGCGCCACAAAAAGCCGCTCCAAGCGTGCCCCCCGCCGCACGCGCACCGAGTCCCCAGCACTGGTTAAAATGCTCTGAGCCGGCGCGATCCTTCGTCGCTTGCGTGGCCTGCGCCACCGCTGCGCCAGTCCATACCTACCCAAGAGACGATTACCCGCATGCGCTTTTCCGTGCTCGCCGGCGCTCTGGCGCTATGCCTTCTCCTCGACGGTTGTGCCCATAGTGGCGGCCTGCATCCCGGCGCGGCGCTGACCGACCCGGCCACGCTCAAAAGCGACCGTAGCCTGGCCGATGTCCCGCTGAGCCCGACCGCGTGGCCGGCGCAGGACTGGTGGCGGGCACTGGGCGATCGGCAGCTTGATGCGCTGATCAACGAAGCGCTGCAGCACAATCCGGACCTCGCCCAGGCCCAGGCGCGCGCCAGGCTGGCTCAGGCCAGCGCTGATGGCGCCGACGCCGCGCGCCAACCCAACCTCGCGCTGGAGGCCAGTGCCTCGGGCGCGCGGCTGTCCAGTAAGGACCCGATTTTTCCGCAGGACGCGCTGGGAAGTTTCGCCTGGCGCAAACTCGCCACGCTGAATTTCTCCTGGGACCTTGACCTCTGGGGTGGCCACCGCGCGGCCTGGGAAGCGGCGCTGGGACGCAGCCGCGCGGCGCAGATCGACGCGCGCGCGGCGCGCATCCAGCTCTCGGTAAACGTGGCGCGCGCCTATGTGCAACTGGGTTACGCCTTCGCCCAACAAGACCTTGCCGCGCGCGAACTGGCCCGCTCCAGCAAGGCCCTTGACTTGAATCGCCGGCTGGTCGAGGGCGGCCTGGGCACGCCACAGCAATTGCATCAGGCCGATTACCAGCAGGCCAGCGCGCAGGAGCAAACCACCGCCGCCGCGCATGCCGTCGATGCCGCGCGCAGCAGTTTGTCGGTGCTGCTGGGGCAAGGTCCCGACCGCGGCTTGAGCATCAATCGTCCCGCGCTGTTGGACCCCGCCCCGGTGACCCTGCCCGAACAATTGCCGGTGAATCTGCTCGGTCGGCGCGCGGATCTGGTTGCGGCGCGCTGGCAGGTGGAGGCGGCCAGCCAGGACATCGCTGCGGCCAAGACGCAATTTCTGCCCGACCTCAGCCTGGGCGCGATGGCCGGGGTGATCGCCACCGGCGATCGCACCAACGTGTTCCAGTTGCCGGCGCGTGCTTACAGCGTGGCGCCGGCACTGAGTTTGCCAATCTTCGATGGTGGCCGCCTGCGCGCCCAGTTGGCCACCGCCGACGCCCATTACGACGAGGCCGTGGAGCGCTACAACAGCGTGCTGATCGGCGCGCTCAATCAAGTCGCCGAGCTGGTTTCGGCGTTGCAGTCCACGCGGCTCCAACTGGCCCAGGAGGAGCGCGCGCAGCAGGACGCACAGCACGGCTGGGATGACGCCCTGCGCAGTTATCACGGCGGTGTCAGTGGTCCGTTGAGCGCGTTGATCAGCCAGCAGCAGTTGCTGGCTGCCGATCAGCGCCTGGCCGCGCTCAAGGCGCAGCAGGCCGAGCTGGCCATCGCGCTGGTCGATGCCCTGGGCGGTGGTTACGTGGCAACGGCAACCGCCACCGCGCCGTCAGCCGCTGCCTCCATGGCTGCACGCCCTTCCGAATAATGCGCCGTGCGCAGGCTCAGTCGCCCAAGGGCTGGCCGATCCGCTGCAGGGTCGCTTCGTCCGGCCCCGCCACCAGGGCGCCGCTGCGCATCAGGCTGATCGTGTAGTGCCCTTGATCGATCAAGGGCAGGTAGGCGCCGCTGCCGAATACGCTGTCCACCCACGGCAGCATGCGCGGGTACTGCCGATGCAAATCCAGCAGGTCGAAATCGCCCGCCGGGACGAAGCCGATGACCGTGCGCGGCGCCTGCATTTCCTGCTGGGTGTCGTCATAGCGCCCGGACAGGCGATCGAGCCGATACAGCGGCGGCAGGCCGGCCAGCAACGCCGGCAATCGCCACTTCAGCACGACCGCCTCGACCCGGAACGCATCACCCCACAAGGCCAACTGGCGGCTGCTGCCATCGGGCCATTGCAAGGTCAGCGCCCAGCGCTGCGGCGACAGGATGCGCGCGCGGATATCCACCACCGGCGCGTCCTCATCGAGCAAGCGGTAGCCGCGCAAGGTCAATGCGGCGCACGCGAACACCGTGGTCAGGCCGATCGCCAGCAACAACCCGAGCCCATGCCCGCCGGCGCGCAGCGGACGCGCCTCACGCAAGCGTTGGCGCATCGCCAGCAGTTGGAACACGCCCAGCAGCAGGGCGATGCCGGCGGCGATCGACAACAAGGTGACCGGCAAACCGGCCAGGGCGGTCCAATCCATTAGCGCGTTTCCGGTGGCGGCGGCGCGCATATCATAGCGGCAGGGGCAGGCGCTTCGGCACGGCTATACTGGCCAGGATCTATCAGGACTTCCCAGCCCATGCGTCGATTCGTTCTGCTGCTTCCGCTCGGCCTCATCGCTGCCTCGCTGACCGGTTGCGGCCAGAAAGGTCCGCTGTACATGCCCAACAATCCGCGCCCGCCGGTGTACGTGCCGCCGCCCAAGCCGAGCGTGCCGGCCACGCCCGCACCCGCCGCCACCGTGGCGCCCGCGCCTAGCAGCAGCGTTCCGGCGAGTAGCGCCAGTGCGCCGGCCAGCGCTTCTTCGGCGGCCAACCCGCAAGAGTGAACGCTCCACGCATGCCACTGGCTTTTTCCAAGATGCACGGCATTGGCAACGACTTCGTGCTGCTCGATTGCCGGGTCACCCCGTTCGCCTTGAGCGTGGCGCAGATCCGCGCACTGGGCGATCGGCATACCGGAGTGGGCTTCGACCAGTTGCTCAGCGTCGAACCGCCGCGCCGCGCCGGCACCGTCGCCTATTACGGCATCTGGAACACCGACGGCTCGCCCGCCGGCCAATGCGGCAACGGCGTGCGTTGCGTGGCGGCCTGGCTGCATCGCGCCGGCATGCTGCCGCTGGATGAAACGGTGCGCATCGAAAGCCCTTCCGGCGTGGTCAGCGTGCGCCTGCTGGCGGCGGACCGGGTCACCGTGGAGATGGGCGAGCCCGACTTCGCGCCGGCCGCGCTGCCGTTCGATGCGCCGCCCGGCGACAACGGCGACTACGTGCTGGACGTGGACGGGCGCACGCTGCGCGTGGGGGTGGTGTCCATGGGCAATCCCCACGTGGTCCTGGACGTGGCCGCGCTGGACGCGCCCGAGCTGGCCCAACTGGGGCCGGCGCTGACTGCGCATCCGCGCTTCGCCGCGGGCGTCAACGCCGGCTTTGTGCACAAGCGCGATCGCGGCCACCTGGCCCTGCGCGTGCACGAGCGCGGCAGCGGCTGGACACGCGCCTGCGGCACCGGCGCCTGCGCGGCGGCGGCGGTGCTGCAACGGCGCGGCGAGCTGGACGCGTGCGTCCAGGTCGATCTGCCCGGCGGGCGCCTGCAAATCGACTGGGCCGGACCAGGCCACCCGCTGTGGATGACCGGTCCGGCGGCGTTCGTCTTCGAAGGCCAATGGCCGCTGCCCGCGCCCACGCATTGATGCGCAGCGCCAGGCATCGCACACTCCCGCACGACGCTAACCGACCGAGCGAGTTATGACCGACCGCACTATCGACAGCCTCACCGCCTCCGACGTGGCCGCGTATCTGAGCCAGCATCCGCAATTTCTTGGCGATTACCCGGCGCTGGCGACCTCGCTGGTACTGCCACGCGAGCACGGTCCCACCGCCTCGCTGGCGGTCTATCAGATCCAGCATCTGCGCGAGCGAAACGCCCAACTGGAACGCCGCTTGGCCGAATTGGTGGCAATCGCGGCCGACAACGAAAAGCTGATGCAGCGCGTACATAGCCTGACCGTGGCACTGCTCCGCGCAACCTCGTTCGAGACCACCGCACGCAGCGTGGTGGCGCGCCTGGGCGAGGATTTCCACACCGAACAAGTACGCCTGCTGCTGTTCGGTCCGGCGCAGTGGCATGCCGCCGAATGGCTGCTGCACGAACCGGGCGGGGCAGCGGCGCTGCCGCAGTTCGCCGAATTTCTGGATCAGCAGCAACCGATTTCCGGCCGCCTGAGCCTCGAAAAACTCAGCCGCCTGTTCGGCGAACAGGCCCGGCAAATCCGTTCGGCCGCGATGGTGCCGCTGGGCGAGGTCGGTATTCTGGCCATCGGCAGCGACGATCCGGACCGCTTCCAACCCGGCATGGGCACGCTGTTCTTGAGCATGATCGGCGCCACCGTCAGCGCGGCGCTGCTGCGCGCGCAGGCGGCCGGTTGAGCCGATGAGCGCCCGCGCGCAAGCCGACCAATGGCTGCAACGGCTGGCGCACGAGCGGCACGCCTCCAAGCACACCCTGGACGGCTACCGGCGCGATCTGGAAAAACTGCTGCGGCACATGGAAAGCCTGCAGCTGGAGCATTACGCGCAGCTCGATCCCAACCTGATGCGCCGCTTCGTCGCCGCCCAGCATCGCGACGGCCTGGCGCCCAGCAGCTTGCAACGGCTGCTGTCCTCCTGCCGCAGTCTGTTTCGCCAGCTCACCCGCGAAGGGCTGCTGACGCACAACCCGCTGGCCGGTGTGCGCGGTCCCAAGATGCGCCGCAAGCTGCCGCAGGTGCTGGACACCGACGAAGCGGCCGCGCTAGTCGAGGTCGACGGCGACGGCATGCTCAACCTGCGAGATCGCGCGATGCTGGAGCTGTTCTATTCGTCCGGCCTGCGGTTATCCGAACTGACCGCCCTGCGCTGGCTGGACCTGGACCTGCGCGAAGGCATGCTGCGGGTGCTCGGCAAGGGCAACAAAGTACGTCTCGTGCCGGTCGGCCGGCATGCGGTCAGCGCGTTGGCTACATGGGGCACCGCCACCGGCATGCGTCCCGAGGCACCGGTATTTCCCGGCCGTGGCGGCGCGCCGATCAGCCCGCGCGCAGTGCAGCTTCGTTTACAGAAGTTGGGCGGCGCCAAACGCATTCATCCCCATCTGCTGCGGCATACCTTTGCCAGCCATATGCTGGAATCCTCCGGCGACCTGCGCGCGGTGCAGGAACTGCTCGGTCACGCCGATATCGCCACCACGCAGATCTACACCCACCTGGATTTTCAGCATCTGGCACGCGTCTACGACGACGCCCACCCGCGCGCCCGTCGCGTCAAGTCGGCGCCGGGGCGCGACAAACCCTAAAACCGGCGATAAGTGCGAAGTAAGCGAAACCGGCGATAATCGAAGACCTTTCTTTGTCTGAGTCGCAGCTACCTTGAGCACGCCCGCCGAGTCTTCCGCCTCCCTGCCAGACGCCGCGTCACACGCGGCCCCCGTGCGCGCGGGCGGCGAACTGCTCGGCATCGGCGAGCTACCGACGCGTGGCATCAACCGCATTCTGCTGCTGCGGCCCAACCATCGGCTGGGCAACACCTTGCTGCTGACCCCGTTGCTGAGCGAGCTGGAGCAGCGTTTTCCCGGCGCCGAGGTGGATGTGCTGACCGCCTGCGAGGCCGCCGAGCAGATTTTTTCCGGCTTTCGGCAGATCCAGCGGATTTATCAACTGACCCGCCGTCCCGGTCACCATCCGCTGCACCTGCTGCGCACGCTGCGACAGATTCGTCGGCTGCGCTACGACCTGGCGCTGGACAGCGCGCGCGGCTCCTCGTCCGGGCGGCTGCTGTTGTCGCTGTGCGGCGCGCGTTACCGGCTGGCGCTGCCGCGCAATGAGCAGGAGCAACGCAATGACGGCGGTGCCTGGCAGGAGGCGATGGCGCAGGCACCGGTCCATTTCGCGCTGGATGGCATCTACGCGCTGCGTTGCGCGCTGGGCACGCCGGAGCTGGCCGAGGAGGCGCCCTATCCGCGCCTTCGGATCGCCTTGCAGACGCACGAGCACACCGCCGCCGGCGCCCTACTGCACGACCTCTTGCCCGAGCGCCAACCGCACCACCGGGTGATTGCGCTGTTTCCCAATGCCACCGGCACCAAGCGTCTGCCGGGGCGCTGGTGGCTGGACTATATCGACGCGCTACGCGCCAACGACCCGA